>NZ_JACGVZ010000007.1:0-166763 GCF_014077465.1 Colwellia sp. BRX10-4
AATAATGAATAATGAATAGGTTAAACTACGCTCAAGCCGGCGCACAATAGCTATCTCGGTTTGTACCCCGAAACGCCATAAAATCATAGAATTTAATACCGAAAATCATATTAATCTAATGTCCGCTTTGGTATTTACTAATCAAATAAGAATTTTTGACTTTATAGATTTCTGATGAAATTTAGAACAATTCTATTATCTTACGCAGGGCTGATTTTCATCGATTCAAATGTCGCTAGATAAGCCAAGGCTAACGTCCGGTTTCGTATCTAAGTGATCGTTAGCAAAGTGTAAAATTTACACTTTGCTATGTATCTTAAGTCGCAAAAGTTAGCGCTCTGAGATGAAACGCCACAGTCGGCAATGAGCTTAAACTTGCCCTACAAGTGAGCAGTAATTTTGGCTAATATTGCCCTAAATATGCTCCTGAATTTGTAAAGACTTAATGTCCGCAATTGGCTATAAGTGACCATTCAGTACATAGCTTAGGAGGTTTTTAAATTTTCTTATTTTTTGTGATGTTTTTTATAGTTTTCTCACGACTTTTGACGTAAATTTTTCAATTGATTTAACTCAATCTAGTTACAGCCAAGAAAATCCTGAACGAGAATTCTCATTATTAGTGAAGATCCACAGTTAATGATCACCACCGAATTTAGAACACAATTTCATGGTGCTATCGGCCATGAAGATGTGCTGAGTGATTACTGCGAGCATCAGCAATTAAAGCGACGACATAGCTTAAGCCATTGCAATAAACTCTTTGCTTGAAGACATTAAAAACAGGTGTGAATTATTAACCCAAGACTTTGGGTGAATAACCTTGCCGAAAAATTGTTATTTTGGGAGAAAATTGACTGCACCTTTCTTTAACACACAAATATATTGTCAAAATATTTCTTATAGGTGAGGACTCCATAAATATTGGAGTATGTTTATCATATTTTTAGCTTTTTACCGTGAGTGTCTATAAATTAATGGTTTAACGCCTCACTAGTTGTGCTGAATTCCTCGTAACTTTTGTTTCATAAAATCGATAAAAATGCGGTTCTTATTGGGTAAATATTTACTTTGTACATACTGCAAACAAATATCACCTTGGTAATTACCTTGTAACCGCCAATCTTCCAAAAGTGGAATGAGCTTGCCACTGCTAATGCCCTGTTGCGCGATATAATCAGGCAGAGAGCCGATACCAAAGCCCTGTTCAATAGCGTCTCGACGCATTTCACTGTGGTTAAGTAAATATGAACCAGTGACTTGTACGGTTGTTTGTTGATTTTTTTGACTAAATCGCCAACGGCTATCGGACATATTTTCACCTAAGCAAAGGCAGGGTAAATCTTTTAAATCGTCGGGGTGTTTTGGCAGCGGATGGTTAGCGAGAAAATCAGGACTGGCACATAACACTTGTTCACTGCGACCAATTTTAACGTTGACCAAAGCTTCAATCGGGCTGTCATTGATATGAATTAAGAAATCAACACCGTCATGAATAGGGTCTAAAATCCGGTCGGTTACTTTTAAATGCAATTGAATATCAGGGTAGCACTTTAAAAACTCAGCAAACAGTGGTCGCAATACGCGATTGGCGAGTGATTTTGGTGCTGCCACTCTCAACAAGCCACTAACTGTCGATGTTGTCGAGCTACTGGCATTAACGGCTTGCTCTGCAGACTCTATCATCTGTTTACAATAATTAAAGGTTAATGTTCCAGACTCTGTTAACGCTAGTTGCCGTGTAGTGCGTTGTAATAGCTTTATGCCTAAAGCATCTTCTAATCGGCTAATTTGGCGACTTACCGCTGAAGGTGTTACCCCAAGTTTTATTGCCGCTTTACTAAAGTTGCCCTGCTCAACGACAGTTACCAAAATAGCCATATCAGATAATAAGGGGATCAGTTTATTTGTGTCCATCAAGCACAAGTCCTTTTACAAATAGGTGTATTGTTTTAAATTTCTCATAGATTAACATAGCTGCACAGTAACAAGTGAGTTGCTATGAGACTATTTTAAATGATGAGAGAGAAATATGGAGTTGTTAATAAGTACTTACATGACAGAAATTATTGCGGTAAGCACCATCGCTGTTTTTATGGCAATGTTACCTGGTGCAGATTTTGTCATGGTGACTCGCACGAGTATCTATAATGGTCGTTTATCGGGGTTATATATGAGTTTAGGTATGTGTTTATCGGTTTGTATACATGCTAGCTACTCGATTGCAGGATTAGCGGTTTTGATTGCAAACTCGGCCTGGTTATTTGCGACAATCAAATATCTAGGAGCGGCTTACCTTATTTATATTGCCTGGCAGTTATTAACAACACGTGATTTATTAAATAATGATCACAACAATCAAACAGCAGTAATGTCGCCCTTAAATGCGATGCGTCGAGGCTTTACCTGCAATATATTAAATCCGAAAACATCTATCTTCTTCTTAAGTATTTTTACGCAAGTTGTTTCTGTAGATACTCCGCTAATAATGCAAGTAAGTTATGGGGTAATTATTATGTTGGCTCATTTTATTTGGTACAGCGGTGTGGCGTTATTGTTATCACACCCTAATATAATGCCTCGTTTCAATCGTCACAAACAAAAAATAGATAAAGTCGCAGGGTTCATATTGATGATAATTGCTATAAAGCTCATTTTAATGAATGCTGTTTAAGCAAGAATTGCTCTGGCGTTTATTTAGGTCTGCAAACTTATATCAGCCTTCCAGTGATTTGCCTTTGCGGTAATTTCTCTGGCAACCATAGGTTTGGTCATGCCGTAACCTTGAGTTAAATTACATCGCCTTTCTATAAGAGCTACGCCATTTTCTATTGTTTCTATGCCTTTAGCACTCTCTTTACGTTTAAATGATTTAGGTAAGGCTATTACACCCTCTAACCTGGCTTTGGCAATGGAAACGGTGCATTTAATGTATTTGATAACAGTTTGTCATCCGGTAACGGTAAGTGGTAGTAACTGATAACTATTTGCACTCTGCAGGCGTTCTTTTTATGTCATATTTTATATTCAGCAAATTGGCTTATTAAACCTCTCAAGTTTGATTTAAGTCATTAATAGCATTACATTGATTATACATGGCTAAAAAATAAACATATTTATGGATTAAATGTGGCTGAATCTTTGATATCAGAACTGAAAAGGCGAAATGTTTTCAAGGTTGGGATTGCCTACCTTGTACTTGCTTGGGTTGTTGTTAAAATTACCTCAATTGCTGTTCCAGCATTACACTTGCCTAATTGGATAAATACTGCGGTATTTTTCTTTGGTCTTATTGGTTTTCCTTTTGCTCTTTTTTTTGCTTGGGCGTTTTAAATAACCCTCGACGGTATCAAGCTTGAATCCGCGATATCATCTGGAGATTCCACTGCTGTTCTAACAGGTCGTAAATTAGATTTTATCATTATTGACCTTATGGCAATTGCCTTGATCTACTTTATTTATGAGAGTCGTTTTCAATCACCAACGGCTTCAGTATTGCCAACAGAACAAGCTGAAGTTATTGCCCAAGCTTCCATTAAAGTTAATGCAAATAATCCATTAAAGTTAATGCAAATAATCCATTAATATCAGAGCCAAAGGGAACTTCTATTGCCGTTCTTCCTTTTGTAAATATGTCTTCTGATAAAGAACAAGAATACTTTTCAGATGGTATTTCAGAAGAAATATTAAATGTATTAGCAAAAATACCGAAACTACAAGTAACCTCGCGTTCATCAGCGTTTGCCTATAAAGATACCAAGATTAATATTTCGGAAGTTGCTAAAATCTTAGGTGTAAAAACGTACTCGAAGGCAGTGTGAGAAAGTCGGGTGTAAGAGTGCGCATAACTGCTCAGCTCATCAATGCTGAAACAGATAAGCACTTGTGGTCTGAGTCATATGATCGCGAGCTTGATGACATCTTTCAAGTACAAGATGAAATATCAGCAGAAATTGTCGATGCACGAAAGGAAACCTTAGGCATATCATTAGTTAAGACAGTATCTTCTGCGCAAACGATTAACCCTAAAGCTTATGATTTATATCTGCAAGGTTTGTGGGGACTTCATACTTATACCTTTGAAAGTTTAGACAATACCGCAGCAGCTCTTGAGTTAGCAACAGACATTGCCCCTGAATTTTTGATGGCGCGCATTAAATTGGCTGAAATATATGCTCGTCAAATTATTACGGGTAGCCGCTTTGATTGGCTAATACTTGATAAGGCAGAAACGTTAATTAAAGAAGTACTTAGCATTAATCTAAACTCTGCTGAAGCTTATTTTGTTCGGTCATTAATTATAAAAACAGATCGTAAGTTACGTAATCAGTATGCAAAAGAAGCTTATTGGCTAAATCCTAATAATGTCGACATCATCATAAGGCACGCACAATCAAATGGTGCTGAAATGGGAGAAGATAACGCCAGGGCTTTATTTAAAAGGGCTCAAAAAGTTGACCCACTAAATGCTGATTTACCGTATTTTTTTGCAGTATATTTAGTACAAACATTACAAAAATATTCAGAAGTGGAACAAACGCTTAAGCAAGCTATTATGGTTAACCCGAAGAATACTTTTTATCCTTTTTATTTAGGACAAATATATGCACAACATATGGGGCAAATTGTTGATGCTATTAAGCTCGCTGAAAATGGTGCAAGGTTAGACCCTAACGACCCTTATTTTCCTCAAGCACTTTCGATCTACTATTTATCTTTGGGATCTGGTGTTAAGTCTCTTGAATATGCAGAAAAAGCAATGTCTATTAATGCCAATAACGCTGAAATTATCAATCAAAAAGTGAACAGTCTTATTTGTTTTGGGCAAACCGCTAAAGCGTTAATACTCATTAACGATACCGTCGCTGATGCTAATACGGTATATCCCAGTAAACAACTGAAAGAGCGCTTCATTACTGGTGCCGTATATTTATTACTCAAGCAGAAAAAGTTTGACGATGCAGAGGCATTGATTAACCTACATATCCCTGGGATAAATGAATGAGTTAATCAATCGCCCCCGCAACATTGAATGCTATAGAAAATGTAAATGGCATTTTGCTACTTGCCCGTGT
The DNA here is from genome assembly GCF_014077465.1 of Colwellia sp. BRX10-4. NCBI lineage: Bacteria > Pseudomonadati > Pseudomonadota > Gammaproteobacteria > Alteromonadales > Colwelliaceae > Colwellia > Colwellia sp. BRX10-4. Next base: position 5,076 of record NZ_JACGVZ010000007.1, read on the forward strand.
TTATAAAGCACAAGGTCAGTTAGCTAAAGTTGAAAAGCTTGTTGATAGGGTAAAGGGACGAGATGAGTCTTTTTATTTAACAGGTCAAGCACGCTTGTTGGGTATTGAATACATGAACCTTGCTATCAGTAGCTCACTCGAAAATAACGATGAGCAGACCATTAAGTATCTCGAAGCTGCCATTGATAATGGTTATTTATATAATTGGCGTGCTAACTTATTACAATCACCTTATTTTATCAATTTAGCGCAACAGCCAAGGTTTACGGCATTAATAGGACGATTAGAAACTGAAATGCTAAAACAAATAGCGGTACTTAAGCAATAATTAAGATTTTGACATAACGATATTTATACTCTTGTCTGTATAGCGTGCAGTATTGCTATAGTTAAATCATAAGTTTTTGTGGCAGAACGTTTGGTTTATGGCTGATATCACTGAGGTGAAATCAGCCATATAATCGCCACGTGATTTTTACAGTGCGAACAATGCGATTTTTTTATTCTTCTTGTAATGCAATAGCAGCCATTTTTATAGTACTTTCAAAAGACTCTGCTTCTGCTATAAACAGGCTATTTACGCTACAAAATATTTGGTTTTTCTATTCTTCTTCTTGCAATGCAATAGCGGCCATTTTCATAGTACTTTCAAAAGTCTCTGCTCCGGCTATAAACAGGCCATTATGACAGAACATTGCATCATCAATACCGGTTACGGCTTTTAGCGCATCATCAGATAAGCCAGCCCATGCTTGAGGTAGTGATTTTCTATCTTCGAATGAACCCGGTTCAACAGGCACTGTTTGAATTCTCCAAGGACCAGAGCCAGAAGGATAAACCATATATAAAGCTTGTGCAGACAAAGCATGAACGGTTCTTTTCCATGGCGTGTATTTATCTAAAACAATCACTCTGGGATCTTCTGCATTCTCAATCGCTTTAGCAACAATTTCTTTTGCACTAATTCCGCCATTTGCAGAGGCTATAAACCGTGTCAAAATACGTGTCGCAAACTCAACCGCCTCATCAAAACAGTTATCAAAGTGACTATCTTCTTGCCAAGTAGGGTTGAACATTGAAATCGTTTGGCTAAGGCTAATCCCTTGGTTTATACCTTTAGAAGCGCCTTCGGTATAGCCACAATCAATAGCGTCAATTGTTGAAACTAGCCCTGCATCAACAGCGTTTGCTACGTCTTGGTTGCCCTGACATATTTCTAAGCCATATTTCTGCCAAACCAAGCCAAATGAAGAATAAGGAATTCCATTTTCGCGCTCACCGGCACCACCACGCTGATGGTGATCGAATCGACCTGCATCTGCGTTATATTCACCACCAACATCAATAACAATATCTGCTTTACCGATAATCTCTAAATTACGCGTGCGTATGAGGTTAAAGTTAGGAAAAATGTGCTTAAGAGCAGCGATACTAAACACGTCATCTGCATGAAAATTACCGTTGTGAGTTGCTATAGTTAAATCATTCATTTTTTATATCATTTTAGAAAGGAATAAGAAGATGTTGCTAGTTAACTTCACTATTTTGACTGGCCGACTTGGGACAACGTCAAGGTGTAGAAATTATAAGGCCGATTCTATACGAAGACAGCTCACAAAAATAGTGGGCTTTTAATAACACTAGTTTTCAATAGCGGTGCAAAAATCAATAAAGAACAATAATATCCTTGTTAATAATGTTGATTGAATCTGCGTTTAGCTAAGGGGAAACGGTAGGAGATTTTCTAAATTGGTATTAAAACGCATCATCTTCGCTGTAAACATTAACATCAAGATCACCGTCCATGCTTTCTGAAACTAAAAAAATTATCGGTTTACAGCAAACTTGGCAATCTTCAATATACTGCTGGTCTACGTCGGCTGAATCGATGAGTACTTTAATTGTTTCGCCACAATAAGGACATCCTATGCGCTTTTTAGTCAATTGATTCAATTGTTACAGTTTCCTATAATTGTTAGTAATATAATCATTTATTATCGAGAGTTATGTTAAATGATACGTGGGAAAGGTGTCATGATAAAGTCATATTCAAGCATAACGCAAGGCTATGCCTGAATACTGGTAATTAACCAAAATGATTAAAAACGATTTTGTTACCATCTAAATCACGAAAGTAAGCACCATAAAATACGTTGGGTATACGCTGCCCTGGTTCTCCATCACAAGTCGCACCTAAGGCAATGGCTTTATGATACATTTCATCACACTGCTCTTTTGAGCCCGGCGCAATAGCAAGCATATTGCCGTTACCACAGTTTTGAGGTGCTTCGTTATAAGGTACACAAATAGCGAGCATAGGCTCTTTCATACTTTTACCAATAAATATAATGCGCTCCATTTTTATTAACGTTTTAGCGCCTATAGGTGCCAAGAGTTCATTATAAAAGGCTTCTGATTTTTCTAAATCGGTTACACCGATGGTGGCATAGCTAAGCATATCTATTCCTTTTTAATTATGATTAAGGTGATTTATTTTAAGTAGAATGTTAACTACAACAGGTTAACCAAATCATGTCAATAACGCTTGTTTATTCAGATATTACGCTATTGATTTATAACACGTACAATTTGATGAATATTAGCTGTTTTTAACAATGTGGCTAACTATTTATTGGTATTTAGCAATTATTTTATCAATGCTTTTATTATCAATCATTTGTTGTAATGCTTTATTTAGCCTTGGTAAAAGTTCAAGTTTTTTTGGGTGTACACGCATCATAACTTCTACCGAGCTCACCACGTCTCCAACGACAATATTACTTAAAGTTGGAAGGTGTCTTTTCATATATTGTATTGAGGATTTACTGATAAAAATTTGGTCAACGCGTTCAGCCAATAATTGCTTAATGAGCAAACTTTCTGATTTATTTAATACTTTGTTGATGTCATTATTGGTAAATGATGCCTCAAACCTAGGATAAGTGAAGCCTCTAACTATGCCTACTTTGTGTCCAAATAAATCTCTTGGTCCTTTTACTTCAAATTCATCACCAGAGCGAAAAACAATCACTTCCTCAACACGTTCATAGGCGATGGAATACAAACCTATTTCTTTTGAATTACCGCGCCAAATAGGGTTGATTCCGGGTTCAATATCAACACGGCCAAGATCAAATTCAAGCATAGCTCTAGCGGCAGGCATTTTAACCATTATAAAAGTATCGCCGGTAATTTCTCCTATTTGATGAAATATGTCGGCAAATATTCCTGATATTGTAGCCTTGCCTTGTTGATCTATAGTAGAGATATTGTGTGGAGAATTGGCAGGATCGTAAGAAATTACCTTGTAGGTATTAGCGATGAGTGGCCATGATGTAATAAGAAGGATATTAATAAAGCATAGCTTTATTTTACAACGTAGAGTCATTTTACTTTCTTTTCAATCGGTGATCTTACAATAAACATAGCAGAATATAGCTAGTTGAGGGAATAAATCTCATGGTGAAATTATAAATATTTAATGGGCTTTAATCCTGCTAAGTTATTGGTGCTATAGCAGACAGCTTAATCGTTATAAGGTGAACTGATTAAAATGTATCGCCAAAGGGATACTGCGAAATAATAGTAATCTTCACTAAAGCTTAGCCAATATAGCCATACTTTCAAATTGTTGTTTTTTAAGTGATTGAAATAATGATAAAATATATAAGGAATAAACTTTGCAAGATAGCATTTTTATTTAATGAATAATGAGACAACCTAGCCATGAATATAAACCTTTGGGTATTTTTAAGTATCGCTGTGATTTTTTTAGTGAGTTTTTTAATTATTTTGGTATTAAGTACCAATAAAAAGAAAATAAAAGAATTAGAAGTCGAAGCGTTGAGATTAGAAAAAGCTAATTTAGAGACAGAAGTCGCGGCAGCGGTTAATAAAACACTGGGTGACCAATTAAGTCGAATAGAGGTATTGGAAGCTATTGTTACCGATAAAAACTACAACCTAAACGAAAAAATAACTCGATTATAAAGAGTAATCTTATTAATTTTTTCTGATACATTAATAGTATGAAATATTGATATATTAACGGTTAAGACAGACTGACCAGCAGATAAAATAGGTGATCAGTTAATCGCCATAGAAGGATACAAATTTCTGGCTGTTGGCACACTAAACTAAAGCATTAATGAATAAGCCCAAAGGGAGTAATTGCATTTAATACTCCTTAATAAGGATGGTTCAGAATATTCGCTGAGCTTGTTGCTAGAATAAAATCTTTGGTTAATCTTTTAGGCCAATTTTTTCTAATAAAACCATCATAGGGCACCATTTAGTAAATGATGACTGTATTAAGTTGACCGCAATAAAAGCAGTAAACCATAACCAGTTTATTGATAATGTTACGGTTAAAATAAGTGAAATAAGTATCATTGTGCCTGCTATTAGTCTTAATGCATCGTTCTTAGTCATGGTAACTCCGTGAGATTGGCATGGTTAAATTAGTATTGCATTAGATTTTGTTAAATTAGCAATTGCTAATATTTTCTATTGACAGGTCTTCTATTAATAGTGATTTAACATTTATATTAAACGATATCGATAGTTCTTAAATATAGAGTACACAGATACTCTAATAATAGGCTTAACTTGCTATGATTTTGATAAATGTATAACCAAGTTTATTGAGAAACAATTAATCACAGTGAGTGACTTTTTATATCACTGCTAATTTAAGTCACACCCGTAATATAAAGTCTCGTTTTTTCGATAACGGGTGCAGTAATTGACAGGAATTTAACCAAAGGATTGTATGTAAAAATGGTAAATATAAAATTTCAGGTACTCACCTTTTACCCACTGAACAAAATGGCATTACCTTCTTTAACGTTACCAATAGTTTCTTTAAAACAAATTGTTGGGCAATAATAAATGAATATTAAAGCCATTTATCGTTCTAGTACTTTCTTTTTTTGTTTGGTTATATTTTTTATCAGTAATGTTGTTGCGGTAGACTTACCCGTTGAAGCATTTAGTCGATTGCCAAGTATTAAATCACCAGCATTATCTCCAGATGGAAGTAAAATTGCTTATCTGAAAAATGTAGAAAATCCTGATTTAACACTCCTTATTTATATTGATTTAAAGAGCGGTGAGTTTAAGACCTTACTTCAGACAGATAATCTGACTAATCAAATAAGGTGGTTCAAATGGGCCAATAATGAAACCGTATTACTGGCGGCAAAATTCTCTAGACACATGAATACAGAAAAAGTTGATCATACTCAGTTGTTAGCGATTGATGTCGGCGCTGAACAAACAAAACAACGAAGATTAATCAATGCATCAACGATTTATAGTAGGCGACACTATTCTCAACATGAAGATAAGGTGATTGATTTATTACGCGATGACCCCACGCATATACTTATTGCTCTCGATGCTGAAAATGCAAATTTACCTAGCGTATTTAAACTCAATATAAATACTGCTAAGGCTAATAAAGTAGAAAACCATAAATTAAAAATTAGACAATGGATGACCGATCAGCAGGGCTTTGTTAGGTTAGGCAGTGCTTTAAACTATAAAACAGGAGCAGCCAAAATATTTGTCCGTAAGGGTGATAACCAAAACTGGCAGATTTTATTTCAATATAACAGCTTGGAAGATGCCCCGGTAACTGCGCTTGGTTTTGATAAAAACCCTAATATTCTTTATTACACTCAATACAATAATGATAAAAAAGCGCTTTATAAGGTTGACCTAAGTACTGATATTCATCAATTAGTTTTTGCTGATAAAGATTATGATGTTGATGGCGCACTTATTTATTCAAAAAAAACTCGTAGTGTAATTGGTATTCACCATATAAGTGGTAATATTTATTGGGATGAAAGTCGTAAGAGCCTTCAACAAAGGTTAGATAAAGCGCGACCTAAAACAACAAATTATCTTGTTGACTTTAGTGAAGATGAATATGTTTATATTTTCTATGTTGAGAATGATTACACGCCAGGTATTTATTATTTAGCCAATAGAAAAACCGGTAAAGTAAATCGTTTGATGACTCAATATCCGGCACTTAAAGGTGCTAATTTAACCGCGCATAAACTTGTTAAATACACAGCTGCGGATGGAACAACGATAGAGGGTTTTCTTAGCTTACCAACTGGCAGTGAAGGGCCAATCGCAACTATATTATTTCCACACGGTGGTCCAGGAGCTCGTGATAGTAATGGTTTTGATTATTGGAGCTCATTTTTTGTTAATAGGGGATATGCAGTATTTCGACCTAACTTTCGTGGGTCATCTGGTTACGGTTATGAATTTTCTCAAAGCCAAATGAAAAACTGGGGCTTGATTATGCAAGATGATTTAACTGATGCCACAAACTGGTTGGTTACAGAAAAAATTGCTGATCCAAAGCGTATCTGTATTGTTGGTGGAAGTTATGGTGGTTATGCGGCGGCCATGGCAGCGGTAAAAACACCTGACTTATTTCGGTGCGCCATCAGTTTTGCCGGAGTGAGCGACCTTCGAAATATTGTTTTTAAGAGTCGTTACTACACGAATAAGAAATTTGTAGAACACCAAATGGGTAAAGATGTTGACAACTTGATCGCCCGTTCGCCCTTTTATCAAGCAAAGCGAATTAATATACCTATGTTATTACTCCATGGTGCTAATGATACCGTGGTTAATGTTCGTCAAAGCCAAAGATTTTACCAGAAGCTAATCGACTTAAATAAGCCAGTTGAATATATTGAATTGGCAGACGGCGACCACTTCTTGTCTATTCAGCGTAATCGACACAAAGCTTTTACAGCCATTGACGAATTTTTGAAACAACACTTAGTCAGCCCAAAGTGATGATATATTCTTAACATGGAAATAGGCAAAAGAACTTGATTATGAAGAGTTTTATTCTTGGCTAATAAAGATTTGTCGAGTAATTTCGCACTGAATAAACTGCTACCAAAAATCTGTAAAAACCATAGGTTCATCTGTGGTTCTCAGCTAAATTAGGTAAGGGCAGTGTGATACCAGCGCCATTAAAGACGCTAAAGTTTTTCGAGCAACCCTTGTTTAACTAACTGCTAAGTCCGCTAATTCCTAAGATTAAAAGTAATAACGACAGCTATAAAACTTTTGATGGCTTTAGCGTCTTTTTAAATTCAGTGATTCGAGATGTCCAGCAAATTAATTCGCCTGAGGTGATTAATGGTTTGAAAGAGTTGGCGCCCGCACTTATTGTTTCGATACGCTTTGGTGGCATTCTAAAAGAAAAGGTTATTAATATTCCTACCAAAGGCATTATTAATCTGCATTCTGGCATATTACCTAAGTATAAAGGCGTGATGGCGACGTTTTGGGCAATGAAAAATAACGACAATAAAATAGGTACTACACTGCACACCATTGACGATGGTTCGATAGATACAGAAAAAATAATTAAGACTTCTACCGCACTAGTTAATAGAGATAAATCTTATTTATGGCATGTGCTTGAGCTTTATAAGCAAGGTGCAACCGATATTAGCGGCTATTGAAACACTTGAAAATGACGAATTACTTTGTTCTCAGCCACAAGAAAAGAGTGCTAGCTATTTTACCTTTCCAAATGAAAATGAATGTCTAGACTTTGAAAAAAGTGGATTTAAAATCATTGATGAATAAGAGTACATTGAATTTATACAACAACATTACCTGTAAGTATAAATTTTAGTTTGACTAATATGTTGTTGCAAATAAAAAGGGGGAGCATTAATCATGCTCCCCCTTAGTTTTTACTATTAATATAATCGCTAATTTATGACGTTCTAAGGATTATAAACAACATCCAAGCTTACGCCACTAGCAGCCGAATAGCCGTAAATACCGATATGCCAAGTGTCTGCTGCAGGGCTGGTAAATGAACAGGCTTCATTATTGCCACCTTTGTACGGGCGACAATCATAAGTTGATGATGTTGGCTGTGCGCCACGTCGAATATATAAATCAGCATCACCAGTACCACCACTCATCGTGAAGTCTACTGTTGCCATGCCAGCTGGTACGTCAATGGTGTAATAAGTCCATGCTTGACGAGCGACACTAATATCCGTTAAAGATGCACTGCCACCAGTTGCTCCGCCACCTGTTGCAGGTTCAGTAAAGCTACCTGTTAAGTTAACACCAGAGAAAGCTGAGTAGGCAACAACTTTCACATAATAAGTGCCCGCTTGTGCCGTACTAATAGGACAACTTTCACTATTACCACCAGCATAAGGACGACAGTCATAGCTACTACTTGTAGGTGCTGAACCAAATTTAACGTATAAATCAGCATCACCAGTTCCACCAGCCATATCAAAGGTTAGGTCTGTTGCACCCGCTGGAACTTCCATTGTAAAGCTAAGTTCAGTACTTGAAGCTAAGCCAGATTTGGTCGTGCCATTACTTAATACATCATCACCAGTTGGTGGCGGTGGTGGTGTTACGCTACCACCACAAGTTGCAGCTAATGCATCAGACGCTGCTTTTGCTTGTACTAAGCCAAAGCCTGTCTTGTCATCGCGACCCGCAACATCAAGATCAATAGCCGTTGATTTTAAAGCGCTTCGTACTTCATCAGCGTTACAATCAATGTTGTTACTCCAAACTATTGCGGCAACACCGGCAACATGAGGTGTTGCCATTGAAGTACCATTATAATAAGCATAGTTTTGCGAGCCGTTAACCGTTAACGTCGCTGCACTACCTAACTGCGTTAATAACTGTTGACCTAGAGCACGACTAACCGAAACACTGGGCACTGAAACAGCGTTAGTAGAATCAACTAAGAATGGATTTTGTAAACCAGGACGAGTACTGTCACTATAAACAATAACACCAGAGGCACCTGCATCAGCACAAGCTTTAGCTGGGTTTATTTCGGGGTAATTACTGCCTTTTTGGTTGTCATTACGTTCTGCTAAACAAATATTACCAGCAACATTACTACAGCTGTAGCTACTTCCTGAAAGTGTACAACTTGCTAAAACACCGTTTGCACTGCTATCTACATTGCTTACGATGAAGCTACCACCACTTTCAATGTAATGAGTTTGTGGCACGATATCATTAGCATAAGTTGTTGAACCTAAATTAATAAAACCTAAGCGACCATCGCCAGCAACGGTTGATAAAACCGCTTCACCTGGAGCAGATATTTCAACTTGGCTAGTGTATTGAGAAAACTCAGCATGTTGATTGTTGCTATCAAGTGCGCCAACAGCCATAACAGCGTCATAAGAAGCAGGGTAAGATAATGTCGTATTACCATCATTACCTGAAGCGGCAACTAATAATACGCCAGAATCTGCAGCTGCTTGTAATGCATTTTTCTCAGTAACACTTGAACCTGCACCACCTAAACTCATGTTAATAACTTTTGCGCCATTATTTACACAAGTATCAACTGCATCACTTAACTCGCCAACATAACCCCAACCCGCTTCATTAAATACTTTAACAATATGCAGATTTACATTGATGTTTGGCATAATACCAACAACACCTTCACTGTTATTAACACCAGCAATAGTACCTGCTACGTGAGTACCGTGAGATCCCCCGTTTTGATACCAATTTCCAGTACCTGAATTATTGGTACCTGAAGCATTGTTAGCATTTAAATCAGGGTTTGCCTGTTCATAACCAGAATCAATAATACACACGGTCATATTTGCGCCGTCGTTATCAGTTAATTGGTCTGATTGTGTTTGTGCTATACCCCAAGGTTGATTTTGCGCCATTAAAAAGCGTTTGTAATCAGGTTCAATGAACTCAATTGACGAGTCCTTTTTCATGCGGTTGATCATGGTTTTCACATCTTTAATGTTCTTTTCTTTACCAAAAGAAATAATGTGATGACCATTTTTCAAAATCTTTTCGTGTTTTAACGATAAGCCTGCTTTTTTCGCTAACCCTGGAGGGATTGTTTTTCCGTTTTTCTTGTTTTTATATTTAACAATTAAACGATCAGTAAAATCCTGCTTTTCGAGCATTTGTTGTGCACGCCAATCAGCAAAACTTAATGTTGTTGATTGGGCAGATTCCATTCCGCTTTTATTTGCTTTATTAATTTTAGCTTGGCTTGCATAACTTGCCGCGCTAGTTACGGTTAGAATAGATAAGGCTACTGCACTGAGTGCAAGGCGTTTGTTATTTCTCATCTGATATAAACTCCATCGTTTATTTTTACGTTTAATTTGAACGTTTGCCTAGGCTACCTTCAACGTATTTTATTATGTATTACTTTAATGGGTGAAAACCCACTCTAAAAATAATGGCTTGTTTGCGATTTTTTAACTAGCAAATCACAGACTTTTTTTCATAGTAAAGCGACAGGTTGGTTTTTATTTTTTAGTTATCTATATGAAAAAAAAGATTTTGTTTTTATTTTGTCGTGCGTGTTCGAAAAGCTGTCGCTATTTTGCTAGGGAATATTTTCTGACTTGATATTATCGAATTATGCAAGATGCACGATACTGATTTAACAAAGATAAATAAGTCATCATCAAGATAGTAAGGACTGCTCAATAAAACATAACGTTGGTTGATAATAAAAATAATATAAACAACGTCCCTACATATAAGAGAGAGTAGAACATATGAAAGCTTCTAAATTTACGACATCAATTATTGCTTTAGCCGTTACCGCAGCATTTTCAGCACAAGCTGCCGATGATCGATACATTATTAAAGTAGACGAAAGTAAAAAAGGCCTTGTTAAAGCTCTCGCTAAAAAATTAGGCGGCGAATTAAAAGTTGACGGCAACGGTTTTATCGCTGCTTCATTCGCTGGTAAAGACTTAAGCCAAGTTAAAGGTTTATTAAATAACCCACATATTCAAATGATCGAAGAAGATCAACGCCGTGTACCACTTTCTGTATATAGTGATACTGCAGGCAACCCTGCTACAACTCAACTTACTCCTTATGCGGTTGTTCAATCTCAAGCTGACCAAGTTAACTTTAACGCTGGCGCAGGTATGAAGGTATGTGTTATCGATTCAGGTTTAGATCGCTCTAACCAAGATTTTATTTGGAACAATATCACAGGTACTAATGATTCAGGCACAGGTAACTGGGATGAAAACGGTGGCCCACACGGGACACACGTAGCCGGTACCATTGGTGCTGCAGATAACGGTTTTGGTGTTGTTGGTATGGCACCTGGCGTTGATATGCATATTGTAAAAGTATTTAACGAAGCAGGTTGGGGATATTCTTCTGACTTAGCTTATGCAGCAAACGTTTGTTCTGGGGCTGGCGCGAACATCATCAGCATGAGTTTAGGTGGTGGTGGTGCAAACAGCACCGAAGAAAACGCCTTTAAAGCATTTACAGAATCTGGTGGTTTAGTTGTAGCAGCTGCAGGCAACGATGGTAACAATGTTCGTTCATTCCCAGCAGGTTACTCTTCAGTAATGATGGTTGGTGCTAACGATAATAATAACGCTATAGCTGATTTCTCGCAATTTCCGAGCTGTACGTCGACAACGACAACAGGTAAAGGTAAAAATCGCACAACGACGACAACGACGAACGACACTATTTGTGTTGAAGTAACGGCTGGTGGTGTTGATACATTATCTACTTACCCTGCGGGTATGGCAACTAGCGCTTCAATGAGTGCTGATGGCGTTGCTTTTGCTTCATCTGCAATGGAGAACTCAGGGGTAGTTTCAGGTAATACTTACAACATGGGAACTGCAGAGTCTACTGACTCAGGCGCAAACGGTATGGTTTGTGTTATAGAGCGTGGCGTTATTTCTTTCCATGATAAAGTGAATAACTGTGAACTTTCAGGCGGTATTGGTGCTGTTCTATATAATAACGAACCTGGTATGCTATATGGTACTTTGGGAGACACTAACGTAACTAGCATTCCTGCAGTAGGGGCTTCTCAAGAAGACGGAGCAGCGTTATTAGCAGCTAATACAGTTGATATTACTATTGGTATTAGCGATTACGGTTTCATGAGCGGTACTTCAATGGCAACACCAGCAGTATCTGGTATTGCTGCGCTAGTTTGGTCTAATCATAACGGTTGTACGGGTACAGAAATTCGTGATGCACTAAAATCAACAGCTGAAGATAACGGCGCAGCAGGTCACGATGACTACTTTGGTCACGGTATCGTTAAAGCAAAAGCGGCTAGCGATTACTTAACCGCTAATGGTTGTGGTGGTGGCGGTGTTACTCCTCCTCCAGTAGAAGGTGGCGATATTACTGCTGACGCATCAGGATACAAGGCTAAAGGTAAAAACAAAGTTGACGTAACTTGGTCAGGTGCCGCTACTGCAAGTGTCGATATTATCCGTAATGGTTCTTTAAGAATAACAACAGCAAACGATGGTGCTTATACCGACAGCTTTAGAACTTCTGGTTCGTTTACATATAAAGTATGTGATCAAGGAACTAGTAATTGTTCTACGGAAACCACCGTTAATTTCTAGATTTATATGTTTTAGTACAAGGAAGTAGTCTTATTAATTAGTTGGTATCCAGTTCATTATTTGAGCTGGATATTTTTATTTTAGCAACATTTAATGATTTATAGTTATATGTATATACTCATAAGTTATTACAGGTTGGGTCCGGTTTAGTTTATGTTCACAATAAATGTGTATTTTGTAACTAATTATTAAAAATTGTTTAAATGTACAATTGTTTAAATTTAAATTACAAACATTAAGTTAAATTACCCTGACGTTTTTAAAAGATGTAACGGGAAAAGGGGATAAAATTTTGAATATTTCTGTAAAAAGCATTATAAAACCACTCTCACTTTTAGGTCTTATCAGCTTAGCTGTTTGGCTCATCCATACAACAATTAATAAAAATGTAGATGCACAAAAGCAATCGTACATTATTTCTTCAAACAACTATCAATTATTGCAAACAGAATTAGCAACGCTAAACGTTCAACCAACGCATCAATTAGCTATTATCAATGCTGTTGCCGTTTCCCTTAATGTTGAACAGTTAGCTCAGTTAGATGCACAGTTAGACATTCAGGTTACGCAAAATCATCATGTAGAAATGTCTGGTGGCAATGCCTGGGGCAAGCGTAAATGGCAGCCAAAATCTGTCGTTAATGACTTGATTGAAGCTTCTGCTGCTCATTCGGCCTACAATTTTGGCGATGGTGTAACTATTGGTTTTTTAGATACAGGCCTTGATCAATTAGAAGGAACATCTTCAGGTTTATCTACTGATTTATATGGTCGGGATAAGTTCTGGGGAACTTATGATGCGGTTAATAACAATGTCAGTAATTATAGTAATGAAGAAAGTGGCCACGGCACACATGTCGCCAGTATTGCTGGCAATGCAGATTACGACGTTTACGGTAAAGTTTATGGTGTTGCGCCGAATGCTGCATTAGTTGGAATTAAAGCCTTTGATGCCGAAGGCAAGGCGACCTATGCAGACGTTATTCGCGGCATAGATTGGGCGTTACAGGTTAAAGATCAAATCAATCTAAAAGTATTGAACATGTCGTTCAGTGGGCCAGCTCGTTCATACTATTGGGAAGACCCACTTAACCAAGCAGTAATGAAAGCATGGCAAGCTGGTATTGTGGTTGTTGCTTCTGCTGGTAACAGTGGTTCTGGCCCTATGACAATCGGCGTTCCAGGTAATGTACCTTATATAATTACCGTTGGTGCGATGACTGATAACTATACGCCTTCTTATTTAAGTGATGACATAGTCGCTAGTTTTAGTTCGGCGGGCCCGACAGTCGAAGGATTTGTTAAACCAGAAATTGTCGCACCAGGCGGTCATTTATCAGGTTTAATGGCTTTTGATACGCAAATAGTTCAGGAACATCCAGAATTTCATGACGGCGGACGATATTTTGAAATGTCAGGCACATCACAAGCTGCTGGCGTAGTTTCTGGTGTAGTGGCTTTGATGTTGACACAAGATCCAACGTTAACTCCTGACGAAGTTAAGTGTCGATTAATGGACAGTGCCCATACGGCATTCGATAATAACGGTGAACTTGCTTATAGCGTATTTCAACAAGGTTCAGGTGTGGTGAATGTGGCTGATGCATTAGCGAGTAAGGCTTCAGCATGTGCGAATCAAGCATTAGATATTGCACAAGACATTGCAGGTAATGAACACTTTTCAGGACCTGCCAACATCGACTCAGATGGTAATTTTTATATCGAAGGATTGGGAGAAGATTATGTTTGGAAACTCAATGAAGGTACAGTAGACGGTAGTGCGGTATTGTGGAAAGTAAATTATGGCTCAGATAATCAATTTTGGAAAAATACAGCATCAACTGATGCAGTACTTTGGAAAGTAGATTTCGAAACAGATGCTGTGCTTTGGAAAGTCAACCTTGAGTCAGATGCAGTGCTTTGGAAAGTAAACTGGGATGGGACTGACCATACCACAATTGATGTAAATCTGTGGGTCGAACAACAATAGCTCTCTAACAGCAGCCACTGTAATCATTCAGTGGCTTGTTCTTTTGTTCTATTATTAACTTAATAGTGCAATGCCTAACTCCCCTAAAGTGAATAACTTTATGAAAAACTACTTAATCTTCTTTTTCATTTTCTTCGTTAGCCCCTCTATTTTTGCCAAAGAAGTCAAATTATTTAAAAATTTTGGTGTCGACAATCCTATGTCCTACCAGTTTGTCAGAACTATTGCGCAAGATGATAATGGTTTTATGTGGTTTGGGTCACATGAAGGATTGCATCGGTTTGATGGTTATCAATTTTTAAGTTTTCATCATGATGATGACAGGGCTAATTCGTTGAGCTCAGACGCTATAAGTCGAATTTTTATCGATTCAAAACAACAGTTTTGGGTTGGAACCACCGGCGGTGGACTAAATTTATATCGCGAACAGTCTGAAGATTTTTTTCATATTACGACTGAAACCAAAGATCTTGCATTAAGCAATGATGTCATTAATACCTTATTTGAAGATTCTGAAGGAAAGCTATGGATAGGCACTGAAAGTGGCATTAATATTTTGTCGAAATCCCAAGGGAAATGGGAAGTAAAGCACATACTCCAAGAGCTTGGTAATCCGAATAGCTTAACTCACAATACAGTACACGAAATCATTGAAACCAAAGATAATAAAGTTTGGGTAGCGACTAATGGTGGTGGTATATCCATATTTGATTTACAAGGTTATTTTATACAAACATTAAAGATAGGCGATAAAGAATCAAGTATTTATATTAGTAAGTTTGTTAATTCCCTACACCAAGATGCATTAGGGAATGTTTGGATTGGAACCGCTGAGAATGGCTTAATAAAATATGATACGAAAAATGGGCATTATACTCATTATGTCTATGATGAAAATGACGTTTCGACTATCGCTAGTAATACAATCAAAACGATTTATCAGGATTCCCATAATCAGTTATGGATCGCAACCGATAAAGGTTTATTGATTTACAACGAACTAGCAAATAATTTCAATCGGTATACACATGAAGGAAATAATCAGCGAAGCTTAAGCAGTAACTTTATATTATCTGTGTTTGAAGACAAAAATAATATGATTTGGATAGGTACTCTAACAGGGGTCAATAGCTGGGATCCACGTATGGCGACATTCAGTCAACATAGTGCGCAGACTAACGAGAATATAATTAATAGCAATGTAACTAGTTTTGCGCAGTTTAAAAACGGGATGGTCTTTTTTAGTACATACAGTGGGGGAATTTACCAATTTCCCGCCAATGATATTGAAATCTCTAGGCTAGATTTAAATCAATACTTTTCTGAGCTGAGGATTATGACCTTATTAGCTGAGCCTGATAGTGATACTCTTTGGGTTGGCACGCGTGGATCTGGTTTATTCAAAATCGATTTAAAGTCAAAAAATATTATTAAATATCAATATGAAGTGAACAATCCTCACTCAATCTCCGCTAATAGTATTACCGATATTATTAAAGATCAGCAGGGTAATATATGGGTATCTACTTTTCAGCAAGGGCTGAATAAGTTAAATACAGATGGTAGTTTTACTCGGTTCACACAAAATGATAGTGCATCTAAGCAAAGTATTAGTAGTAACCATATTTTGCATCTTTTAGAGGATCATAATGGGTATTTATGGATTGCTACCTATGGTGGTGGCTTAAATCGTTTCGATCCTAAATCTGAAACCTTCATTCATATTATGCACGACAAAAATGTATCAAAAAGTCTTTCAAACGATATTATTCTGTTTATGTTATTAGACAAATATAAAAATCTTTGGGTCGGAACTCAGGGAACAGGCCTCGACATTTTGAGTTACGAAGATATGAAAAATGAGAACTTCTCATTTAAACATTTAGACTCAAAAGATGGGATGAAAAGCCTTACTGTTTTTGGAATAGTTCAGGATATCCATGAAGATATCTGGTTAAGTACGAGTGAGGGTATTTCTCGATACTCACCTGATAATTCTGAGTTTAAGCACTTTGACCTGACTCATGGCCTAATAGACCTTGAATATAATCACAGTGCTATTTTTTCAGGGGCAAACAATACATTGTATTTTGGTTCAGGCAAAGGAATGAGTACGATTAACCCAGAACAAATTAATACTAGCTTGTCTGTTCCAGAAGTAAGATTAACCAGTATTTTAAAGCTGAATGAACCTATGCCTCTCGGCAGTAATTTATCTAACTTAAGTCAATTGGAATTTGATTACAGTGATCAGCTAATTTCCTTTGAGTATGTTGGTTTAAACTATGCGAATCCTGAGTCAACTCTTTATAAGTATCGTTTGTTAGGCTTTGATGAGGAGTGGATAGCTGCAGGTAAATCACGACGAGCCACTTATACAAATTTACCTGCAGGCATTTATACACTGCAGATTATTGCTGGAAATAACGACAATGTATGGAGTAAACCTGGGATATCACTTGATATTTTAGTTAAACCAGCACCTTGGAATACTTGGTGGGCTTACTTATTGTATGCCATGGCGGTTGCTTTAACGTTATTAGTCTACTCACGCTTTTTGAATCGAAAACTATTTGTTGAACAACAACAAAAATCTTACCTTAAAGAGCAGGTCAAAGATAAAACGCAAAAGTTACAATCGCAAAATAGCGAACTTGAACATGCTAATATTCTACTTGAAAAGTCGGCAACGGTAGATAAAGTAACTGGTGTACGAAGTCGCCGCTATCTTGATATTTATATTGAGCAAACTAGCCAGCTGATGAATCAAATTCATCAGAATATTCTACCAGTACAGCGGAGCACTTTACCCCGTCTTTACGTCTTAATGGTTCAGGTCAATGAGTTGACCAATATCAGTAATAGCCAGTTGATTAACATTACTGATTTATTACTGTTTAGCAGAAATACCGATGACCTAGTTGTTCGTTGGTCCGATGATACCTTTGCTGTTATTGGTTATGAAAAAGATAACAATGCTGGTGAATTAGCAGCGCGGTTAGCAAGTAAATTTGAAAAACAATTCGACGATAATATTTCCATGAATATTGCTTACTCTTTTTATCCGTTTAATAGAGAGCAACCTATGGAAATATCGTGGGATCAAGTCAGCGTGATGATTGAACTTGGCTTAACATTAACAAGCGAAGAGCCAGCGATTGCTTGGCTTGGCTTATGTGAACCTAAGTTACAACCCTTCAGCTACTTAGCAGTGATTCAAGGCGCTGATCTAGCGACACTTAAGCATAACATCCAAGTTAAGCAAGGTTAGCCTGAGTAGCTTTTTGGTTAGCTTTTAATAAATTGTTGTTGATATTGTTTTGGGGTGCAGTTAAACGACTCTTTAAAGCATCGACCAAAATATGTTTGTGAAGAAAAACCAACATCTAAGGCTATTCTGCCAATTTTAGAACCATTTTGTAGCAATATCTGTGCTTTTGCTAGACGGAACTCTTTAATGAAGTTATTAGGTGTTGTGCCCAGAGTTACTTTCATTTTCCGTTGCAGCTGGCGTTCACTCATCGCCATATTACTGGCTAGATCTTGAATACCCAAATCAGTTTCCAAGTACATCTTAGCAACAATGGTTTCTAGTTTTTCTATAAATTTTTCATCAACAGATAAAATAGCACTTTCGCTTGGAGTTAACTGCGACACTTTTTTTACGCTACTTTCTTTTTGTTGTTCTTTTTGATGGTCACGAAATTTATGTAAATAGTTCTGCTGGAGCAATTTACGATTTTCAATCAAATTTTCAATACGTATTAATAATTCCTGCTGATTAAAAGGTTTACTTAAATACTCATCCGCTTGTAAATTAAGGCCGTGAAGACGACTATCTAGGTCTGAACGGGCGGTAAGCAAAATAACGGGAATATGAGAAGTGAGTTCATTTTCTTTTAATTGCTTAAGAACTTCGAAGCCGTCAATACCCGTTAACATAATATCGCACACGATAAGGTCTGGTATATATTCCTCGGCAATGAGCAGTCCTTGTTCTCCACTCATTGCTAATAAACAATGATGCTGCTGTTCAACCACACGTTTTATGTGATTTTGCATATCGAGATTATCTTCAATAACCAACACGACATTATGTAAATGATTTTGTGTCTTAGTTTTATTATTATTTTGCTCTAACAGCAGTGATGATACTTCGCTTTGAGATACACTCATTGGCACTTGAGTTTCTATTTCGACAGCGGTAGCTAAAGGTATTGATAGAGAAAACTTACTGCCTTTATTGTATTCACTGACTAAATTGATACGCCAGTTATGCGCTTTTACCAATTCATTAACTAAAGATAAACCAATACCTACACCAAAAACAGCATGGTTTTTTTCATCATCAGCTCTTTGAAAGCGTTCAAAGATTTTACTTTGTGATGCTTGATTAATACCTATGCCGGTATCTGTAATCTCTAAAATAACATTATCTTGATCAACATAAGCACTGATCTTGATGCTACCGCCAGCAGGGGTATATTTAATCGCATTAGCAAGTAAGTTGAAGATGATTTTTTCAAAACCCTGAGCGTCACATTCTAGCCAAAGATCATCAGATATATCAGTATCAAAACTTAAATCATTTTGTTTAGCTAAGCGTGAAAATGAATCAATTGGCATAGCCATTAACTGACTTAATCGATAAGTAGACAATGAAAGCTTAGGGTTGTCAGTAAGGCGTGAGAGTTCTAATAGTTGTTCAACCATACGAACTAAGCGCAAACCATTACGCTTAGCGGTAATAAGTTCCAGCCCCTCTTCTTTACTGTGAGCTTTGAGTAGGTATTGGTCTAAAATGCCATTAATAATTGTTAATGGTGTCCTAAACTCATGGGAAATGTTCGCAATAAACTTATCTTTTAAATCTAACATCTGCTTTTCAGCTAACTTTCGTGAAGTTAAATTAATAAAGGTAATAACAATAAGGGGTTGTTCTTCGCGATCTGCCCACTGCAATTCAACCTGAACAGGGAATTCAGTACCATCGGCACGTCGAGCGGAACACTCTACTGAAATACCGATATCTTTACGTTGTAAGGCGTATACATTACTTTTGAAGCCAAAAAAGTAGTGCATAGTGTCTTCTGCAGAAAAAAGTGCGCTGACATTCGTGCCTTTCAATTCATGTTCTAAACTTTGGAACAATTGAACCGCGGCAGGGTTTGACGATAATATTTCGCCGCCCGTTGATGTCGTCAAAATAGCATTATTAGATGCACGGACAATGGCTTTGTCTTCACTATTAAGAATTGAGCTGAGTAATTTATGGTTTGTCTGTATTAACGCTTTTTGTTCTTGTTGCTGAGTAAAAGCGTTTTCCTTGAATTCAAGCGTGTTTTTTCTTTTATTGTAAGCAATAAGAATGACTAAAATAAAAGCAATAACGCCCCAAATACCAATAACAAAAGACTGCCAGAAAGAATTTGTAATGTAGTGTGCCCCAACTTCTAAACCAACGATATGAATGCTAAAAATAATACTCACCAGCAATAAAATGTAAAATTCGGGAAAGGTATCTTTTGAAATAGGTTTGGTCGGTCTTTGAATGTTTAATGATGCACTTGCGGCAAAAATAAGACCACAGTATGGGATTAACGCTATTAAGCTGTTCGTATAATTGTCTTTATAAAGGGCTTGCTCTTCAAGAAGAAAATAATTATTAGTGTTATCAACTAACAAAGCTAATGAGGCAATGGCTAGTGGCCAATAAATAGCGCGCCAAAACTTTTCACGACAAAAAATAACACAGCTGATTAGTCTAATAAAAATGAGGCCAGAAATGGTTATATGAAATAATAATGACGGTAATAACCTGTGATCTAACGCTTTTGAAAACTCTTCTGGCAGTAGTACGAAATAACAAAAACAAGTGACTGTAAAAAATAGTGCAGGTACTCGACCCGCAATGTATTTATTGAGTGGTGTTTCGCTGAGATGCGGGTTGGTTTCTATGGCCAGTAAGATAAAAAAGTAACTGAACAAAGAGAAAAAATCTTGCAGGATTGGGGAGGTGTTTATGTAGTTACCGGCAAAGATAACACCCGAAATAAGATCAATAATGATAGCGAGAGATAAAAACTGCCAGAACAATTTTAATGAACGTGATCTGGTCTGTAAATAGCTATGAACAACAAAGAATACTGCGGTAGCCTGTAATAATATAGTAGGAAGCGATAGCAAAAGAGCAGAGGAAATATCAAGAGTGTTGGTGATCGTTGCATAGGGTAATAAGGTTAAAATTATTGTAATAAATAAAAGTATTTTTTTATTAAAATATAGCAATGATGTGATCCAATATTAAAGTGACGTTTAGTATGTTGCCTAATCATGAGGCTTATTATTTTCTCCTTTAATAAATATAGTATACATTAATTTAACACTATATAAATGAATGAAAAGCTTTCACTGGCTATTTATATCGTTGAGTAAAAAGGCTAATTTTTTAATATTAGCATTCGACAATTGCCGATAATCAAAATAGGGACAGACAATTAAATTTTTAGCTTTATCAATAGCAAATTGCTCATCTAGCCAAGTGAAACTAGCGTTTAGTTGATTTGTCGCTAACAAATGCTTAGCGTAGGTTTTCCCACAAATAATATGCAGAGTGTGCTTAGTGGTTGTTAACTGAGGCGGAGAAAATAATAAAGCCGTTTGAGAGCCTTGCTGCAGCAAAAATCGCTCTCGATATTTTTGCCAAGTTGGCGCAAGCGTTGAGTAAGCGAATTTTTCTTTATCAAGTGCGTAAAGCAGCTTTGCATAAACATTGAAAACTTTCCGCCAACCATTACCGCAAGCTTGATTAATCATCTCTATTTCGCCTAAGGTTAGCGGCGATAGACAAGATAATTGCTGATATTCAAGCATACTCGGTTTATTACCAATATAAACGGCGATGCTAAAGTTTGAACAACCTAAACCAATATTCTTCAATAGTACTTACTTCGTTTAACGGGGGGTATTATGTTAAATTGTAAATCTATAATCGAGACAAGTAAAACGTCATCAAAATTTTTTGTTTGTATCTGCAAGTGTTGTTGATAAAAGATTATTAGCCGTTATTTATTGGTGGGTCTGAGACAGAAGGCTATTTAATGAAATTATCCATCATCAGCACGTCGTTTTGTTTTTTGAATGTATGTAGTTACTGGCAAAGTTAGATAGATTAATGATTATCAATATCTACCAGACAACTAATATAAAATGTTAATATCGTATAGCTTCCTATAACTATCTAACGAGCCACGCGAGAAGCTTATCTAAATAATGGCATTACACTTGTTATTGCTTGAAGTATTGTTGGAGAAAAGCATTTTATATTTGTGGCAGCTGAAAATATATTGTTTAACATGATTAGAGTATCAATAATGAACGTTCAACATAAAAATGATGGAGCGCAGCTATGAATGAAAAAATTACAGCACTTAAGTCAGAATTAGCACTCCTTAAGGAACAATTTGCTAGAAAAATTACTGATGCAGAAATTCGTTTAAAAAATATGATTGAACAAGAAAGCCTAGATACTTCGGTTGAACGTGGCTATAAAATTCAAGCTTCTTTTGAAGAGCCCGTAGATTCTTTATCTAATGGTGAATGTGTAATTTTACTGCATGGGCTTGCACGTTCCGCTAACTCGATGAAAGCTATTGAAAAACGATTGTTAGCAGAAGGTTATTTTGTGATAAATATCAACTACCCTTCTAGGGATTATTCGATAGAAGAGTTGGCTGAAAAAGTGATTTCTAAAGCGCTATTAATTTGTGAAAATCGTCAAGTTAACTTTGTTACCCATTCAATGGGCGGTATATTAGTTCGCCAATATTTAAGTATGCACAAAATACCTAATTTACATAAAGTCGTGATGCTGGGCCCACCAAATAATGGCAGTGAAGTCGTTGATAAACTTAAAAATACACCTGGCTTTAGTTTTATAAATGGTGATGCGGGTATGCAATTAGGTACTGGCGAATTCAGTGTCCCTAGTAACCTTGGCAATGCTAATTTTGATTTGGGTGTTATTGCCGGTAATCAAAGTATTAATTGGATATTATCAACACTTATTCCTGATAAAGATGATGGTAAAGTTTCGGTTGCTAGTACCAAACTTGATGGTATGAATGATCACATTGAAATGGAAACGACCCATCCATTTATGATGAAAAACGAAAAAGTTATCGAACAAGTTATCCATTATCTAAAATCAGGGAGTTTTCAAAAATAATTCGGCTAGAAAACTTGCCTTTACTAATGACCTGTATATACTCACAGTAACAACTGTGTAAATTTACAGGCCCCCTATGCTAAATGAAATCAGCGAATTACGCCCTCTAACGAACCGACAACAACAAGTTTTTGATCTGATCAAAGACAAGATAAGCGATACGGGCATGCCACCAACGCGTGCTGAAATAGCCAAGTTTTTTGGCTTTAAATCAGCAAATGCAGCCGAGGAACATTTAAAAGCTTTGGCTAAAAAAGGCTATATAGAAATGTTACCAGGTACTTCTCGCGGCATTCGGTTGACTGAGAAGTTAATGGAAGAAGCCGGTTTACCGTTAATCGGCAGAGTTGCTGCAGGTGAACCTATTTTAGCTGCAGAGCATGTTGAAGATCATTATAAAGTAGACGGTAATTTGTTTCATCCAGCCGCTGATTACTTATTGAGAGTTAATGGCGAAAGCATGAAAAACATTGGCATACTTGATGGTGACTTGTTAGCAGTTCATCAAACGACCGATGTACAAAATGGCCAAGTAATTGTTGCTCGTGTCGAAGAAAATGTTACGGTTAAACGTTATAAAAGAGAAGGTAATATCGTTTACTTACATGCTGAAAATGATGATTTCTCTCCTATAAAAGTTGATTTGTCTGACCAAGAGTTTAATATTGAAGGGTTAGCTGTTGGCGTTATTCGCTCGGCAGACTGGATGTAATTAAGTTAATCTTTTTAATAAACTTAGTGGTAACGAACTAAGTCAATTTATCTAACAAATACGCTATTAAATAAGTCAAACCGATCCGTTAACTTTAGTCTATAACATAGGCTAAAGTTTGCTTTTATACCCTTTCGTATTCTTTTCATGCAAACCTTCCTCTTTCCTAAGAATAATTTTCATTCTAAACCCCATTCAAACAACTTTATCTTTTTCTGATTAAAAAATAACCACTATCAATTTTTGTAATACGCGTAGTTATACTTAGCTGTTTATTTTTAATACTACGGCTACAGCCCTTTGTTATTAGGCATTATTTTATATTAGAGTTGATACTCTATTGTTTTTATTGGTTTTTATTTTAAAATAGCTCGATTTTTAAATTGACCCAGATCAACTTTTAAGTAATTCTAGTTTGGAATGTGTACAAATATAAATATAAGGCGATGTTTTCGACGCTAACTGGTTGATAACAAAATCGCTAAGAAAATAATAAAAATCCGTACTAAAGGATGTGTTTTGTCCTAGGTATCAAGTTTTAAACTTTTATAGGGTGAAGGAGATGTCGTGTGAAAAGACGTAACCTAGGTTGGCTGTTGTTGGGGAGTGTTCTTTCCAGTTCAGCTTGGGCAGATATGCAATTAAATCTGACCAAGGGTGTAACAGAAGTAAGTAGAGATGTTTATGATCTACATATGCTCGCAATGTATATATGTGTAGCAATCGGTGTGGTTGTTTTTGGTGCTATGTTTTGGTCAATGGTTTTCCACCGAAAATCCAAAGGGGCTAAATCAGCAGATTTTCATGAAAGTACAAAAGTAGAGATTCTCTGGACAGCAATTCCCATTGTCATTCTTATCGCTATGGCTGTACCAGCAACGAAAACACTGATCGAAATGGAAAATAACGACGATTCTGACGTTACCATTCAGATCACAGGTTCTCAGTGGAAGTGGCATTATAAATATTTTGATCAAGATATTGAGTTCTACTCCGTTTTATCTACGCCAAGACCACAGTATGAGACACAAGAAGGTAAACACCTTAGTGTTGATGCCGGCGACAAAGTCAAAGGTGAAAATTATTTACTCGAAGTTGATAAACACCTTGTCATTCCAGTTAATAAGAAAGTAAGATTTTTAATCACTTCTGACGATGTTATTCATGCCTGGTGGGTACCTGCTTTTGCAGTAAAACAAGATGCTATCCCAGGATTTATTAATGAAGCATGGACAAAAGTTGACGAGCCTGGGCTATACCGAGGTCAGTGTGCTGAGCTTTGTGGTAAAGATCACGGTTTTATGCCTATTGTTGTCGAAGTAAAGTCTGAAGCTGATTATGCTCTTTGGCTCGATGAGCAACACGAATTTAATGCGCAAGCTGCTGCTGCTGAGAAAGCGTCTCTTAACGCTTCCGCATCAATGGATGAACTGATGACTTTGGGTGAAACTACCTATGTTGCCTACTGTGCTGCCTGTCATCAAGTTTCTGGTGCTGGTCTACCTCCAGCATTTCCTGCACTTAAAGGAAGCTCTGTTGCTACGGGTAGTATTGCTGCGCATATTGATATTGTACTCAATGGTAAAGCGGGTTCAGGTATGCAAGCTTATGATAAGCAGTTAAGTATGAAGCAAATTGCTGCAGTTGTGACCTATGAGCGTAATGCTTGGGGTAACAATACCGGCGATGTCGTACAAGCCGCTGATGTTAAAAGTTTTGCTAACGATTCAGGCAATGACACAGAAACACCGGTAAAAGTCGCTGAAGTGGTTGTTGAAGAAGCCCCAGCAGAAGATCTAACTAGAGTGTATAGCGAAGATGAATTGATGGTTATGGGTGAGCAAGTTTACATGAAAGCTTGTGCTGCTTGTCATCAAGTTTCTGGTGCGGGTTTACCTCCGGCATTTCCTGCACTAAAAGATAGTGTAATTGCACTGGGTGACATTGCTGTGCATATAGACATGGTTATTAATGGCAGTAAGAAAAACCCTGCTATGGCTGCTTTTGGTAGCCAGTTAACTAAAACCGAAATAGCGGCTGTTGTTACTTATGAGCGTAATGCTTGGGGCAATAACACCGGTGATTTAGTACAACCTGCAGCCGTTAATGCTGCTAGTGCGAAGTAGGGGGATATAAAATGACTACAGACGTTATAGAACAAGAATCGCACGACGATCATCATGATGACCATAAAATGAAAGGCATCAAGCGTTGGTTGTACACGACAAATCATAAAGATATAGGTACGTTATATCTATGGTTTGCTTTTATTATGCTATTAACCGGCGGCGCTTTAGCTATGGTTATTCGAGCCGAGTTATTCCAACCCGGTTTGCAAATAGTAGAGCCTGATTTTTTCAATCAGCTAACTACTGTACATGGTTTGATCATGGTGTTTGGTGCAATTATGCCGGCCTTTACGGGGTTTGCAAACTGGATGATACCTATGATGATTGGTGCGCCAGATATGGCTTTACCACGTATGAATAACTGGAGCTTCTGGATTCTACCTTTTGCTTTTGGGATTCTTTTGTCTACATTCTTTATGGAGTCAGGTGCGCCTAACTTTGGTTGGACATTCTACGCACCACTTTCTACAACCTATTCAAATGGTAGTACGGCATTTTTTGTTTTTGCTGTTCATATTATGGGTATCTCATCAATAATGGGTGCCATTAATATTGTTGTTACTATTATGAATATGCGTGCGCCGGGTATGACTTACATGAAAATGCCATTGTTTGTTTGGACATTTTTTATTACCGCCTACTTATTGATTGCGGTAATGCCGGTGCTCGCTGGTGTGGTAACTATGTTGTTAACGGACACTTATTTTGGCACGAGTTTCTTTGATGCCGCTGGTGGCGGTGACCCGGTATTGTTCCAGCATCTTTTCTGGTTCTTCGGGCATCCTGAAGTTTACATCATGATCTTACCTGCTTTTGGCATTGTTTCGACAATTATACCAGCGTTTGCTCGTAAAAAGTTATTTGGCTACAGCTCAATGGTTTATGCAACGGCATCGATTGCTGTGTTGTCATTTATTGTTTGGGCACATCACATGTTCACGACAGGTATGCCGTTATTTGGTGAACTGTTCTTCATGTATTGCACCATGTTAATTGCCGTACCTACGGGTGTTAAAGTGTTCAACTGGGTCGCAACTATGTGGCGTGGTTCAATGAGTTTTGAAACACCAATGCTATTTTCTATCGCATTTGTCATCTTATTTACTATAGGCGGGTTTTCAGGCTTGATGTTGGCATTAACGCCTGTCGATTTTCAATACCATGATACCTACTTTGTTGTTGCCCATTTTCATTATGTGTTGGTTACAGGTTCATTATTCTCGATTTATGCTGGTGCATACTTCTGGTTACCAAAATGGACAGGTCATATGTATAACGAGTCATTAGCTAAATGGCATTTTTGGTGTTCACTGATTTCAGTTAATTTACTATTCTTCCCTATGCACTTTTTAGGATTAGCGGGCATGCCTCGTCGTATCCCAGATTATGCGTTGCAGTTTGCTGATTTCAACAAGTGGGTGAGTATTGGTGGTTTTGCCTTTGGCCTTTCGCAACTAATATTCTTAGCGGTAGTCATTAAGTGTATTAGAGGTGGAGAGAAAGCAGCGGCTAAGCCTTGGGATGGCGCTGAAGGTTTAGAGTGGACTGTTGCAAGTCCTGCTCCGTACCATACATTTTCAACACCACCAAAAATTGATTAAGTTAATAAAATATGAATAAAGGTGACGAATTGCAAAATTCAAATAACAAAGATAGTGCTGCTATAACGAAAAACAATCAAGTGATAAAAAAGCTGGTTATGATTGTTTTTGGTATGTTTGCTTTTGGTTTTGCACTTGTCCCTTTATATGATGTGTTTTGTGATATTACTGGTTTGAATGGAAAAACGTCAACCACTGCCGCCGCTGTCTATAATGTTGATCAGATTGACACAAAAAGAATTGTAACGGTGCAGTTTATTAGTCGAACCGCTCAAGGTATACCTTGGCAGTTTGAACCTATGGTCCGTGAAATAAAAGTTCATCCCGGTGAAATGAAACTTGTTAAATTTTATGCAAAAAATGAATCCACCCGCGATATTATTGGCCAAGCAGTTCCGTCAGTATCGCCCGGTTTAGCGGCAGCGTATTTTCAAAAAATTGAATGTTTTTGTTTTACGCAGCAACCGCTACAAGCGAATGAAGAGGTAGAGATGGCGTTACAGTTTTATGTTGACCCAGAATTACCTGAAGATATTTCAACGCTAACGTTGTCGTACACTTTGTATGACGTGACCGGAAAAGTGGAATCGTAGCAATTTATACTGTTCACTTAGCGTGTAACAGTATTTGTTTAGGGGAATAATAATGACAACAAAAGAATATGAAAGTTATTACGTACCATCACAAAGTCATTGGCCAATTGTTGGCGCAGTGGCACTTTTTTTAATTGCTATTGGCGCCGGAAACTATGTTTCTACGTTAAATAGTGGCGAAGGTGGCATTGGCGGTTATATATTGCTTGCCGGCATTTGTTTAGTTATATACATGCTCTATGGTTGGTTCAGTAATGTTATAAACGAATCGATGGCGGGTAAGTATAGCCATCAAATGGATAACTCATTTCGTCAAGGGATGAGCTGGTTTATTTTTTCTGAAGTGATGTTTTTTGCAGCATTCTTTGGTGCCTTATTTTATGCCCGCACGTTATCGGTACCTTGGTTGGGCGGTGCAGATAATAATGCCATGACCGGTGCTGTTTTATGGCCTGAGTTTGTCGCAAGTTGGCCGTTATTAGTCACACCAGATGGAACCGAAACAACGCAAATGGGCTGGTATGGCCTACCGTTAATTAATACTATTTTGTTATTAACTTCTTCAATTACTGCCCATTTAGCACACTCAGCCTTAGAAAAAGATAATCGTAAAATGCTGAAAATATGGTTAGGTTTTACCATATTGTTAGGTGTTGTCTTTTTATTCTTGCAAGTTGTCGAGTACATGCACGGCTATTCAGAAGAAATGAAATTGTACTTAACCAGTGGTATCTATGGTTCAACTTTCTACTTACTGACCGGCTTTCATGGTATGCACGTTACCTTAGGTACCATCATGCTTATTGTGGTGTTTTTAAGAGTGTTGAAAGGCCACTTTACCCCAACCAATGCTTTTGCTTTTGAAGCGACAAGCTGGTATTGGCATTTTGTTGATGTGGTTTGGGTGATACTATTTGTTTTTGTTTATATTGTATAAACAATTACTGATATAAAAGTTTAAAAAATGTTGTAGGTGGAGCTAGCTTCACCTACCTTTTATTTTTAAGCGAGTCGATTAGAACGGTCGTGGGTGTGGTGTAATAACGCCTGTTAAAATAGCGACTAACATAAGTATAATAATGAAGGCTGAAATCATCACACGTCGGCCAATAAATTTTGACATTGACGGTTTACTTGGGTCATTTTTGTTTAAGACAAAAAGTGCCTGAAACAGGCTAAATACCATGAAGACTAAGCAGCCAATAATAATTATTTTTATCGTAAATGCCATTTAAAAATTTCCTATGTTGTTATGTTCGCTTTAAGCATATTTAAGGAGTTAATTGTTTGAAAAATTTTATATCAAACATTCGCCTACCTTGGTTGATATTTACCCTACTTGTTTTTTCCGGATTAGTAAAACTCGGATTATGGCAAAGTGATCGTGCTTTACAAAAAGAGCAACGCATCGAAACCATTACACAATTGAGTCAAACACAAGCCTTGTCTCTTTCTCAAGTACTTTCAGAAAAAAATGAAATTAATGATCTACCGATCACTATGTTTGGGGAATTTGATAATAATACTATTTTTTTATTAGACAACCAAACGAATAAAGGACAATTAGGTTATCGTGTTTATCAAGTGTTTAATAGTGGTGATCAGGCGGTCTTAGTTAATTTAGGTTGGGTAGTAGGTTCTATAAATCGTCAAGAAATTCCCGATGTGCAGGCTATTATTGGAAGGTATCAACTATCAGGTCACGTACGTAAAATCGAGCAAGGCATAATGTTAATGGAGCAAGTCTTGGTTAAAGATGAGTGGCCATTGCGTGTTCAGCAAATAGAATTAGATAAATTTTCAACATTAATTTCACGTCAACTCTTGCCCTTTGTCGTCTACTTAGATAAAACAGAGAGTGTGGGTTATGAAAAAAATTGGCAACCAATTGTTATGCCACCCGAAAAACATCGTGCTTATGCCTTTCAATGGTTCAGTTTAGCGATAGCATGGTTATTGTTAATGATATGGGCGTCAATCAAGTTGGGTAAAAATAGTGAACAAACGTTAAATCACTAATAAAAAAAATAATAAGGTGTAAGTGTATGAATGATGTATCACAGAAAAAATCTCGTCGTAGTATGGTCATGGTGCTGGGCGCTTTTATCCTCCCTATCGTATTAGCAAAACTCGCCTTAACTCAAAATTGGCTTGAATATGGTGTGACAAACAAGGGCACTTTAGTCGAGAATGAACTTACTCTTGAGAAATTAGGTTTAAGTCAAGCCACTTTACAAGATACTTGGTCAATTATTTATAGCTTGCCACAGCATTGTGATGATCACTGTGAACAAACGTTACTTAGTGTTAATAACTCTTACATAGCCTTGGGTAGAGAAATGCCCAGAGTAAAGCGTGTTGCACTTTCTCCTAATCCACTCTCACCTCAGCAAACGCAAAGGTTAACTGAAAACAGCTGGGTGATTATTCCTACTCCAAGCCTAGTTGATAACTTTTTATCAGATGCAAAAGTCTTAGTTGTTGACCCTTTAGGTAATGTGGTTTTATCGCATAAACCACCGAGAAATGATGATGCTCAAGCAATGTTTGGTAAAGAAATTTTAGCAGATATGAAGAAATTACTTAAGTATTCGAGGGTTGGTTAAAATGAAAAATCAAGTTAATCATCGTGTTCGTACCTTAGTATTAATTAGTATTGTATTAGCACTAATCGTGGTTAGTTTAGGTGCTTATGCGCGTTTAACGCATGCAGGTTTAGGCTGTCCAGATTGGCCAGGTTGTTATGGATTAATCGATGTGCCAGTAACTGCAGAACAAATCATTAAAGCAGAGCAAGCATTTCCAGAAAGAAAAGTTGAAGTGCATAAAGCATGGAATGAAATGATCCATCGATATTTTGCTGGTGCGTTGGGTTTATTAATTTTAGCGATAGCATTTATGTCTTATCGACAACGCGATCAAGGAACGCCTTTAAGGTTGCCGATGTTAATACTCGCGGTGGTTATTTTTCAAGCGGCTTTGGGTATGTGGACCGTAACCATGAAATTAATGCCGATTGTCGTTATGGGTCATTTACTTGGTGGTTTTACAACCTTGAGTTTATTATTTTTATTATACTTACGCTTGGCTGACTTTAGGGTACCAGGTGGTGATTTCGCCATTAAGAAATATGGCAGATACGGCTTAATTGGTATTGTACTGTTAACCGCACAAATAGGTTTAGGGGGCTGGACATCGTCAAACTATGCTGCCTTGGTTTGTACTGAATTACCTATTTGCCAATCAGGCTGGCAAGAGCAAATGACCTTCAAAGATTCATTTGATTTGATCCCACCAGAAAAAGACAGTTACGAATTTGGTCATTTATCTCATGCTTCACGTGTAACGATTCATGTTGTTCATCGATTGGGAGCCATTGTCACTGGGCTTTATCTTTTTTGGTTAGCATTAATGGTATTTCGAAAATCTCAATCTGCATTTTTTAAGAATGCAGCTATTAGCTTAGCGTTTATTCTTAGTTGCCAAATATTATTGGGCATTAGCAATATCTGGTTCTCATTACCGTTAGCAGTTGCGGTGAGTCATAACGTGGTAGCAGCATGTCTAATGTTGTCTTTGATCACGTTAACCTACAGTTTACGACGGAAATTATAAGGAATACCTATGAGCGAATCAGTATCAACAGAAAGCCCCAATGGACCAGTAACTACCCCTGAAGTTACAGAGACTAAAACCGCTATTTGGCGAGATTATTATGAAATCACTAAGCCTCGTGTAGTGGCACTCTTAGTGTTAACTGCTTTGGTGGGTATGTGTCTTTCTGTTCCGGGTACCATTCCATGGCAAGTGCTTATTCCTTCAATGGTGGGTATTGGATTTTTATCATCGGCCGCCGCCGCGATAAATCACATTGTTGATGAACGAATTGACAGTATTATGGGGCGAACTTATAACCGGCCCGTTGCTACGGGACGTTTAACGCCAAGAAATGCAACTTTGTTTGCTATGTTTTTAGCGGTCAGTGGTTTTGCCATTTTATATAGCTTGGTTAATCCCCTAACGGCATGGCTTACTTTTGCAGGTTTGGTAGGGTACAGTTTTGTTTATACTATGTATTTGAAACGAGCTACGCCTCAAAATATCACGATAGGTGGCTTAGCTGGAGCCATTCCACCATTGTTAGGTTGGACAGCAATGACCAATGAAATACACCCTAATGCTTTGTTATTAGTGTTATTGATTTTTACTTGGACACCTCCTCATTTTTGGGCATTAGCGATACACCGTAAAGACGAATATGCAAAAGTAAATATTCCCATGTTACCGGTAACCCATGGGGTAAATTTTACAAAAACCCAAATTTTACTTTATACCGTGTTACTTTTTGTTGTTGGCTTGTTACCTTATTTAGTGGGAATGAGTAATTGGTTATATTTAATTGGTGCAGTAACATTGAATCTAATGTTTTTTGCTTACGCCTGGAAACTTAAGTTTAATGCCGATGAGAATACGGCAATGGACACCTTTAAATTTTCAATCGTACATTTAATGGGCTTGTTTATTATCCTATTGCTTGACCATTATTTATTACCTATGATACCAAGCTGATCAATTATCTGCTCATTGTTATGGGTTAAAGACAAAGCTACTTCGATATAATCTTTAGTAGTAGGGTAACGACTTAGTAAATTTTATATCGGGTATTTATCTATTTTTGACTGATGAAAAGTAGATCATTTAATCTGTCAAATGGCTATTGGATAAGACAAACGGAAATAATTAAATATGAACAAGTTGTTGTATGTCATTGTCGCCCTTGTTGCTTGTGCAGTAGGTTTTTTTGTCTTTCAAAAAGCGACAGTATTACCACAGCCCGAACATGCTTTATATTATCAGCAGGTTCGGGAAGTTAAGCCGTTTCAATTAACGGATCATCATAACCAAGCCTTTACCAAAGAACAGTTAGCCAATAAATGGTCGTGGGTATTTCTAGGGTATACTTCTTGCCCTGATGTTTGCCCAACTACATTACAAGAACTAAACTTTGTTTATGATGATTTAAAAGCGATCAGTAAAGATACACAAATTTTATTGGTTTCGGTTGATCCTATTAGAGATACGCCAGAAAAATTAGCTCAGTATATAGCTTACTTTAATGAGGAGTTTATTGCGCTTACGGCTGACCATGGTGTGTTATTTCCGTTTGCTCGTAACTTAGGCATGATGTATGCGATTAACGAGCCTGAAGGCGACAATAATGGTTACTTGGTCGATCACAGTGCTTCTTTAGTGTTAATTAATCCACAGGGAGATATCGCGGCTATATTTAAGCCAAGACAAGCCTTGGGTGTATTACCTACCATTGATGGCGAGAAGCTGGTCAGTGATTTTGCAAAGATTGTAAAATTAGCTGAATAAAGGAAACTTGCCATCCTTAACTTTACTGGCTGACAAGTTTTTTAAATCGTTATATTTGTTAAAGTGGATACCACTGCAAACCTTCTTTTAAGACAAACCATGGCTTTGAGTACCAATAATAACGTCCTGGCTCACTAATGCTTGGCGCGGTACAGTTACAGCGAACACGGCCAATGGGCAAGGGCGCGCTATAATTAATGGTAAAGCTATTTTCTTCTTGCCATTCTATCTTTTGTCGACCTAAACCCGAAATATAACAGTTCAATTGTGCGGGAAGAAAATCTTCAACAACAACATCAAAAGTCACTGATTTCGATTGGTTATACTCGACAATGGTACTTGCATTTTCATTACGTAAAGTCATGTTGAAAGGTAAAGATTTTAATTTATCTCGCAGACTAGATATTTGATCATAGGGTTTTGACGCAGGAAAACGTGGCACGCTTGTTAAATCTGTCGCTAAGCCTACGGCTCCTGATTGTTGTGAAAAAGCAATAAAATCGTTTTTTGCTACCCATTCTTGTATTGCCGGTGTGTACTCACCATAAGGGTAAGCAAAATAGCGCCAACTTTGTCCGGTTTTTTCTTTAATAATACTTTCAGCCTCTAATAACAGCTCAGTATGTTTTATTAGCCACTGCTGTTCTGTTAAACCCTCACTAATACGGGCCATAGAGTCATGTTCCATGCCATGGTTAGCTATAATAACGCCTTGATTAGCCATTGTTTTAAGTTGTTGCCAAGTAAGATAGTTACTCGAACCACGATCAACAATGGCAGGGTTGATAAAAATCGTAAAAGGATAATTAAACTTGTCGAGAATGGGCTTACCATTGAGTAGAATATCAAGATAAGCATCATCAAATGTTATTGCCACTGTTTTGTCAGTAATAGGTTGCTGTTTCTTGATAGAATTCATTAAATCTGAGAGCGCGATGACATTAAAATTGTTATCAGATAAATACTGCATATGAACTTTAAACTGTTCCGGTGAAATACTAGTACTTGCCGGTGTTTTGTCACTAACATGGTGATATTGTAAAATTACAGCGGCAAAGCTAGAAAAGTGGAAGCAAGATAGCAATAGTGCAGGTAATAAAAATTTCATGAGTGAAGCCCTTGTTTAGTCAGTCATAAAAATAGCGCGTTTTGCTTTCTTTTTATAGTAAATCTTCAGGTAATTTTTATATGGAATACTTTTTTGAACGTTAATACTATCAAACACCATAAACAACTATTTCTCATCGCCTTACCGATGATATTTTCAAATATCACCATACCTCTTTTAGGCTTAGTTGATACTGCTGTTTTAGGACATTTAGACCAAGCCTATTATTTAGGTGGTAGTACAGTTGGGGCAATGATTATTACCTTTGTTACTTGGTTGTGCGGCTTTTTACGTATGTCGACTACAGGTCTTACCGCTCAAGCATTAGGTGAAGAAAACGCACAAAAAAGTTTATTGGTTCTGCTACGGGGGTTGTTAGTGGCTTGCTTAATTGGTGGTGCACTGATTTTGTTACAGTCATTTTATCTTGATCTAAGCTTGGGGTTAGCTGGGGGATCTGAACAAATACAATTTTATGCTAAACAATATTGCGATATCCGTATTTGGGGTTTACCTGCTGCGTTATCAAATCTTGTTATATTAGGATGGTTGTTGGGCAATCATAAAGCGAAGGCGGTAATGTGGATATTGATCGTCACTAACTTAATTAACTTGTCGCTAGATCTATTGTTTGTTTTAGTGTTTGACTGGCAAGTACAAGGGGTGGCGTCAGCAACGTTAATTGCTGAATATTCAGGTGTTATTATAGGGTTGGCTTATATTATCTTTGCGCAACAGATAGGTAATCGACAATCCCTAAAAAGTATATTAATAAAAATGATGGGGAAATTTACTGATATCAGAGATCAGTTATTCGAGAAGTCAGCGTTGATCAATTACTTTCAACTTAATCGAGATATTCTTATTCGAACACTATGCTTAGAGATTTGTTTTGTCTTTATTACTTTTCAAGGGGCTAGGTTAGGGGACGATGTTATAGCAACTAATGCCATTTTAATGAACTTTGTTTTGTTAATTTCATTTGGATTAGACGGCATTGCTAATGCAGCAGAAGTGTTAGTGGGTAAAGCACAAGGGCAAAAAAATCTTCAACAGCGTAATTTTGTCGTCAAAATCGCTTTATTTTGGACAGGACTCTTTGCGCTAACTTATAGTGCACTCTTTGCCATAGCAGGTGATTTCTTGATTGGTTTACTAACCGACATTCCAGAGGTTGTTTTTACGACCGAACAATATGTACATTGGATGATTATCTTACCTATATTAGGCTGTTGGTGTTATTTATTTGATGGCGTTTTTGTTGGTCTAATGAAAGCCAATGTGATGCGAAATAGCATGATAATTGCGACCTTTGGTTGCTTTTTTCCAATGTGGTGGCTATTACAAGGGTTTGGTAATCATGGTTTATGGGCTGCATTTAGTGTGTTTTTGCTGGTACGAGGATTAAGCTTAGCTTGGCATTATTATCGCGTTATAGAAAAACAAGCCATTAGTCTTTAATTTTTTTATTTGCTCGTCGATCAAAAATATTGAGTAAACGATTAGCAAATATCCCACTGTAACCCCAAGCAGAGGTTAACAGACCAAGGGCTAAAAAAATAATGCCGGCGATTTGCCAATAATAATGGTAATAGTAACCGATAAAAATTAAGCATGCGCCAATAGCAAAAAGACCAAGTCCGCGAGTAAAAAGCACTAAGCTTCTTTGCGGGTCTTGGCCTAATTTTTCAAGTATTGTTATCATTTTAAATTAATGAATAACTTAGCAGTCAGTATAGTTGTTGGGTTAACGAACAAATAACTTAATAGTAAGAATGATCACCACGTTCGTGTTCAGTCATATCACGAACACCTTTTATCTCGCCTGCCATTGTTTCGAGAAGTTGTTTTTCGATACCATCTTTTACAGTGACATCAATTTGACTACAACCATTACAGCCACCACCAAATTGTAGAATAGCGAAACCGTCGTCAGTAATTTCCATTAACGTACACTCACCACCATGGCCAGCTAATTGTGGATTAACTTCTGCTTTTAAGAAGTAGTCAACACGTTCGAATAATGGCGCATCGTCATTTACTTTTCTTAATTTAGCATTTGGCGCTTTTAAAGTTAATTGTGAACCCATTTGATCTGTAGTGAAATCAATTTCAGCATCTTCTAAGTACAGCTTACTGTCACCGTCGATATAAGCAGAGAAGTATTCGAATTTCATTTCAATATCTTCAGGTTCTATCGCGTCAGCTGGGCAGTAAGACACGCCACACTCTGCACTAGCAGTACCTGGGTTAACAACAAATACACGGATACTTGTGCCTTCTGCTTGTTGTTCTAATAATTTAGTGAAATGCGATTGTGCTGTTTCGGAAATATTGATCATCACGGTTATTACTCTCTTACACTTGTTACCAAAATTTCTCTAAAGTTTCTCACGGACCTTAAAGATTGAAAATATTAATACCTGACTAATTTAGTCAGGTATTAATATTTTACGCTGTTATCCACCTATACGCTAGTGAAATTATAGTTAATTGAAATAACAATATGATAAAAAGAGACAGTTATTCTGGTGTGTTTCGATAGATTTTGGTATTTTATTGTTATTGAATTCAAGGATATATTTTATGTTACCACGATTGTTTTTAGCCGTGCTGGTCGGTTTTTTTATTTTGTCACCATTGGGTTATGCGGCAAAAGTTACCGACTATTTACCAACCGATCATACTTACAATCAAGCTATTCCTACCCCGGAAAGCTCATTAGGCTTTGGCATTGGCGAGCGACATATTCGTCATGATCAACTTCTCAACTACGTCAAAGTATTAGCAAGCAGCTCAGAGCGGATCACACTAACTGATATTGGACAGACCCAAGAACTTCGCCAGCAAGTGTTATTGACGATTTCTTCTAAAGATAATTTAGCTAATTTGAGTGAAATTTTGGCAAAAAGATCAGCCACGGGTAGTACCGATGACATAAGTTCACCGCTAGTCATTTGGCTTGGCTACAGTGTACACGGTGATGAGATAAGTGGCGCTAATGCGGCGATGGCTGTGGCGTATCATTTGGCGGCAAGTGAAAATACTGATATAAAACAAATGCTAGAAAATACCCTAATTGTTATTGAACCAAGTATAAACCCCGATGGCATGGATAGATTTGTGCAATGGGCGAATATGCACCGTGGCAGCACACCTAATGCGGATCCTAATCATATCGAGCATCACCAAGGTTGGCTTACCGGTCGTACCAACCATTTTGGTTTTGATCTTAACCGTGACTGGTTATTACTTGCACAAAAAGAAAGTCAACATAGATTAGCGTATTTTCACCAATATCAGCCTCATGTATTAGGGGATTTTCATGAGATGAGTGCCAATGGCAGTTATTTTTTTCAACCGGGCATCCCAACGCGTACTCACCCATTAACGCCAAGTGCCAATACAGAAATAACACAACTTTTAGCAAGCTATCATGCGAAGGCACTTGATAAAGATAATCGCCTTTATTACAGCCAAGAAAATTTCGATGACTTTTATTACGGTAAAGGATCTACTTACCCAGACATTAACGGTGGAGTCGGTATTTTATTCGAACAAGCAAGTAGCCGAGGCATGCAACAAAACAGTGATAATGGCTTATTAACCTTTGAGTTTGGTATTCAAAATCACGTATTAACTTCACTCTCTACCATTGAGGGGGCATGGAAAAATAAGACCGAGCTACTGAGTTATCAAAAAAACTTTTATAAAGAGTCAGAAAAATTGGCTGATCAAGAGAGCTTTAGTGGCTACTTATTACATGAAACACATGATTCTTATCGCCTCAACGTCTTACTTGATAAATTAAAACAACATCAGATCAAGGCCTATCCGCTGACTGACGATTTTCGTTTAGCCGGTGTTGTTTATGCTAAAGAGCATAGCTTTTATGTGCCATTAGACCAGCGTCAGTATCGAGTTATTCAAGCGTTGTTTTCGCAGCAAACTCAGTTCGAAGACAATACCTTTTATGATGTTTCTGGTTGGACAATGCCACTGGCAATGGACATAGACTTTTATCGGGTTGGTCGTACTTGGGGATTAAAACTGGCAGATAATGCTTGGGACAAGCCAACAAATATAGCAGATAACAGTGGTATTGAGCAACAGGCGTATGCCTACGCATTTGAGTGGCATCATTTTTTAGCCCCAAAATTACTCAATGACTTGCTTAATAAAGGTATTAAAGCAAAGGTTGCCACAAAAACTTTTTCTTCACGATTTAAAATTGATGGAAAAATGGTTAATAAAGATTTTGCGCGTGGCAGTATTATTATTCCTGCAGGCATACAAACGCAATTAAATTGGCGTGATATTGTCAGGCAAAGTAGTCAAAAAATTGATATACCTATTATTAGCTTGTCGACAGGATTAACCGTTAAAGGTATCGATATAGGTAGTGGCTCTTTCCGGTTATTATCGCCAGTAAAGGTTTTAATGCTCGGAGGTAAAGGCGTATCTCAATACGAGAGTGCAGAGATGTTATTTTATCTTGACGATACCCTGTCAATTCCTGTAACGGTTGTAGAACAGCAGCGTTTAGCAAAAATTGAGTTAAGTGGTTATAGCCATATTATTATGGTTGATGGAAAATACGATTCTCTTGGTCAAGATGATGTCGATAAAATAGCAGCATGGACAAAAAGTGGTGGTGTTATTTTTGGGCAGAAACGAGCAGCTAAATTTTTATCAGAATATGAATTACTGGCGATGAATTTTATTACTACTAATGAAATCAACCAGTTATTTGATATGGATAATGTCCGCTACCAAGACAAAGAAAAACTGGCTGGACGTAAACGTATTGCTGGCGCGATTTTTGAGTCAACACTCGATACTTCGCATCCGTTAGCTTATGGTTATACGGATAACCGTTTACCGTTATTTCGCAACAGTACATTAATTTTGCAACATAGTTCAAAGCCCTTCATCTCAGTGGCGAAGTATAATGCACGCCCATTATTGAGCGGTTATGCTGATAAAAATATGGTCAATCGAGTGGCAAGTTCTTCAGCTATAGTTGCCCATAATTATGGCAATGGGCGAGTGATTGCCAGTACTGACAATTTAGCTTTTAGAGGCTATTGGTTAGGCAGTTCAAAGTTAATAGCGAACAGCTTATTTTTTGCTAAAGCTTTTAACGTTTCTACGACTCATTAATGATTTTTTGAGAGATGAAAAGGTTTAAATTGTGTAAAGCTAACACCGTATAAGTTAACTGTTATTAAATTTTGTTATTAGGTAAAGATAAACAAAGGCTTAATACGGTAACTTTTTTAACGCCATTAGCTTTCAATAAGCGACAAATTTCATTACACGTAGAGCCTGTTGTTACCACATCATCAAGGAGCAATACGTGTTCAGGTAAACGAGAGTGTTGATCACTTTTATTGGCTAAATATTCGTTTGACAGTTTAAAGGCATGACGTAAATTTTTACGGCGGATAACACCTGTTTGACCTGCTTGGCTTTTATCGTGACTAATACGCTGCAATGCATCTGGGCAATAGGGCATTTGTGCAAGGCGGGAAAAATTTTCTGCCAATAAATGCGCTTGATTAAAACCTCGTGTTTGCCATTTTTTCAAATGTATTGGTACGGACAATAGTAAGGGCTGATGGGAACAATGTTTATATTCATACCGTAAGGCGTTTTTCCATTGTTTAAATAATAAAACACTCAGTAAAGCCACTAACTCAAAACGGCCGTGATACTTTAGTTGCCTGACCCATAAGTCTATGGGCCATTGGTAAGCCGATACTGAGATTAACTGATCAAATACTCTTTTAGGTAATAAAGTATTTATCGCTGGCCAGGTTAATAAATCGCCGTGCAATTTTTTTAAATCAAAAAGTGGTAAATCAGCCAAGCAAAAATCACAAATAATCGCTTGGCTTTGACAGCAACCACCACATAAGTCACAACAACTTAATTGTGTTTTAAACAACTTTAAACGATCAATCAAGCTAAATGAATTTTGTTTTAAATATTGAATAAATTTTACGTAGTTAAATTCCATTTAATACCTTGTTTAAGTAAACTGTTGTTAACTTCGTTTAATAAAAATTAACGGTAATACTCTCTATTATGAGCATGGCAGAAACTTTAAAAATATCGAGTCAAGGATGCGGACTTCCGCTAGTTTTTATTCACGGCTGGGGATTAAACTCGGGCGTTTGGCAACCGAGTGTAGAAGTATTAAAAGAGCACTTTGAGGTCATCACTGTCGATTTACCTGGTTTTGGTGCCAATTTAGAACACTCATTATCTCCTTATGCTCTAGCTGAAGTTGCATCATTAATAGCGCAGTCTGTAGCAAAACCTGCGGTATATATAGGTTGGTCGTTAGGTGGTTTGATTGCTAGTGAAATAGCATTAAATTTTCCAAAGCACGTGAAAGCATTAATCACGGTTGCTAGCTCGCCTTGTTTCGTTGAGCAAGAAAACTGGTTTGGCATTAAGCCAGATGTTTTAGCAATATTTCATCGACAACTAGCAGAAGATACCGCCAAGACGATTAATAACTTTTTAAAAGTTCAGGCGATGGGCAGCCCTCATTTACGTCATGATATTAAATTGCTACGAGAGCTCGTTATGCAGTTTCCAATGCCAACAAAATCAACCTTAGATGAGTCGCTAAAATTATTGACAACCGTTGATCAGCGCGCGAGTCTCGCCCAAATATCGATACCCTACTTACGGTTATACGGAAAGCTTGATGGCTTAGTGCCGCGCAAGGCAATTACAGCTATTACTGCATTATCACCTAACAGTGATGTTGTTATTTTTGAGCAGGCATCACATGCGCCTTTTATTTCTCACCCAGGGGCGTTTATTGAAACACTAACGACTTGGCTAGCCCCTTTAGTTGAACATACTTATCGATAAATCGAACCTTTACTTTTTAGCCATATTGTATGATAATTGAACAAGAGGTTACAGGGTTAAATAGCAAAAATTAAGTGAAAATTGAGTACTTAAGCTGATTATTTAAGCTAAGTATGTAAATTAAGTCTATAAATTAAGTATTTACTTATTTGTTCGTTGATATTCTATTAATAGGTATAGAGGAGTTTGTTATGGAAATACAATCAGCATTAGCAAGTGGTCTACAAGGCTTTCAAAAAGCGCAAGGCGATGTCACAGAAGCTGCAGAAGATATTGCGGCTAACTTAGCTGTTAGTCCTGAAGATTTTGGTATCGGCCAAGAAAACAATACTGATAATGCAGCTAGCCCATATACAGCTAGTAAAAATGCTAGTTCAGCAGAATTACCTGATCTTACCAAAGCTGTTGTCGATTTAAAAGTTGCAGAATTTCAAGCGAAAGCGTCCGCCGATGTTATTCAAACAGCTGATGAAACTTTAGGTACGCTATTAGACGTTCGAGTATAACCTATGAATATTACGCCGCAAGCACCTACTCTGTCTATTCCTACTGCGGTCAATCCGCAAACGGATAGCTTGCGTCGTGAAAATAATATCCGTG
The DNA here is from genome assembly GCF_014077465.1 of Colwellia sp. BRX10-4. Lineage (NCBI taxonomy): Bacteria > Pseudomonadati > Pseudomonadota > Gammaproteobacteria > Alteromonadales > Colwelliaceae > Colwellia > Colwellia sp. BRX10-4. The sequence continues at coordinate 46,749 of NZ_JACGVZ010000007.1, forward strand.
AAGTTATTGCAAAACCAGCGGCCTCAAACCAGTCTGCAGCAGAAAAAGGGGTAGCTTCTGACAGAGAAAGAGGCAGAACCCCCGCACAGAATAATGAAAATTTTGATTTTGAAAGCATCCGAAAGCAAGCGGAATCAGCAACAAAAACGATTAGCGGTGATAGTAATCGCGAAAGTGGTTCATCGGAGCAACAATCTGCAGCTGAGGCTTTTTTAGCAAACAAAAATGCTATTGAAGATGATAGTGAAAATGGTCAAAATTCAGCAAGCTCCCCTGATGGCAAACCGGCTCCTAACAGTCGAGAAGATTTTACCGAACAAAGAATTATTAATGAGCTACAACTAAGAGATCAAGAAGTACGTGCTCATGAATTGGCACATGCTTCTGTCGGTGGCGCATCAACAGGCTCACCTTCATATACTTTTGAAACGGGCCCTGACGGAAAGAAATATGCTGTTGGTGGTGAAGTTTCAGCAGACCTTTCTACGGTTAATGGCGATCCAAGAGCAACCATAACGAAAATGCAAAAGGTCTATGCCGCCGCACTAGCACCTGCAGATCCATCAATTCAAGACATCCGTGTTGCAGCTTCAGCGTCGAGAGCTATTTTACAAGCGCAAACAGAGCTGGCCGCGATTAGTTCAGCAGAGACCAGTGAAGGAAAAAATGTAACGGTCCAAGGTAAGTCTAGTGATGTTTTTTCAGCAGAAGAAAATCAAGAAACAGAAGATTTTGATACGCTAGTTAATCGCACATTAGCGTCTCAGGACGAAATTATAGCTAACCGTGATAGCTCTGTTGATGAGCGAGCTTTAAGAATTGAAAACCTTTATGCTGGCATTACTCAAGCCTATGAAAAAGAACCCAGTTTTCATTTCCAATTAACGGCCTAAAACCTCTTAAGCCTAAACCTCTTAAGTTATTGCGCTATAAAGAAAAAGCCTCATTATTAATAAATAATGAGGCTTTTTATTGTGCTTGTATCATTAAGCTAAAGTGATAGTAATGATTGTCAGCTAAATACCGTAATTTTTACGGTATTTATTAATACTCGCTAAACTTTTCGCTAATGCAGGTTGCAAAGCAAGGTTCTCTTCAAGGTAAGTGACCACGTCAGCTAGGGTAACAATGGCAGTAACTTGTGTACCAAAATCACGTTCAACTTCTTGAATAGCAGATAATTCACCTTGGCCTTTTTCTTGGCGGTCAAGTGCAATTAATACACCTGACAATTGAGCGCCATGGGCCTTAATAATTTCCATTGATTCACGAATAGCAGTACCGGCAGTAATAACGTCGTCCACTAACATTATTTTACCTTGTAAAGGAGAGCCAACTAAGCTTCCACCTTCACCGTGAGTTTTTGCTTCCTTACGGTTAAAGCAATAAGGCATGTCCATACCGTGATGATCGGCTAATGCTACCGCAGTGGTGGTTGCAATTGGTATGCCCTTATAAGCTGGACCGAAAAGCAAATCAAACGCGATAGTAGAATCAACCAGTGCTTGTGCGTAAAAACGCCCCAAGCGTGCTAAATCACCACCGGTATTAAATAAACCCGCATTAAAAAAGTATGGACTTGTACGGCCTGACTTCAAAGTGAATTCACCAAAGCGTAATACTTCTTTCGCTAGAGCAAATTCAATAAATTCACGTTGATAATCTTTCATCTTTATTCCCACTTTAATCAGAGTATTTAGCTAAGCGCTAACTTTTGTAAATCAAATAATTCGTTAATACTGTCTTTTGCTAACGCTAACATATTGTGCATTTCGTCAAAACTAAACGGTGCCTCTTCTGCTGTGCCTTGAATTTCAATCAATTTACCTGTGTCTGTCATAACGACATTCATATCGGTATCGGCAGCAGAATCTTCTGGGTAATCAAGATCCGAAACGGCTTCACCTTTATAAATACCAACAGAAACTGCTGCTATCATGTGCTTTAATGGATTAGTTTTAATAATATCTTTAGCGCGCATATAATTTAAAGCATCGACTAATGCGACACAAGCACCAGTAATTGAAGCAGTACGTGTACCGCCATCAGCTTGTATAACATCGCAATCTACACTAATGGTATTTTCACCTAGGGCTTTCAAATCGACAGCTGCGCGCAATGCACGAGCGATTAAACGAGATATTTCTAACGTACGACCACTTTGTTTGCCGTTAGCTGCTTCTCTGCGCATACGAGTGTGAGTAGAGCGAGGTAACATGCCATACTCTGCTGTGATCCAACCTTTACCTTGTCCTTTTAAAAAACGTGGTACACCGACTTCTACTGAGGCAGTACAAATAACTTTGGTGCCGCCAAATTCAATTAATACTGAACCTTCAGCATGAGTAGTAAATTGACGAGTAATGGTTACAGGACGTATTTGACCTGGAGTTCTGCCGCTTGGACGCATGTTAATATACCTATGGTGAAATAATTGTTGCGCATTATAATCGTTCAGCAACAAATTTGACATAATCACGTGAAAACAATTTGAAATATAGTTAACCTAATTAGGGTCTAGTTAGCAGTACTTTACAATATCCTAATTTATATTGAGCCTACTTATGATAAGCTTTGTTGTATTAATGCTTGTTACTTTCGCCTCCTTTTTGTTAATAACACCCGCCTTAGCCATTAACGCTGATGATTTACCTAAATACAGTAAAGTCTATGATAAAAAAAGCGATCCCTTTAAAGATGCGAATGCGGCAATAAAACTTGCTCAAAAAACTCAGCGTAATGTGCTAATTGAAATTGGTGGCAACTGGTGCCGTTGGTGTAAAAAAATGGATGTTTTTTTGGCTGAAAACCCTGAGGTTTATCAGAAACTCCATAGTGAGTTTGTCTTGTTAAAAATAAGCGTCAGTAACAGTAATGAAAATGAAGCGTTTATGAAATCGTTAACACCTGTTTTAGGCTATCTTCATAGGTACGTATTAACAAGTAGCGGTAAAATGCTTTTATCAAAATATACTGCCGAATTACTCATTGGTAAATAATATTCTAAAAAACAGTGGTTAGCCTTTATTAATAAATGACAAAGCAGTGCAAAAAAAGGATAAATCAATGTCAGGTAAAGCATTAAATAATATCAACAGATTTTTGATAAAAGTTATCAAACACCATCTTGGTCACCACATAAGTTTTTTCGTTGTAAATGATTGAAATTAGTGGCGGGAGCAAAGGCAATCTCTGCACTTCCTAAGGTAGCATTAAGTGAACATGAAAAAGATAAAGTCTTTGATACTTTGCAGGAAGAGCTTTGGTTAACTCTGAGTGGCGCGCTTGATCATTTCTTACCAGAATCAAGTAGTAATTTAAGCATCAAAGAGTTACAAGTCGTTATTTATTCATATAATGTTGTGTATCAGCAATCTACTGAAAAAAGTGAAATTGACTTTATTCTTAAAGGTGTCGGTTGGTTAAATCGCTATATACAAAACCAATTACAAAAAACTTTTATTGAGTTAAGCAAAGTTGTAAAAGAAACCATGCTATGACGGCGCTGTGGCTCGAGAGCTTGAGAAAACTGGCTCTAATCTGCTGGGTTATATTTTTGTCGTAATGTTATCGCTACCCACTTATGGCGGTAATTCAAAAGGTACAGATTGGCAATGGCTAGATCATTAAGTGGGCTTTCTATTATCTGAAACGGGCAAACGTTATTTCTAGTTACCCAAACGTTGGGTGATCGGCGTAAAAGTATTCTCTCACAACAGATTATTGATTAGGTTCTAATGAGATATCAATTTTCTAAGGCTAATTGACAAGTCTGATCTGAATTCGCTATAGCTACGTATTACTGCACAGTTTAATTATAATTTGGTGTAATAAATCGCTAATCAAAGCGAATGTTATTATTACACTTAACCCGTTTGTCCGATAACGAGGAGTCATACAGCATTGTTAGCACATAAACCACTAGGCGTGATATTTGATCTCGACAACACCTTGGTCTCTTCATCTTTAGATTTTGACAGTATAAGAGCCTCCTTGGGATGTCCAAAAGGCATAGATTTATTAGATTTTATTGATGCTTTACCCGAAATTCATCAAGTTGAAGCTAATGAGCTGATAGTCGAATATGAAATAAATGATGCTCTGACAGCAAAAAAGTTGGCGGGAACCGACCAAATTTTAACTTTGTTAGCAGAGTTTTCTCTACCTTGTGCGATTGTTACCAGAAATTGTCGACAAGCAGCGACAATAAAAGTAAAAAACAATAATATCGATATTGAGATATTACTGACCCGAGAAGATCACAAAGCTAAACCAGCTCCTGATGCGTTACTACATTTAGCTGAGCTTTGGCAGATAGCCCCTGAAAACTTATTGTATGTTGGTGATTATTTATATGATTTGCAAGCGGCGAAAAATGCTAACACCATGTCTTGCCTTATTAATTATGGTGTAACAGCAAGCTATGAAAATTTGGCAGATGTTGTCGTTCACGACCTTAATGAATTAAGCGAGACCATTAAGCAAGTATCAACTGTATAACAAACATAATGGAATTATCTACAGTGTATGTTCTTTACAGTAGGCCTGCATGCACATTAAATCGTTAATTACTTATTTTCAAGTAATACTGTTAGGTATGATACTTGTTCACTCAATACGGTAACTTGCTTTTCTAGATCTGCTACTCTTTGCCCTAGATGAGGCTGATTTTCAGCTGATATATCATCCCTATTGACAATGTTAGTCTCAGCTAATTGATTTTCATTGGTATCTGAAAGTAAGTGAACGTAGCGAGAATCACGCTTGCCAGGCTCTCGCGTTAGCTTTTTGACTAATGTCTTATTGTTTAAATTTTGTAATTGATGCAAAGTCGTTTCAACTTCACTGACATCGGTAAACTCAGCTAAGCGATTGGTACGAGTTCTTAACTCTCCCGGGGTTTGAGGTCCTCTGAGTAATAACACACAAATAATGGCTTTTTGCTGGCGTGTAAATTTTAAGTGACCAAATTCAGTATCACAAAAACGATGAAAATATTTATTTACCCTTACCGAAGCTTTTCTATCTACCATTAATTGATTCATTTCTACCAATTCATCGACTAAGTTTTGTACATCACTTTCAGAAAAATTCGTTACTGGCTCACGGTTACTTTTTTGATTACAGCCTAGGGTAATACCATTTAATGAGAGTGGATATTGCTCGGGTGTTGTGATTTCTTTCTCAAGCATTACGCCAATAATGCGGCATTGATCGGCGGATAGTGTGATCATTTTTAAAGTCTCCTGATAAAAGTCTTTGCTGATGTTATAGCAAGCTATGTCTATATTTACTATGTTAAGTTGTCTTATTAGCCATAAAAAAAGCCATAGTATGCTATGGCTTTTAAAAGAATAAAACCTACTTAATACCTTATTCTATATTAGCGATCTGCTTATCGCTCAAGATTAAACAGTACATCAAATACAGTGACTTATGATGCAATTAAAAATAAAACAATGATTTATGTAATGCTTTCTGTCATTCTATTAGTTTTCTTTTAATTAACTGCTTTCTCAACACACACACCCGAGCAGGCGACAGATTAAACTCATTTCCCAATTGAGCCAAAGTATACTCCTGCCCCTTTGAGTTAAAAGTATTTATTCGAGCAACAAGCTTTTCACGAAGCTTTTTGTCTTCGTTAGTTCTTTGTCGTGGGCCAGGCTTAACACTTACTTCATTGACTGCCATAAATGACTCATGCCGAGCCAATAACTCTACCACGTTTGGAATCCATACTTGCGCATCTAAATCTATAGAGAGTGCAGTATAGCTAGATTTAATACTGCTGACGTCGTCACAATCTTCCAACACCTGGACAATTGCACCAACAAGTTCATGCTTATTCATAAACAGATCAATATTTAACAGATTAAGTTTATTGTAGCTAATCGGATAATACCGACTGGCTATCCCCCATATCACCTTGGATTGATTCCGAATTCCAAGTGAAGGGTACGAAGCACCTTGAATGGCAACAGCTGGTTTTACACTTAACTTATATGCACATTCATATAAGAATGAATAGTAATTAGGCTTTTCTAATGTTGGAATGATACAAAGCACTTTTTCCTCAAGGACTGAAAGAAGGCGCCTCTTATGCCTTTGTTGTAATTTCCGTGTCTTTCCACTTCCTAAGTGCTCTAGACAAAAATACTTCGTATTTCTAGGACGCCAGCATAAAACACAAAATTTCTTATCCATTTATTCCTTATAAACAAACTATTAATTAAATTATTTTATAAATTGAGTAGAACATATTAATAGAGTTGTGTGATTTTTGAAAGATTAATAAAAATAATACGTTACCATATTATTTGTGCGGCAAGAAAGCCTCACTTAATAATTAATTTGAAACGGAGTTCATATGTATTTTAAACAACCTATCGTACGTCCAGCTGAATTAGCAGCAGCACTCAGCGTCAGTACAGTCACCCTTTGGAACTGGCGTCGCAAGGGCATATTGCCTGAACCAATTTCATTTGGCCCTCGATTTATTGGCTGGAAAAATGATGTACTTAATACTTGGCTAGCCAACTTGAATGGAGCCGAGTAATGAGCAAAGTAAAGCAGACAGATGCTGTACATGATGGAGCAAGCAGCAAGTTGGAATTAACCAGTGATTCTTTTCAGACAACCACGCACCTACGGTGCATTAATGAACAACTTGAATTCAACTTTGATCAAGAACCGGCAAAGGATACGAGTAATCATAGAGTTAAAGTCAATTTAACAATCACTGGTCGAAGCAAGCCTTTAGAAATAAATGACTTCATTGAATTCAAGGAGAAGTAGCAATGAGTAATTCAAATACAATACAAAAAAAGCAGGTGAGTGTTCGTTTGCCAGTCAGAGATTTTGAATGTTTAGTACGTGAATCTGAAATCCAAGGCACTACAGTCGCAGAGATAGCACGACAACGTATCCAGCAAGCAGAGAAGCAACTAGAGATGAAAAGCTTGATCGCTAGCCTTTTAAAACATATCACAAAAGAAAACTTTATAGTTACTTCATCTATTGCAGGGCTAGATGCTCAAGAAAAAAAAGCGGCACTTAAACAAGCTGAAGACATGTTAGGGAGAAAATTATAATGTTACTCACACGACAGTCAAAATGGTTACAGCATTGTGCTGTAGCCTTAGCACTAACAACGATTTTTTCGCTTGTATCTGTCTTTACGTTTGTTCTTGTTTCTAAAACGTGGTCTGAATTTAACGATTTATTGCTTTGGTGCTTAACTGAACTGTTACCAACGGTCTTTCTGTATCAGTACTTTCCATCCTATGGCGAAATATCTAAACAACTCGAAATAGCTTTAAAACTGATCCCTGTTTTTTCGCTTAGTATAAGCTCGTTCATAGTATGGTTTTTTCGTATTAGGAGGAACAAAGCGAGCATTTATCACCACCTAGACGGCCCTCAATTACTAGACGGTAAAAAAGCCATAAATCACTTTAAAAAGTTAGTGAAGTGTGAGGATTCTACAGGGCTTAAACTACACAATAATATGCCTCTACCAATGCTGCGAGAACTGCAAAATTTTCTTATTCATGGAATGCAGGGTTCAGGTAAATCAAACCTTATAAAATACCATCTACAGCAAATTATAATTCGAGGAGATAAAACTCTAATATACGATATCAAAGGTGAATATACAGAATTGTTTTATGACGAACGGACTACTCTTATTAGTGTCTACGACGCGAGAAGCGCAGTTTGGAACATTAGCCAAGATATCAATAGCCTTGCTATGGCGGAGTTATTTACTGAAGCGGTATTAACAGAAGGTTCTGGTAATGAATCTTTTTGGATAAACTCAGCGAGAGCTGTTTTAAAAGGAGTAATCGCAGGGTTAGTTAAGCGAAGTAAAAAATGGGGATGGCTCGAACTCAATAGAGTGCTCTTCTCTAGCGATGAAGAGCTACATCAATGGCTTTCGAAATATTATGTACAAGCATCAGGACTAATAAAGCCCGAAGATAAAACATCTGCATCAATAAGAGCTGTAATAGCATCACAGCTGCCTTGGATAGGTGAAGTTTCAGAGTTATGGAAAAATACAGAAATATCGTTTTCTCTCAAACAGTGGCTGAATAACAACGATAAACCGACTTTGATTATTCAAGGTGATTTGAACGCACCAACTCTGAGCTCAGCTTTAATAACAGCAATGATGTCGGTAACAACGGGCCTAGTTTTGTCAAGGCCTGACAATGGAAATGAACGCATCTGGCTAGTTCTTGACGAATTAGGAAATTTAAATAAATCACAGTCGCTTACTCGCGTCTTATCACTTGGACGAAGTAAAGGTGTTTGCACAATTGCTGGAACCCAATCGCTGTCTCAAATCCAATCAATATACGGAGATAAGGAAGCAGAAACCATACTAAGTTTATTTGGCAATGTTATTGCGTTAAAGCTAGGCCCATCAGGTGGTTCAGCAGAGTCGGCTTCTCAATCCCTAGGAAAAAGACGAGTCGAATATATTACAAAATCAAGAAATGAAAAGGGTGAAATTACTCATTCATTACAACAAGAATCAATGGCAATAGTTCCTCCAGAAGCCATTATTCATTTGCCTCAACCTACTAAAAAATATGGTGTAGATGGGTATGTATTGCTCTCCGGATTGAATGCCGTCTACAAAGTACATTGGCCTATTTATACCAATTTTAAAAAAGTAGCTGAAGCCCGAATCGAAAAAATTATCAAACCAACCACAATAAAGAAAAAAAACCGCCTTTCAAGAAAGAAAGCATCATGATGACATTCTCAGCAGTAAGTAATGAAAACTATTATTTAAATCTAGCTGCAGAAGATTACTACCTGCAAGGTGGTGAGCCACCAGGTGTATGGGTTGGATTAGGTACTTATAGCTTAAATCTAAAAGGGCAAGTAGAAGCAAAACAACTCAGCAACTTAATGAAAGGCTCTACTCCTAATGGTAAAGAAACACTTTGCCAAAATGCCGGAGAAAATCATAAAGCAGGTTGGGATTTAACCTTCGGAGCTCCAAAATCTGTATCCATATTGTGGGCGGCTGCAGACGATAAACTTAGGGATGGCATTCAACAGGCCCAGCTTAACGCTGTTAAAGACTCTATTAGTCTAATAGAAGAGCATGCGGCCTATACAAGGCGTGGAGCACAAGGTTCTGAACGAGAAAAAGTCGAAGGGCTTATTACAGCAGTCTTCCCTCATAGTACCAGTAGAGATTTAGATCCTCACCTCCATTCTCATAGTGTTTTATGCAATGTTGCCCAACGTTCTGACGGTACTTGGGGCACAATTGATTCAAGACAAATTATGCTTTGGCAAAAAGCGGCAGGAATGGTCTATAAAGGAAGTCTTGCAGCTTCAATGCGAGAGCTTGGTTTTGAAACTGAATTGGATAAAGATTCTTTTAAAATCGCAGGTGTACCAAAAAAGCTTTGTGAGCACTTTTCAAAACGTTCAGTCCAAATAAATAATGAACTAAAAAAGCGTGGAATTAGATCCCGCTTTTCAAAGTCAGGTGATATTGTTGCACTTGCTACACGTGATACTAAAACTGAAATTGATAGGCCAGCACTTTTCGCACAATGGCAAAAGGAAATGGTATCATTGGGTTTTAACTTAAACACAGTTAATGAGCTAAGAAAGTCTGATAATAAAATTGATCTCTTATCATTAAACACAATTGATGAAGACCAGTTGATTAGCGAGCTTACAGAGAGTAATTCAACATACCGCCTCCAAGATGCATTCTACCAAGCAGGTTTAAATGTCATACAATATAACCAAACAATTAAAACTTTACGTGTTGTAACCGAGCAATCAATTGCATCTGAAGAAACAATTTCTTTGGGAACCGACTGGAAGAACAACAAATTGTTTACTAGCAAGTCTGTACTAATTGCTGAGCAATCAATGATAGCAAGGGCAATAAGCCTTAGAAAATCAAACTGGGCTACCATTGATACCGAGGCAATAAATTTTGCAATCAATAATCAGCCCTTTCAGTTATCTGACGAACAACAATTCGCGGTAATGAATGTTTGTGACGATTCACAATTATCAATTTTGCAGGGGTCAGCAGGAGCAGGGAAATCAGCATCAATGCTCTGTGTGCGGGATATTCATCAGGCTCATGGAAAAAAAGTAGTCGGGGCTGCTATTGCGAAAGCTGCGGCTAACAACTTAGCCAAGGAGGCCAAAATTGAATGTCACACAATTGCTAGGTTACTTTACTCTCTCGATTCCAAAAAACCACCGCTAGAAAGTGGAGATGTGCTCATTGTCGATGAGGCTGGCCAGATTGGTACATTTCAGATGAATTCGCTGCTAACTTTTGCTAAAGAGATTGGTTTTAAAATTGTCCTTGTCGGTGAAGATCGGCAGCTTGATGCTATTCAACATGGCGGTGTACTTAGGTTATTATCCACACCTGAAATTATTGGAACCACCCGAGTTGAAACTATTCGTAGACAGCACAACGCATGGGATCGACAAGCCGTCGCAGACTTTAGAGACGGCTATGCGCATCAAGCATTAGCTCAATACAGCAAACGTGGCCAATTGCACTTTGCAGAAAATGATGATGTAGCAAAAGAAAGTCTTATCCAATCTTGGAATGAGTATCGACGCTGCAAACCTGATAAAAAATCAATTGTTATAGCTCAAAGCTGGAATGATGTGATCCAGCTAAATAATCGTATGCGTAAAGAATTACAAACAGAAGGATTAGTTGGTTATGAAAACATCCAAATTCAAGGAACTGTAAGCGACAGGGATATCGACTTTCAGGTATCTGTTGGTGAAAGAATTAGATTCACAAAAAATGATTACGCTAAAAAATATACTAACGGTGACATTGGCACTGTCACCAAGGCTCAACTCATGGACAACGGTGATATTTGGCTAAGAGTACACTTGGATTCAGGGCGTAAAACTCAGTTCATGGTGTCAGACTACTGCAATGACGATGGTCGCGTTTATTTAACCCAAGCATACGCTCAAACCGTGTATTCAAGCCAAGGACTGACTATTGATGGCGACGTTTTTGTCTATTACACACAGTTCATGGATCGTGCTCACTCATATGTTGCTTGTTCGCGCCATAAAGATAAAGCTCATATCTTTGCTAATGCTCAAGATCTTGAAGAATATATACCTGATAATTTCAAGCATGCACCGCGAGAAGTAGGTTTACGAGAAGCATTAGCAAAAAATATGTCTCGCAATAATCGCCCTAAATTGGCTGTTGAGCACTTATCAAAAGAAGAACTAAACAATATATTAGAGCCCAATACCAAACTCAAAGAACATCAATTCATCATCTAGCGGATTCTGATCCGCTTTATTCTTGTTTATTCCCTAATTTTCCCATATTCTCTCAATAGGTCTTTTGAGAGAATAACAATGACTGAACAAATCATGACCTTGAAAGAGGTAGCAAAGTATCTAAAGCTCACCGAAAAAACAGCTTATCGTTTAGCTGCTGAAAAGAAACTGCCAGGCTTTAAAGTGGGCGGTTCTTGGCGTTTTAAAAGTGAAGATTTAGAAGCATGGATAGAAGAGCAAAAGGACAAGGAATGATCCCCAATTACCAACAATGTATGCGTCCCTTCCTTGAGATAGCGAAAACAGCTAATAATTCACCTGAAAATAATAACGAAGTTAAACTTCGTGATGTTATTAATGAGTTGGCTGAAGTATTTAACCTATCTGAAGAAGAAAAAGCTGAAACACTACCTAGTGGCAAGCAAAGCATTCTCGATAATCGAGTAGGTTGGGCACGTACTTATCTAACAAAAGCAGGTTTACTAGAAGTTACTAGACGAGCTCATTTCATTATTACCGAGCGGGGTATAAAGGCACTTCAAGATAAAGATGCTGTGATTGATAACAAATATCTAAAGCAGTTTGATGAGTTTATTGCATTTAAAGATCAAAAAAATGTAGCTACTGACAATGTTATTGAGCCTATTGAAGATGCAGATGATATTACTCCAGATGAAGCCCTCCGCTCGGCTTATAAGAAAATCAACGATGCCCTTTCTGAAGAGATACTAGAACGTACCCGAAAAGTATCTCCCGCCTTTTTTGAAGACTTACTTATCGAGCTTTTATTAGCAATGGGCTATGGCGGCACAGGCGAAGGGGCAGCCCATGCTTTAGGAAAGTCCGGTGATAATGGTATTGACGGTGTTATAGATCAAGACCCGCTCGGCGTAGATCAGATATACATACAAGCTAAACGTTATGCCGAAGGCAATAATATTGGAGCTGGTGATATTCGAGATTTCTTTGGTGCCATAAATCTTAAAAAAGCACAAAAGGGCATATTCATTACTACTTCGAGTTTCACACCTTCAGCGATACAAACAGCCAAAGACTTAGGTATGCGTATAGTGCTTATCAATGGCCAAGAATTAGCAAAACTCATGCTGCGTTACAATATTGGCAGCAGAGACGAACAGGTATTACACCTGAAAAAAATAGACGAAGAATTTTTTGAAGCTTGATACGAAATCGAGCTTATACCCAATTTACTGAGAATTAATAATGGCTAATACAGATAATATAAAAACAAATTCAGATCTCGTTTGGGGCGTTGCCAATTTATTACGAGGCCCATACTTACCAGCACAATATCGTCGCGTAATGATCCCTCTTACGGTTTTACGTCGCTTAGATTGTGTGCTGGAAGCTGATATCGATAAAGTAAAAGTTGAGTACGACAAGCTCTTTCTGCAATATAAAGATGAAGACAATCGCACTGAAATCATTGAAAAAATTATATTCAAAAGATTCAAACATAAATTTTTTAATACCAGCGGATTTACATTTCAAAAATTAATAGGTGATCCAGAAAATCTTGCTAAAAATCTTAATAAGTACATTGCAGGCTTTTCAACAAGAGCAAGAGAGATATTAGAAAAGTTCCGCTTTGATCAAGAAATAGAACACTTAGAAGACGCTAACCGTTTATTTAAAGTATTCAGCGAAATAGGCAACGTTAATTTCCACCCTGATAGAATAGAATCATTAGAGATGGGATATATATTTGAAGATTTGGTAAGGCGGTTTAATGAACAAGCGAATCAAGAGGCGGGAGATCATTTTACTCCTCGTGAAGTTGTTAAGCTCATCGTTAACTTACTATTCACGGGTGAAGAAGCTATTCACACCGCAGGTAATCTTATTAAAATATATGATCCTGCTTGTGGTACTGGTGGTATTTTATCAGAATCAGAAAAAGAAATTATTGCGCAAAATGACAAAGCTAAAGTGCAATTGTTTGGTCAAGAGTATAACCCTGAGTCTTACGCCATTTGTGGTTCAGATTTAATGATTAAAGGTGAAGAAGCAGACAATATCGCTTTTGGTGATACCTTAGGTACAGGTATAGATAAAGATGATCGTGTTGATGGAGATGGTCATCCCGACATGAAGTTCGACTATATGGCAGCGAATCCTCCATTCGGTGTTGAGTGGAAACCAGAGAAAGATTACGTTATTAACGAACATGAAAAGTTCGGCTTTAATGGTCGCTTTGGAGCAGGCTTACCACGTATAAATGATGGCACATTATTATTCTTACAGCACATGATATCAAAAATGCAGAACCCGCCAGTTCAATACCCCCTCCATAGAAAAGGCGAAGAAGCAGAAAATGGATCACGTATTGCTGTTGTGTTTAATGGTTCGCCACTCTTTACTGGTGATGCCGCAAGCGGCGAAAGTAATATTCGTCGTCATATTATCGAAAACGACATGTTAGAGGCTATTGTCGCCTTACCAGACCAGCTATTTTACAACACAGGCATTAATACCTATATCTGGATTGTCACCAACCGAAAAAGTGACGGCAGTAATAATACACATGATAGACGTGGCAAGGTACAACTAATCAATGGTACCGACTTCGCATGGAAGATGAAAAAATCACTCGGCGATAAACGTAAAAAAATTGGTGAAGGTCCATCTGATAGCAATAAGAATGAGCCAGACCATATCAGCATGTTGACACAAATATATGCTGATTTTAACAACGAAGAAACACGTACTTTAGCTAATATTAAAACCAATATAGAGTTACCGAAAAAGAAAGAACGTGACATGAGCAAAGTTATAACAGTGAGTAAGATATTCGATAACCAAGATTTTGGTTACTTAAAAATCACAGTTGAACGACCACTTCGTCTGAACTTTACCGTTAACCAAAAGCGTATTAACGACTTTAAAGACACAAGTTATTTTGAAGGATTAGCGATCAGCAAAAAACGTAAAAATATTGCTGCAATGGACTTGGAGGTTGTAGAAGGTAAAGCAAAGCAAGCTGAATTGATCTCTGTTCTTGAGTCATTACAAGCAGAGTTTGACAATGTAGAGCTTCCACAGTTAGAGCTGGTTAAAAATCGTGATCTATTTGAAGCGCAAATAAAGCCAGCCTTTATTGGCGCTGGTATTAAATTTGATGCAGCACTTAAAAAAGCATTATTAGTATCTGGAAGCCTAGGTGAAAAAGATCCAACCGCTGAAGAGTGTATTAACAGCAAAGGTGAATTTGAACCAGATGGTGACTTACGCGATACCGAAAATGTACCACTGCCTAAAGATATTTCGCTTCCTCTGCCACTTGATTATGAAAACAAAGGCTTGAATAAAAGCAAAGTCGATAAATCAAAACTACTTGCTCTAGTGGAAGCACATTGTGAACAGTATTTAACAGAGGAAGTACTGCCTTATCGCCCAGATGCCTGGATAGATCACAGTAAAATTAAATTGGGTTATGATATTCCATTTAGCCGCCACTTCTATGAATATAAGGAGCCACGTGAATTAGTTGAAATTGAATCAGAGATCAAGACCCTCGAGCAAGAGGTTCTTTATATGCTTGCGGAGGTGGTTTGATGCAATATAATGCATACAGCGAATATCAACCTTCTAAACTAAGTTGGCTTGTTAAAGTCCCAAAAAAATGGGAAGTGAAGAAATTAAAGTTTATTTGTAGCTTTGGCACGGGGTGGACGCCACCTACAAAAGTTGACCATTACTTCAATGATGATAATTTATGGGCAACCATAGGTGACATGGAAAGTAAGTACATAGAACATACCTCATCTGGTATATCAGATGAGGCTGCAGAAAAGTTCGGGATGGTTAAAGTACCAAAAGGAGCATTATTATATAGTTTTAAGCTATCCGTTGGGAAAGTAGCATTTGTCACAAAACCAATGTACACAAATGAAGCGATTTTTTATGTATTACCAGCAGATGAATACTCTATTGAATATTTATATTACTTATTGCCGGTAGCTGTAATCCAGAATGCAAACGAAAATATCTATGGTGCTAAGATTCTAAATCAGGAAAGGATAAAAAATGCTTATTTGGTTTTTCCTCCTATTCAGCAACAACAAAAAATAGCTGCTTTCCTTGATTATAAAACTCAACAAATTGATCAGTTGATTAAGAAGAAAAAAAAGCTAATTGAAAAGTTAGAAGAACAGTGCATTACAGTTATCACCCAAACACTCACTAAAGGTATTGATGAAAATACTAAACTCAAACCTTCAGATGTTGATTGGCTTGGTGATGTACCAGAACATTGGGAATTAAGACGATTAAAAGAGTGTTCCAAGCTTATATCGAAAGGCACAACCCCATCTACTGAAGGTCATGAAATTTTTGAACAGGGTCCTATTCGCTTCATCAAAGCCGAAAACATTAGTAACGGACACATTACTAATTTGCCTGAAAATTACATTACAGAAGAAACCAACAATGTACTTAAAAGGTCTCAGTTGTTTGAAAATGACGTGCTTTTTGTTATTGCTGGAGCGACTTTAGGAAAAGTTGCATGTATAGAAAATCATCATCTGCCCTGTAATACTAATCAAGCTGTAGCATTTATTCGGCCAAGCGAAATAACTTACAGTCAGTACCTTTTTTACTGGCTTCAATCGTCATTTATTAAAGAAATGACGTGGCTTTTTGCAGTTACTTCTGCACAGCCAAATTTAGCTATGGGGGTATTAGGGAATTTCTCTTTTCCCTTACCACCAAAAGATGAACAACAAGAAATTATTCAGTATCTCGACGATATACTAAAAAAGTTAGATGGCATGATATTAAAAGCAAGAAGTACAATAGAGAAGCTAGAAGAATATCGCTCAACTATTATCACTTCAGCAGTCACAGGCAAGATTAATGTGCTTGAAATAGAGTTACCTAAGGCTATGGCATAAGGAGATGCAATCATGAAAAATACCAAAGAAATCCATTTCGAAGAAGCTATTCAATATCATCTAATTGAAAATGATAAATACATTAAAGGCGATTCAGCTGATTTTGATCCTGAGTTGTGCCTTGAGAAAAACAGTATTATCAATTTTATCAAAGATACGCAGTTAAAAACTTGGCAAGCGCTTGAAGTGATTCATGGTGAAGAAACCGATAACGTTCTTATTGCTGATTTACGAAAGCATATCAACACTAAAGGTATGCTGAGTGTCATCCGTAATGGTTTTAAATGCTTTGGTAAAAAATTCAAGGTCGCGTATTTTCTGCCTAACAACCAGTTAAATGATGACACACTTGCCCTTTATAATAAAAATCAATTATCTGTTACTCGCCAGTTATATTTTTCAGAAAAAGACACAAAGTCGCTGGATATGGCAATATTTTTAAATGGTTTACCTGTTGTTACCTTGGAGCTTAAAAACAAGTTTACTGGTCAATCTACCGAACATTCTAAGAAGCAGTATAAGAACGATAGGGACCCTAACGAACCTATATTTCAGTTTAAAAAAGGCGCATTAGTACATTTTGCTGTTGATACCGATTTAGCCTTTATGACGACTAGACTAAGCGGTAAAAAAACCTTCTTCTTGCCATTTAATTTAGGTTTTAACGACGGTGCAGGTAATCCTCCTGCCGAAGACGGTGGTTATCGTACGGCTTACCTATGGAGAGAAGTATTACAAAGTGACAGTCTGTTAGATATTCTTAATCGTTTTATGCATTTGCAAGTTGAAGAGAAAAAGATACTTAAAGATAACGTACTTAAGAAAATCAAAAAAGAAGTCATGATTTTCCCGCGTTACCATCAATTAGATGTAGTACGTAAGTTAATTAATGACTCTAAAGCAAACGGCGCTGGAAAAAACTATTTAGTTCAGCATTCTGCAGGTTCAGGTAAATCGAATTCTATTGCTTGGTTGGCACATCGCCTATCAAGCTTGCATACGGAGACGGATGAGAAAATCTTTCATTCGGTTATTGTTGTTACCGACAGAAAAGTACTCGACCAACAGCTACAAGATACAATTTACCAGTTTGACCACAAGCAAGGCGTAGTTGAAAAAATTGATGAGGATACACGTCAGTTAGTCAAAGCTTTATCAGGTGGTACACCTATCATCATCACCACAGTGCAGAAGTTTCCTTTTGTTTCAGAAACACTTGAAAAACTTAACGAGGAACAAGGTGAAGGCTCTGTTGAGTTAAGTACTAAAGGTAAACGTTACGCTGTAATTGTTGATGAAGCACATAGCTCACAGTCTGGTGAAACAGCTATGGATATGAAGTATGTACTCAATAAAGATGGTGTTGAAGAAAAAGCAGCCCAATATATTGCTGAAAACGAAGAAGATGACGAAGATGAAGTGATACGCACTATGCTTCGTCGTGGTAAACAGGATAATTTAAGCTTTTTTGCTTTTACTGCTACGCCAAAATACAAAACACTCAAGATATTTGATGAACCAGGTAAAACTGGCGAAGCACCATTTCATCATTACACCATGCGCCAGGCGATCGAAGAGAAGTTTATACTCGATGTGTTAGCAAACTACACAACCTATAAAACTTACTACCAAATTACCCAAACCGCTGAAGAAGACACTCATGTAGAACGCAAGAAAGCAGCTCGTGCACTTGCTCGGTTTTTGACACTACATGAATACAATATTGCACAAAAAACAGAAGTGATGATTGAACACTTTAGAGCCAATGTTCGCCACAAAATAGGTCAACGTGCCAAAGCCATGGTGGTAACAGACTCGCGCCTTCATGCTGTACGTTATAAGAATGCCTTTGATGATTATATCACCAAGAAGGGCTATACCGATGTGCGAAGCTTGGTCGCTTTTTCAGGTTCAGTGGAAGACCCTAAAGTACCAGGTGTTAATTATACCGAAGTAGGTATGAATAACGGTATTTCTGAAAGAGCGCTACCAGAAGAGTTTGAAACGGACGACTATAAGGTATTGTTAGTCGCGGAGAAGTACCAAACAGGCTTTGATCAGCCATTATTGCATACTATGTATGTTGATAAAAAATTGTCTGGTATACAAGCCGTACAGACGCTTTCACGATTAAATCGTATGGCTGTTGGCAAGGAAGATACTTTTGTATTGGACTTTAGAAACGAGCCAGAGGAAATTTTTGAAGCATTCAAGCCATTTTACAAAGTTACTCGTGCAGAAGAGTTAACTGACCCTCATCATCTCTACCGTTTGCAAAGTCAAATTGATGAGCACCAAGTCATTCATGAAAATGAAGTTGATAATTTTTGTACCGTTTATTTTGCGCCTAAACGCAAAGAAAGTGTGCATGACCACGCAAAAATGAATGGTGTTATAGATTTAGCAGTAGAGCGATATATTGAGTTAGATGAAGAATCACAAGGTGATTTTAAAGGCTTGTTGGTGAACTTCAGAAATATGTACAGTTTCTTATCGCAAGTAATGCCTTACCAAGATACTGATTTAGAAAAACTCTATACCTATTTACGTTATTTACTAACGAAGTTACCAAGGGATGTTTCAGGCCCAGGTTACCAGATAGATGGTGATGTTGAACTTGAATATTATCGTTTACAAAAAATCAGTGAAGGCTCTATTAATTTAGAACCAGGCAGTGCAGATGATTTGGGCGGTCCTTCGGATGTTGGCACAGGTAGTTCCACCGAAGAAGAAGTACCGCTGTCTGAATTGGTGAGAGCACTTAACGAAAGGTTTGGTACTGATTTTACCGAAGCAGACCGTTTGTTCTTTGAACAAATTGAGGAAGAAGCGTTTGAAAGTGAAGATCTTAAAGAAGCCGCTTCAGCAAATAGCTTTAATGACTTTTCATCAATATTGTCAAAAGTCTTTGAAGACATATTAATTGACCGCATGGATGGTAACGAAGAGATTTTTCAACGGCTAATGGGCGATGCTGATGTACGTGGTATTGCTGTTAATGATATCGCTAAGAGCTTGTATAAGCGCTTTAGGAAGAAAAACTCAAAATAGAGTTTATAAGGATTAATTTTGTTACCGAGTAATATAGCGAGTACGGTAGAAACTATTTCACCTGAAAGAATTAGAAGTTATAGAAACTATTTTAATGTTACAACTGATGAAGAAGCATTAGGCCTTTATTTATGGAATGATGCATTATCTGCTGCTTTTTTTAAGATTGTAAGTATTCTAGAAGTGACGTTTAGAAATGCTTTACATAGAGAGCTTTCACATGAATATCATCCCCATAAGAATCAAGGAAACGTTTTTGATAATGATTGGTATGAAAGTTTAATTACCCAAAGGATAATTTGGAATCCGAAGAGTATTAGGGATATTACTCATATTTCTTCAAGGCAAAGAGGTAGTCGCAATCCTGTATTAACAGCAAAAAGCCCAGCTCCCAAACCAGGCGCTGTTGTAGCAGGGCAAACATTCGGTTTTTGGCCTTACTTAATAGAAAGGCGTAACGTAAATTGGCAAAAAATTCTGCACAATGCTTTAAAAGATCATTTCTCAGTCAATCAGTCATACTGGGATCAAGTCGCAATAGATGATTTACTATTAAGACTAAAGCAAGTTTGTGAGCTTCGTAATAGAATTGCTCATCATGAACCAATATGGAAATTTACGCGGATAATACACCGTAGTAGTGGCAATGAAATATATCCTGCGGCCAGGACTCCCCAAGACAGTATAAACCGAATGATAGAACTTAATAAACGGCTTGTTAGGTTACTATCTTGGGTATCAGAAGATAGGAAGAATGATTATTTAAATTCTCACTATAAAAGACATTTTGACTGGTTGGTCACTGATAAAGCAATCGATTCATACAAATGCCTTAAGCTAAGAGAGGGTTGGAAGCTAAGTAAAGTTAAAAGGGAATTAAGAAAGATATTAGCCAATGGCACACCTATAGAAGTGATTCATAAAAATAATGCTTCAATGATAATACCAGGAGTTATTTAGTGTTTTGATATTGACAATAATACACTTATGTATCATTATATAATCTAGCTCGTTGGAACATGGCTTTAGTAATAAAATTCTCGCTAAAGATCCCAACTTGAGCATCAATGAAAACCATCCCGCGGGATGGTTTTCGCCTTTCTGGTATTAAGAAAATAATTCAGCCTCTTCATTAAGTATAAATGAATTACACTTCATTCTGCTTCTTGGGTGAACAATAAATACCGTTTTATCGTCAGAAAAATGTATACCATCAAAGCCTTTAAATTGACCTATCATCGCTTTTTCTAGTTCAGACATCATTTCATCTAAAGAATAGCTTGAATGCTTATCAATAAATTCTTTAAAAGAAACCCCACTCAAATGAAGCAAGTTGGATGAATAAACACTAAAACAATTGTGAGTAATCTGGATATTGAAATGCTCAGCAATGCTTATAGCATGACTAGCCTCCAATGAAGTCAGCATACTACTATAATTCGAAAAATCATCAGCATTATAAAAATTACCTATGCCATAGACAGTCCATACTCGAGTAGAGTAAAGCTTATTTTCATCAGCTGATTGGGGAAGTTGTTCTTTAATAAAGTCACTTAAACTGGCCATATTTATCTCCATATATAATTGGTCGTCATAGAATGATTTTATCATATTCTTTATGAAGTTCTTTTTTATTTCTCTATATGACTTATTAGTTGTGAAACTTGCTCCGCTAACTGCTGATGAGCTTCAATTCTTTCTTCAAAGAATGCATCTCGGTTATAGATTCCCTCAACACCTTTTTTAACATGATTGATACATTTTTCAGCCACGTCAGCGCACACTTTGTTCTTAGACATTAAAGTTCTTGTTGTCCGTCGAAGGTCGTGTATGACAAAGTATTCAATCCCAGCTTTACCTAGAACGTCGCCTGTACTACTTTCTAGCTTACCGGTCTTTCGCCCGAAGAGATTGGTCAAAGCATGGTTAAGGGTATCATCAGATATATACCCTCGACGTTTACTAGCTCTTCTTGAGGGGAAAACATAACTTGAATTGCCTGCTCTTATTTTTAATTCCTCAAGCCAAAGAAGAGCCTGTTTAGGAAGTGGGATGTCAATTGCAGATCCATTTTTTGCGCGTTCTTTAGGTAAATACCAAACAGCTTTAGAAATATCGAGTTCACTCCAAGGTAAGCCAATTAATTCCCCCTTTCGTACACCTAATACTGTTAATAGCAATACAGCTAAATAATTTTCACGGATAAAGTGGGCTTGATGCTCCTGCATAACATGAAAGGTTATTTTTAACTCGTCTAAGGAGAGCGCTCGATCTCTAGATTTTTCAGGGCCACCAGCATGTTTTGTCTTAAATGAAATTGCAGGGTTGTGATGAATTAAGCCAAGTGTAACACCGTGATCAAACAGCTGCTTAAGATAGGCTAATGTATCATTGGCTATTGTTGGTCGAACAGTGTTTTTTCGTTCTTTCACATGTTTAAGAACACTTCTGATATCTAAGCCAGTAACACTATTTAAAGATATATCACCTATACAAGGTTTTATCTCTTGTTGGTATATTCGAATTGGAATGTTGGGGTGTTGAAGACTACTCGTAATTTCTTCTAACCAGTCTAAAGCAAGGTCATCTACCGTTTTATATTTGTTTTGCTTGGTTCGCTTTTTTTCAGCTAATGGGTCATCCCCATTATTAACTTGTGCTCTAGCTTCGGCAAGGGCATCTCTAGCATCAGAAAGTGGCATACGGTCAGGTCTTTTACCATATGTACCAAGTGTCATTCTCTTTGGCTTGTTGTGAATTTTGTATTGATAAACCCAAAAGCCAGTACCTTGTGCACTGATGCGAAAGTATAAATTTCTTTCTATGCGAGTGAAGCTTTCTTTTTCTGTGCTTAATAGAGCTTTAATAATCGCATCATTCAACTTTCCTGCTTTAATTTTTTGTATTAAATCAGAATAATTCGTAGAAACAGTCAAAGTAGTGCGCCTTAAAGTATGACAGAATAGAGTTCACCTTATCGACAGAGTAACTTTATGTCAAACCTTCTGTCATACTTTTCTTTTAATTTAACTAGATTAAAAGGCATTAACTTAAATTCAAGATCACCTTTAAGTCACTGTTAAGTTGTGTTAATTTAACCTACCTTAACTTGCTTTAATGCTTATTCTATATTTGCGATCTGCTCACGCATTTGCTCGATAAGTACTTTTAGTTCTATGGCTGCATTGGTGGTATCAACATTTATCGATTTAGATCCTAAGGTATTTGCTTCACGATTAAATTCTTGCATCATAAAATCTAGGCGACGACCCTGTGCACCACCTTTTGTGAGGATGCTTCTTGTCTCTTTTACATGGCTAGATAGGCGATCAATTTCTTCGTCAACATCCATTTTTTGCGCAAGTAACACTAGCTCTTGTTCAACTCGGCTTGAATCAAGCTCAATTTTGGCGTCAGTGAATTTATCGGTAATCCGCTTACGCTGCCATGCAATGATTTCAGGCATAAATGCTTTTACTTTGTTTGACTGCTCAACAATACCTTCAAGGCGTTGTTCAATTAGTACTTTTAAGTTTTCTCCTTCATTTGTCCTAGCATCAATAAAGTCTTTTAGCGCTTGTTCAAATCCTTCTAAAATTTCTTTTTGAATGTTGGTCATATCGGCTTCTTCAGCTTCCATGACACCAGGCCAGCGCATGATTTCTAAAGGATTTAATTGACTATTAAGTGTTTGTTCGTTTATCCAACCTGCGTGTTGCAGCAGTTGTTCAGCTAAGCCTTTATTAAGCGATAAATTGTTCTTCGCTGATGGGTTAGCATTGAAACGCAAGCTGCACTCTACTTTTCCACGATTTAATTGTTTACGAAATCGCTCACGCAATGCGGGTTCAATGCTACGAAATTGTTCTGGTAAACGGAAGTAAGTTTCCAGAAATCGTTGATTTACAGATCTAATTTCCCAAACTGCATTACCCCAATCACCTTTTACTTCAAAGCGAGAAAAAGCTGTCATACTGTGGATCATATTGTTATCCGTTTGCTGAATCAAAAAATTAAAGTAATTATGCCAAACGCGTAATCAGGTAGCTACTATATTTTATACACTTAAAGAATGAATTTTTATTTATACGAGAGTTAATATAATTTCCATTTTTCTTTAATTTTTTTAAGTTGACCAGAGGTTACTAGTTGTTTAAATGCTGTTTGGTATTTTTTTATCAATGTTGGTGACGTATGAAGACTAAAGGCAATACTGAGTTTGTTATTTAAAGCGGCCACTTCGTTTAATCTTTGTAACTCATTAAAATCATAGCCCAGATTTTTAGCTCTGGTTTCTATGGTGATTTGTGTTGCAAGTATTAAGTCAACTCTATCAATAAATAGCATATCCATGTTTTGTCGTTCGTTAGCAAGTTGGTAAATATTGGAGAAACCTTGAGCAATTAAATATTGTGCTGAATTCGAATTTCTAGAAACAGCGATCTTAAATTTTTTTAATGCGGGTACTTTATAGTTGGTTTTAGCGTAATATTTTTTTAATCCCCAAAAATATAAGCGCTCTTTTTTAAGTGCTCCTATCCAATGAAATTTTTTATTTCTAAGCTTTGTATGTGCAATAGAGTAAATTAAAACATTAGGGTTATGAAGTGCAACTTCGTATGCCCTTGCCCAGGGCATTATCTGAATCTTAGGATGGTCTTTAGTTATTTTAAATAAAGCTTTAACGACATCAGTAGAAAAACCACCTAAGCTACCATCAGGATTTTTAATTTGATAAGGCTCTAGAAGTTCGGTAACAACGTCAATTACTTTAGTTTTGCCATTAAATGCTACTAATAAAAATAAAAAACTTATTGTTAAAATGGTGAGATAATTATTGGATAATTTGATCATATATATTTTAAGTATCTGTAACATACTTGGTAGCAATACTATTGATAAACTTTAACCAAGTTTTCTATTTTATTAATATAGCTCACTTTGTTTGAATGGGTGTTTATTTTATTAAATTTAGGCATAAAAAAAGCAGCTTAGGCTGCTTTTTAAAATAAACGCTAAATATAGATCAACTTAGCACAAAGTCTAGAATACCTATGGCTGCTTTTCGGCCCTGATCAACAGCTGTAACAACAAGGTCTGAACCTAGTACCATATCACCGCCGGCAAAAATATTTTGTTTAGTGGTTTGTAAAGCAAATTCGCTATTATCAGCGGCTAACACCAATCCACGTTTATCTATTTCAACACCGGCATCTTTCATCCATTGTGGCGGACTAGGTAAGAAACCAAAAGCAATAACGACGGCATCAGCTTCCATAATAAACTCACTACCAGTTATCGGTTCAGGGCTTCTTCTGCCTTTTGCATCCGCAGCACCTAGTTCAGTTTTTACAAATTTAACACCGCAGGCGTTACCTTCTTTATCAATAGCAATATCAAGAGGCTGTATGTTAAATTGAAAGTTAACACCTTCTTCTCTAGCATTTTGAACCTCGCGTGGTGAACCCGGCATATTGGCTTCGTCACGACGATAAGCACAGGTTACTTCGGTAGCACTTTGACGAATTGACGTACGTACACAATCCATTGCCGTATCACCACCACCGAGTACTATGACTTTCTTATTTTCAAAACTGATAAAAGGTTTAGCATTTTCAGTAATTTTCATTAAGTTTTGTGTATTACCGACTAAGAAATCGAGGGCGGTATAAACACCAGCAGCGCCTTCGTGTTCAAAACCACCTGTCATATCTGTGTAGGTGCCGAGTGCTAAAAATACCGCGTCGTACTCTTCACTTAATGAATCAATGGTAATATCAACACCGACATTGACATTTAATCTAAATTCAATGCCCATGCCTTCAAAAATTTCACGACGCGTTTGAATAACATCTTTTTCTAGTTTGAATGATGGAATACCAAATGTGAGCAAGCCACCTATTTGAGCATGTTTGTCGTAAACAACAGCGTCGATACCATTACGTGTTAGTACGTCAGCACAAGATAAACCTGCAGGGCCAGCACCAATAACAGCAACACGTTTGTTCACTTTTACTACGTCTGATAAGTCGGGTTTCCACCCTTGTGCAAACGCAGTGTCGGTAATATATTTTTCGATATTACCAATAGTAACTGCACCAAAATCTTCATTTAATGTACAGGCAGACTCACAGAGTCTGTCTTGTGGACAAACACGGCCACACATTTCTGGTAAGCTATTTGTTTGATGACATAAGTCAGCAGCTTCAAAAATCTTACCTTCTGTAACCAATTCTAACCATTGTGGAATATAATTGTGAACAGGGCATTGCCACTCACAATAAGGATTACCACAATCTAAACAACGGTCTGCTTGGCCAGCACTTTGGTCAGTACTCAATGGCTGATAGATTTCAACAAAATTTATTTTACGTTGTTCAATCGCTTTTTTAGGCGGATCGATGCGTTTAACATCGATAAATTGATAAACATTTTTACTCATACTGTTTTCCCTTAATTCGCATTCTCGACACGACTACTGTGCTTGAACGCGAAGTTCAGCAGATGAACGACTACGATGACCTAATAAGGTTTTAACATCGGTTGCCGTAGGTTTAACTAATTTAAATCGTGGTGCGTAAGCATCAAAGTCAGCTAATATTTCTTGAGCGCGTGCACTACCTGTTTCATCAAAATGTTGGTTAATAATACCGCGTAAATGTTCTTGATGAATAGTCAGATCACTTATTGGTAATAATTCAATAGATTCGCTATTTAAGCGGACATCTAAATCACCTGATTCATCAAACACATAAGCAAAACCACCTGTCATACCGGCACCAAAGTTTACACCAACTTGCCCAAGAATGGTCACTATGCCACCCGTCATGTATTCACAAGCATGATCGCCAGTGCCTTCAATCACAGCATGAGCACCCGAGTTACGCACCGCAAAGCGCTCACCCGCACGGCCACAGCCATAAAGTCTGCCACCGGTTGCGCCATATAAACAAGTATTACCCATAATCATGGTTTTATGACTTAAATACTCAACACCTTTAGGTGGCTTGATGGTTAGCTTACCGCCAGTCATTCCTTTACCAACGTAATCATTGGCATCACCGGTTAGGGTCATTTCTAAGCCACCGGCATTCCAAACACCAAAACTTTGGCCAGCTGTGCCATTAAGATAAATTTTAATAGGAGATGACGCCATCCCTTGGTCACCATGATGACGAGCAATTTCACCCGATAATGATGCACCGACAGAACGATCAGTGTTTTGTATAGCAAAACGGAACTCACCGCCTGCGCTGTGTGAAACAGCATCAGTACAAGCCGCCAATATTTCTTTATTTAATACGCCTTTGTCAAAGGGATTATTTCCTTCTGTTTGATAAAGAGCTGTATCAGCACCTGCTACAACAGGTGCAATAATAGGTGATAAATCTAATTTTTGCTGCTTAGCTGTTAAACCTGTCAGTTGAACTAGTAGGTCGGTTCGACCAATTATCGCGGTCAAGCTTTCGACCCCTAAACGAGCTAAAATTTCACGCACTTCTTGGGCAATAAACTTAAAGTAGTTCATGACTTGCTCAGGTAAACCTTTAAAGAATTTTTCACGCAAAACATCATCTTGTGTTGCGACACCTGTAGCACAATTATTTAAATGGCAGATACGTAAGAATTTACAGCCCAGAGTGACCATAGGCGCAGTACCAAAACCAAAGCTTTCTGCACCTAAAATTGCCGCTTTAACAATGTCGATACCAGTTTTTAATCCGCCGTCAACTTGCAAACGTACTTTATGACGCAAACCGTTAGTCACTAATGACTGGTGTGCTTCGGCTAAACCTAACTCCCATGGACAACCGGCATACTTAACCGAACTCAATGGACTAGCTGCAGTACCACCGTCGTAACCTGAAATGGTAATAAAATCAGCGTAAGCTTTAGCAACACCAGAAGCGATAGTACCAACACCAGGTCCTGAAACCAGTTTTACTGAAATAACCGCTTTAGGGTTAACTTGCTTTAAATCAAAAATAAGCTGAGCTAAATCTTCAATTGAATAAATATCATGATGTGGTGGTGGAGAAATCAATGTCACACCGGGTACTGAAAAGCGCAACTTAGCAATTAATGGTGAAACCTTATCACCGGGTAATTGACCACCTTCACCAGGTTTTGCACCTTGAGCGACTTTTATTTGTAGTACATCGGCATTCACTAAGTAATGCGGTGTTACCCCAAATCGGCCAGAAGCAATTTGTTTGATACGTGAATTTTTTACGGTACCAAAGCGGCGTTCGTCTTCACCCCCTTCACCTGAATTTGAATAACCGCCTAAACGGTTCATGGCAATTGCCAATGCTTCATGAGCTTCAGGACTTAATGCACCAATAGACATAGCGGCACTATCAAAGCGTTTAAACATTTCAGTATCAGGTTCTACTTTGCTGATATCAATTGATTGGGTGTCTTCTTTAAAGCCCAATAAGTCACGTAATGTTGTTACTGGGCGTTTATTTACTTGATCGGCGAACAGGCGGTAATCTGCATAATCACCAGATTTAACTGCTTTTTGTAGGTAAGTCACGACATCAGGGTTATAAGCGTGGTATTCACCGCCATGTACATATTTAAGTA
This sequence comes from Colwellia sp. BRX10-4, assembly GCF_014077465.1. Taxonomy (NCBI): domain Bacteria; kingdom Pseudomonadati; phylum Pseudomonadota; class Gammaproteobacteria; order Alteromonadales; family Colwelliaceae; genus Colwellia; species Colwellia sp. BRX10-4. The sequence goes on from NZ_JACGVZ010000007.1 coordinate 74,627, forward strand.
AGCCGCCGTGATTGACTTTTTGATGTGCTAAAAAGGCTTTGCGAGCAAGGTTAATGTTGTCTTGTTCTATGTCTGAAAAATCAGCTCCTTGAATACGACTCGGTAAATCAGGGAAGCATATTTTCATTATATTTTGATGCAAACCAATCACTTCAAACAAACCTGCACAACGGTAACTGGCGATTGTTGAAATACCCATCTTAGATAATATTTTCAACAAGCCTTTATTAATGCCATCACGATAGTTCATTACAGCTTGACGAGCCGTTAACTCAATTTGTCCTTGTTCAACTAATTGTTCAATCGTTTCAAAAGCAAGATAAGGATAAACTGCAGTAGCGCCTAAGCCCAGTAGTACAGCAAAGTGATGTGAATCTCTTGCCGATGCCGTTTCAACAATTATATTTGAGTCACAACGTAATTGCGTTTCAACTAAGCGTTGCTGTACTGCACCAACCGCCATCGCTGCGGGTATAGGTAATAACCCTTTATCAATTTGACGGTCTGAAAGTACTAAAATAACGGTGTTTTTATCACGAACTAATGCCTCGGATTCATCACATAAACGGATGATTGCAGCTTCTAAACCTTCTTCTGTGCGGTAATTTAAGTTCAGTGTGTCACTGCGGTAATACTCAGGGTCAAGTTCACGTAGCTGTTTTAATCCGGTATACATTAATACAGGTGTTGCAAACAAAATTCTGTTGGCATGGCCTGTTGTTTCGTTAAAAACATTATGCTCACGACCAATGCAGGTACCTAGTGACATAACATAGCGTTCACGTAATGGATCAATGGGTGGATTTGTTACCTGAGCAAATTGTTGACGGAAGTAATCATAAATTGTACGAGGTTGACTTGAAAGCACAGCCATAGGGGTGTCGTCGCCCATAGAGCCAGTTGCCTCCATACCATTTTCAGCCAATGTTTTCACAATTTGATGAATTTCTTCGTAACTGTAATTAAACATTTTATGGTATTGCGATATGCTTTTATCATTAAAAATACGCTTACCAATAAGTTCGGCATCGAGTTGATGAAACGGTACTAAACGGCGGATGTTTTTATCCAACCATTCACGATAAGGGTGGCGAACTTTTAGTTCTTCATCAATATCTGTAGAAGTGAATATTTTGCCAGTGTAAGTATCAATGGCAAGCATTTCACCGGGGCCAACGCGACCTTTTTCAACTACTTCATCTTCACCGTAATCCCAGATACCTACTTCAGAGGCAAGGGTGATAAAACCGTCACGAGTAATAACATAACGAGCAGGACGTAAGCCGTTTCTATCTAAATTACAGGCAACATGGCGACCATTGGTAACCACAACGCCGGCTGGGCCGTCCCATGGTTCCATATGCATAGAATTAAATTCGTAAAACGCTTTTAAGTCTTCATCCATTAACGGACTATTTTGCCAAGCAGGTGGCATTAATAAACGCATACCTCGGTATAAATCCATACCGCCAGCAAGGAATAATTCAAGCATATTATCTAGTGATGATGAGTCAGAACCACTTTCATTGACAAAGGGTGCAGCATCTTGAAGATCGGGTAATAAAGGAGATTTAAATATGTGGGTACGGGCACGACTCCACTGTCGGTTACCTTTAATTGTATTAATTTCACCGTTATGAGCCAAATAACGAAAAGGTTGTGCTAAATGCCACTGTGGAGAAGTATTGGTTGAAAAACGTTGATGAAAAACACAAATGGCCGTTTGCATGCGAATATCAGCAAGGTCTAAATAAAAGTTAGGTAAGTCTACTGGCATCATTAAGCCTTTATAGATAGTTACCAAGCACGACAAACTTGCCACATAAAAAACGTTATCTTCAATGCGTTTTTCTGCACGACGACGTGCCATAAATAAGCGGCGCTCTAAATCTCGATTTCTCCAGCCCGGAGGAGCATCAACAAAAACTTGCTCTATTTGTGGCATGTTATTGACAGCTGTTTCACCCAACATAGAAGTATCAGTAGGGACTATGCGCCAGCCAATAAGTGTTAGGGTTTCACGCGCTAACTCTTCTTCAAGAATCTTTTTACTTAAAGTGGCTTGAATAGGGTCAGGATTGAGGAAAATCATACCTACAGCGTATTTTTTGCCAAGCTTCCAGTTGTTTTCTTCGGCAATAGCTCGAAAGAAAGTATCAGGTTTTTGCATCAACAAGCCACAACCGTCACCTGTTTTACCATCAGCAGCGATACCGCCACGATGCTGCATGCGATCAAGTGCATGAATTGCCGTTTTTACTAGTTTATGACTTGCTTCACCTTGTTGGTGAGCAATTAAGCCAAATCCGCAGTTGTCTTTTTGAACGCTGTGATCGTAAAGCATGATGTTATTTTCTCCTCAGGAAATAACCACTTGAGCACAGAGAACATGTTAAAGGAATAAAGTTATACAAATAATGCATAAATACTCTGTTTTCACTCAGGTGGAACCCTTCACATTAAACACTTATCGATAAAAGGTCAATCAAAATAGAGTATTTGCTCGTAGTTTTTATACATTAGTCTAACTGCCTGTTTTGATTGATTATTGTGTATGATGGTTGGTTTTGTTGATTTAGTTGTGTATTTTTCAAGCTGTTATCAATAGGTTTTAGCGAGTTGAGAATGATTTTTGTTTACTTTGTTGTAATTTAATTACATTTTAATTTTTATGACGAAATATACTGAGATATGTTAATTTTAGGTGTTATTCATCTTTTATTCATTGATGTATGGGCGAGGTGGAGGAGAAAACGCAGAAAATTCATCAATAAAAAAGCCAGTAATTACTGGCTTTAATACTAATTTACTTTTTATGTTTTGAATAGCAGTGGCTTAAGGTTGGTAACCACCCTCAACGCCCTTAGTCGTAATACTTACCGCATCGTGGGCATGTAAAGATTCAAGGTGGTTGATACGTAGCCAAAAGTCGTCATAGCCAGCAGTGTTATTCATTGCGTGTTGTAAACGACGAGCGGCGTCTTCACAAAACATTAAGTTTTGACCATTAAGTAGTGCAAACTCTTGTTCATCTTCTCTTTTTACTGCGGCTTGAACGGGTGTCTTTAAACAGCCTTCAATAATATCGACTAATGCAGTAATAGGGAATTCACTAATGTTGGCATTTAACTTTACTTTTAATTCAGCAACTGAACGTTGACTATGAGGTGTAGCAACAATACCTTCAGTTGTACCAAGCCACTCATGAATTGAGTCTAAATCGGCTTCTTGGTCATTAAACTTCTCTTTAAAAGCTTTTTGAATTAACTGTCGAGCAAGGGCGGCAGAACAAGGACAAGTTGATGAATATCTAACATCAACGGCTAGCTCTATATCGAGTTTACCCTTATTTAAGCGACCGGTTAATGTTACTGGGTATGCTTTCCAGCCTTGCTTACCACTGATTAATGATTTTCTTCTAAGGTGATAGTCGAAGCGGAACTGTACTTTAGCATTATCGCTAAGATCGTGATGACTACTGATAAAACCACTGAGTAAAGTGACCAAGCTTTGAAAGTCTAAAGTATTACTGGTTGAAAGTTCATCAAGCAGTAAATACAAGCGAGACATATGAATGCCTTTTGCTTGTGGCTCTTTTAAGTTTACAAACGCGTCAATAAAAGTAGAAACCATTCGCTCATTTTCACCTTGCGAAGCAACCATCATCGGCATTTCTATATTACTCATTCCAACCCAATCGAGGGTACCTTCGGTTTGAGCTGAGGTGTGATTGGCGATATCAGGCATTAATGTGGACATTTCTACTCCAGTATTTCTAACGCGCTATGTAAAGGGCTTTTTGAAACTTCAGTACATAACAAACTTATTAAGGGCGCGTATTCTAACGTATATTTCCTTGTAGATATAGCGACAGTTCTTTTTTAAGTTACTTGGCAAGATAACTTATTGAAACGCTGTGTATTCATATGGTTTTATGCTTTTCAAATCACTTTGAAGTAATCTAGATGAAAGGCATTTGTTTAATGACATCGGCGTTGATATTGTTACAATGAAGAAAATTACACCACGATAATTATAATTTAAGGTAGGTTTTGTGAATTATACCGAACAGTTAGATGTTAATTTATTAGATGGATACTTGGATAGCTTAGGACAAAATATTGTACAACAGATGTTGGACTTATATATTGAGCAATCAAAGACCTATATTGAAGACATTATCGATTCGATTGCACAAGAGTCACAAGTCTTATGGCAAGAACGCTGCCATAAAATGAAAGGTGCTACTGGCAGTGTTGGTTTGTTAACCGCTCATGCTAAGTTGGTTGCAATTGAAAAATTACCAGGGCAATGGCCAGAAAAGTCAGCTTATATCTCTGAGCTCAATGAGATAAATAAAAATGCCGTTACTGCCTTTAAAGTATGGTTAGCCTCAAAGTAACCATACATTAAAACAATTAAAAAAGGGGAAGCAATTATTGCTTTCCCTTTTTTAATTATTTATTGTTAAAGAGCGCTTAATCAACAGAGCCAATAAAACGATATCCTTCACCGTGAATAGTATTAATTAATTCAGCAGCGTCTGGTACTGACTCAAAATGTTTGCGTAAACGTCTAATCGTTACATCAACAGTACGGTCATTTGAGCGAAGGTCACGACCCGTCATTTCTTTAATCAATTGCTGGCGTGTAACAATTTGGCCCGTGTTTTCAATTAATAAACGTAGGGCGCGATATTCGCCGCGAGGTATAGATAGAACTTGTCCATCAGGTGCTGTCATTTTTCTTGAATTACCATCGAGTGACCATTTATTGAAGGTGATCACTGCTTTTTCAATTTCATTCTTTGTTTGACCAATTCGGTTAAGAATGTTTCGAGCTCGAATTGTTAATTCACGTGGATTAAATGGCTTTGTTAAATAGTCATCAGCACCGATTTCTAAACCAAGTATCTTATCTATATCACTATCACGACCGGTAAGAAATATTAACCCTAGCTCGTTGTTGCTGGTTAATTCTCTTGCCAATAATAAGCCATTTTTACCCGGAAGGTTAATATCCATGATGACTAAATTAATGGTATTTTTTTGTAATTGAGTATCCATGCTCTCACCGTCTGTAGCCTCTGATACTTGATAACCTTCTGCTTCAAACAAGTTACGTAGGTTAAAGCGTGTAACATCTTCGTCTTCTACGATAAGTATGTGAGGTTTTTGCATGTTTTTTTTTCCATTCTTTATGTATTTAGCAATAATGTTTAGGTATGTTAATTATAGCTGAAAATTATATTAACGCTATGTTACTAATGCTTATTTTGTTAATTATTTATACAATTATTAGTATGGTATAGAACCACTAACTAAAAAACAATCAAGTTTGTTAGTTTCTTCTTAATCAACAAATATTTATCCACACAGCTTTAATCTTCTTTAATGACTTGTGTTGGGATAATAATTTTGAAATTAACCCCTTTTTCAATTTCACTAATAAAGGATATTTTTCCACCTAGTGCTTGTGTGACTAAATTATAAACCAGATGTAAGCCTAAACCACTGCCACCCGAACCCCTTTTTGTGGTGGTGAAAGGCTCAAAAATTTTATTCATAATAGAAGGTTCAATACCCCTACCGTCGTCCTGATAGTCAATAGTAAGCATATCACTAGAAATACTAGTCTGTATGGTAATTACACCATGGTCTCTGTCATCAAAGCCATGATTAATAGAATTTTGTATTAAATTAATAATTATTTGATTGATAGGACCGGGTTTGCTTTTTATAACGAGTTCGCATGGACAGTCCACATTGATAATAAAAGGTAACTTTTTAATTTGTGGGGCTAACGTTAATAATATGTCGTCAAACAAATTTTTGATATTGAATGTTCGTGCTTCTTCACTTGATTGGTCAACAGCAACTTTTTTGAAACTGGCAATTAATTCTGCAGCGCGCTTCAAGTTACGGTAAATAATTGCGGTATTTTCTTCACCTTCAACAAGAAACTTTTTCAATTGACTTGATTTTAAGGTTTTATCATCAAAAGCTTTTTTTATTTCTAATAAGCGATCCGATAATAATGTTGAAGCTGTAACGCCTAAACCTATCGGTGTATTTACTTCATGAGCGACACCGGCAACCATATCGCCTAACGAAGCCATTTTCTCACTTTCAACAAGTTGCCCTTGAAACTGATGCAACTTTTCTAATGTTGAAAGTAATTCATTATTAGAATCCTTCAAGGCTTGGGTACGTTTATTGACTTTATTTTCAAGATCTTGGTTTTGCTGATAACTGAGTTGCTTGGCATCTGAGAGTTTAGCAAGTTGTGTTTCAGCTCTATTTAGTACAATATTTATGTTGCGCGCTAGAATATCGAGCTCTTTAAAAGGCATCTGTTCAATGCGTAAATTGAACTTTTTATGTTTGGAGATTTCCTGTATTTTATTTGCAATATTTAACATCGGAGAAGTAATAAAGCGGTTAAGTGCTATTGATATTAAAGCGGTAATAAAAATAAACATGAAAATGAGAAGGGTGTAGCGCAATAATAAATAATTAGTTATTTGCTGTATATGTTCGCTGCTGACTTGTATATAGACATAGCCCACCGTTTGCTCTTCAGCTATTACAGGTAACATAAGTTCTATAATATGGCCGCTAAACTTTGCTGACGATAACTCGGCTATTTTTTCACTTTTTTCAGAAATAGCCTTGCCTATAGCACTTTTGTTGTAGCTAGCGAAGAAAGTAATAGCTTCAGTGTCAGGATTTTTTTTATAAATATGAACATGCCTAATATAAGGGACATGTTTTAGCATTGATAAATAATTACTAATTAATTGGTCTTCATCTTTGGCCAGATTAACCAGATTGGTACTTTGACTATTTGCGATAAGCTCTGCCCAATACTTTGTGTTATTTGAGGCGTCCTCGTTAGTATCGTTAATGATTAAATTAGCGATGATAAAAGAAGAAATAATGACAGATAACACAACAAAACCAATGATCATAACCATTAGCTTTATTTTTAATGAGTGAATGCGTTTCATTTTTTCCATATATTTATAGTAACTTAAATTTTATATTGAGCAATTAAATTGAACAATGATAAAGAGAAAAGCCCTTTTGCTTAGCCAAAACTTGTGTTCTTCCAATCGCCTCTTCCATGATGGGTTGATAACGGAGAAAACTATTTGCCACCACAGTGACTTGTCCTTTCGGTTTTAAATGGGGTTTTATTTTTGAAAGGAATGTCTCTGTTGCTTGATAATTGGTTTTAAGGCCCTGATGAAAGGGTGGATTTGAAATAACGTAATCGTACTTACCTTTTAGATCTGACAAGCTATCTGATGGAAAAACGTGACCAGTTAAATTATTTAATTTCAATGTTGCTTGCGCTGAATATAATGCTAAGGCACTGACATCAAGTAAGTGTAACTTAATCTCAGGAAAAACTTTACCCAAGTAACTGGCTATGACTCCGGCACCACAGCCAAAATCGAGTAGCTCGCCGGTGATTTTCTTTGGTAAATTTTCCAATAATACCTGAGTGCCAATGTCGAGGCCGTTTTGACTGAATACACCAGGCAAGGCAACCACATCTACACTTGTGTCTTTAATCATAAAAGAATATGGCTTTAGCCAGTTGTCTAAGATAAAAGACTTTTGCGTCGCAAGTATATTGCTTGCGAATAATAAGCAATGGCGAGCAGCATCAATTTTTGCACAATCGCCAAGCTGTTGTTCGGTCAACTTTGCTAATGACTTAATACCGCTTTTATTCTCACCTACAACCAAAACTAAACATTCATTTGCTATCGAGTCTTTTATCATCGCGAGCATAAAAGTTAACTCGGCCTTACTTTTAGGAAACTGAATAATCACTAAGTCGTGGGCAGTCTTACTTTGATAATAGACATTAAATACCGCAGTCATTTGAGTGAGGTCTAATCGTTTGGCTTGTAAATGTGATTGATAATTCGTGTTATAACATGTCATCACTGCTTGAGGGTGAAGTGCATGGTATTCTTCAAAAAAATCGTCAATAGGTAGGTTGATAAATAATGGCGCTTTTGCTTTTAGTAAATCGGGATTACGCAGCAATAATTGATTGATGTTATCTAACAAAGTTATTCTCAAATAATTGGGTTATGGCATTCATAAATATATAACTTATACCCTAAATTAATTAACGGTATTTTATACGCTTAACGAAAAGATATGTTTATAATAGCCGCTATTCTACGTGAATATTATTATCATGTCAGAAAGGCGAATAATAAATTTGCAAATCACCATATAAAATTCAGGGAGTGGGTTATTTTTACTAAATTTTTTACTTGGTTTAAAGTGAAACTAATACGCAGTGATAAGCGTGCATGGTTATTAAAATTTCGCTATTTTACCGTCCCTAACTGGTTTAGAAAAACACCTGTCGCTGAAGTTTACTTAGCACTTAATGACCCTTATAGCTTTATGCTGATTCAAGTGTTACCAGAACTAGAGCAACGTTTCAATATTCAATTTAAATTGTTCTTAGTCTATGAAAGTGTTCCAGGGGTAACTATCGATCCCAAATTAATGCGCACTTGGGCAATAAAAGATGCCAACTTTATTGCTGATCAATATCAATTGAAAAAAATAACGCAACGACCGACTCAAGAATCACTCTTTACTGGTCAGCAAATGTGGCAGTTGCGACCTAAAACACTCGATAATGCTTGGCAACTCTTTCAACAGACTTGGTCGAATGATTTTGATTACTACTATCATGCTTCTACACCGGTAATAAATTATCAAATTAAAAATTTAATACGTTTAGTTAAACAAGGGCATTACTTACCTTCGTCTATTTTTATTGCGGGGCAATGGTTTGTTGGTATTGATAGGCTTGAACATCTAGAAAAACGTTTGGCTGACTTTGGTTTAGCAAAAGATGACAGTGTTGCTGTTTATCAAAAAAATAAATTAGTCTTTGCTGAGCAACAAGTGAAAGATAATGCAGCTGACATCGCTGACATCGCTGACACGAAAATATTAGAAGCATTTATTTCATTACGAAGCCCTTATTCTTACATTGGTTTATTACAAGCAGAAAAGTTAAGTCAGCATTATCAGATCCCTTTAAAGATAAAGCCGTTATTACCTTTGATTATGCGGGGGTTAACCACGACAGAAAATAAAGAACGTTATGCTGTTTTTGATGCCAGTCGTGAAGCCAAAAAACTTAATATTCCTTTTACCGGTATTGCAGATCCTTTAGGGCAAGGTATTTTTAATGCTTTTCAAATTTTTTCGTATGCAGAACAACAAAATAAAGAACTCGATTTTATTAAGTCTGCGTTTAAGGCCATTTATGTTGACGGTTTAGACTTATCAAATAAATCGGTAATCGAATCTTTATGTCAGCAGCATAAAATCAATTATCTACAAGCGTTAGAATATAATAATGAACATGACTGGCAACAATGGTCTGATACCAACCAAAGTACTTTAGATGGCATGGGGTTATGGGGAGCGCCTTGTTTTCGATTTCAAAATGTTATTTGTTGGGGGCAGGACCGCTTGGCACAAATTGAACAAGCGATTATTGTTTCATAAGATATAATATATCCGTATTATCTTCATTTAGAGCACTATTGACTCAACATTAGAATAAATGTTCTAATGTTGTTGCCCTGAATTCAATAAAGTTTTGTTTTTTCAAACAAGCGAAACTTATGATAAAGGGCCAGAAGAGGAGCATTAACCAGGTAGTTATCATAAAGAGATCAAGCTCTAATGATTGGTAACGAGGGGGATTAATGCCGAGGTAAGTAATTTTTTGATAATTTACTTATCGGTTGTTTGGGTTGAATCCTAACAATTGTCACCAACTTGGTGGGGAGCTTCTGGCCTTTGTAAAGCCTAATGCTCTTCACATAAGTGATTGTTATCTTGGTTATTACAAACGCCTAAAAGTTCTCCGAACGAACAGAGTTCGAGAGAAATGAATCAAATAAAACTATCAAAAAAAATTAGCTTAACAGCTAACCCAACGCCTCATCATACTATTTTATGGACCGCATTAATTACGCCATTACTTGATGATGGTCAAATCGATTTTCCAAGCCTCAAACAATTAGCTATTAGTCAGTCTGACGCCGGTAATGGTATTGTCTTGCTAGGTAGTACAGGAGAGGGCCTGGCCTTAACATCGCAAGAGCAAGTTAAAATTGTTGAATTTGTTTGCCAATTATCACTCAGCGCACCTTTAATGGTGGCTGTTGGCGGTTATCAGTTAACCGAGCAAATTAATTGGATAACAGCTTGTAATAAATTACCTATTTCAGCCTACTTACTTGGTAGTCCCATTTACGCAAAGCCGGGTGTGATAGGTCAAACGCAATGGTTTAGTGCTTTACTTGATGCCGCCAATTTCCCCTGTATGTTATATAACGTCCCCTCTCGTAGCGGTGTTTCTATTGCTATTGAAACTTTACAGACGGTGCAAAATCATCAGCATTGTTGGGCGTTAAAAGAAGCCAGTGGCGATTTAAATCAGGTACTCGCCTATCGCCAGTATTGTCCAGATATTGCCCTATATAGTGGTGAAGACGCCATGATGCCTTACTTAGCACAAGCAGGTGTAAAAGGGTTAGTTTCGGTTTGTAGTAATGTCTGGCCGGCAGCAACTCATCAATACGTCGAGCTATCACTAGCTGGTGAGACTCAAGGTTTATTTCCACTGTGGCAAAATGCGGTCGATGAGCTTTTTAAGGTGGCAAGTCCCATACCTGTAAAAGTATTAATGCACCAAAATAAAATGATAAACACTCCCTTTTTACGTGCGCCGTTAACCCATTTAGAACTTAACGACTGCAACTCGCTGTTAGCATCAGATAAATTAATTAATCAATGGCTTGAAACTCAAGCTAAGTGATCCCTTTAAGTATTAACATGAGAATTTAAAATGAATTGGCAAGAAACATTAACACAATTAGAAGCAGGTACTGTTCGTGCGGCAAATCAAGATAAAGCAGGAAATTGGCAGGCCAATGTAGCCGTAAAAGAAGCTATATTATCAGCATTTAAAGCGGGCGAAAACATTGCTTTTGATGGCATTTATAAGGGGTTTGTCGATAAACATAATTTACCTGCGCGTGAGTTTACCGCTGACGATAAAGTGCGATTAGTACCGGGTGGTTCTTCAGTTCGCCGTGGTGCGCATGTTGCGCCTGGTGTCATTATTATGCCACCCGCTTACATTAATGTTGGGGCTTTTGTTGATACAGGTACTATGATTGATAGCCATGCATTAATTGGCTCGTGCGCCCAAATAGGTAAAAATGTTCATGTTTCTGCCGCTGTTCAAATTGGTGGTGTTTTAGAACCGGTTGGTGCAAGCCCTGTTATTATCGAAGATGGTGCCTTTCTAAGTGCTGGTGTGGTCATTGTCGAAGGTATTGTTGTTAAAAAAGGGGCTGTTTTAGCGCCAGGTGTCTCACTTTCAGCGTCAGTGCCTGTTTACGATTGTGTGAATGAAGTGATGCTTGAAAAAGGTGCTGATATTCCTGAACGTGCTGTAGTGGTGCCTGGAACACGTCCGGTTTCAGGGACGTGGGCGAAAACGCACGGTTTAAATATGGCTTGTGCATTAATCGTTAAATATCGCGATGAAAAAAGTAATGCCTCGTTAGAGCTCGAGTCTATTTTACGTTAAGCCCTCTAAGGTAAAGCAGGAATATCATGTCTGAGTTAGTCAATATTACCCATTGTTTTGATTCTCCTTCGGCGCTTGAATTAAGCGCTGAGTTAATAAAACAACAACCTGAAAGTAGCCAGCAAGAAGGTTACTTTGTTTATCATCTTGATGCGCTTAAAGCCCATTTAGCCGAACTACAACGCCAAGACGTCATTAAGCTATGGTTTGCGGTAAAAGCGAACCCGTTATCTAACATCATTAAAACCTTAGACGATGCGGGTTTTAATTTTGATGTGGCGAGCAGTGGCGAATTAAATCAAGTCTTAAAGCAATGTATTGCACCCGAACGTATCTTAAATACCGGTCCGGCAAAATCAAAAGCACAAATAACGTCGTTCATTAAACAAGGGGTTAATATTTTTGTTGCTGAAAGTTTGAATCAATTAACTTGGTTAAATGAAGCAGCTATTGAGCATGATGTTAAGCCAAGAGTGCTGTTGCGGGTTCAGTTGCAATGGCCAGAGGGTGAAAAAAACCCTTTAGGGGGAAATTGCCTAACACCATTTGGTTTGTCGATAGTGCAGTGGCAAAGCATTAAAGTCGTTAACTTTCCTGGTATTGAACTGTGTGGCTTACATATTTTTCAATGGGGCAATATGCTCAGTAATGAAAAAATGTTCTCGCTGTGGTCACAAATGGTTGCACCATTAAAAGGTTTAGCTGATGACATAGGTATGCCATTAAAAATCTTAGATTTAGGTGGTGGTTTAGGTATTGATTATTTACAGCAAGGAAAAACACTTTCTTGGCAGAAAATTATTGCTGATTTGGCGATCATAAAGCAGCAGGCAGGTGCCGAAGAGTTATGGTTAGAATTGGGCCGTTTTGCGGTTGCTGAGTGTGGTTATTATGTGGTCCCCGTTGTTGATAGAAAAATGAATTATGGTCAAGAGCAGTTAGTCTTAGCCGCAGGTATTAATCATTTGTTAAGACCGGCGATAACAGAACAGCCTTTTCCGGTAAATTTACTACGAGAGTCTGCACGCGAAAAACAGTTGTTTGATATTCATGGTCCGCTATGCACCAGTATGGACAAATTGGGTAAGTTGCCTTTGCCTGATGATGTATCTGTTGGCGATCAACTGGTATTTGGCTATTGCGGTGCTTACGGTTTTACTGAAAGTATGCCGTTTTTTCTTTGTCACCATATTGCTGCTGAATACGTGTTTAGTCAAGGGACGTTGGTTGAAGTCAGAGCAGCACAACCAGCGGATTGGTATTTAAGATAGCGATAAATACTTCAGCTTAATGTTTAAGATAAAGTGAACAAAATGAATGAAATAAAAAAAGAAGTTATGCATGTTGGTGAAATGGCGAGCGGAGCAGCACTTACCGTTCCTGTTTATCGTATAAAAGGACGTACTGATGCACCCAGTGTTTATATTCAAGCGAATATGCATGGCGCTGAAGTGCAAGGTAATGCGGTTATTTTTCAACTATTAGAATTATTGAAAAACACAAAAATAAATGGCGATATTACCTTAGTACCTTATGCCAACCCTGTGGGTTGTAATCATAAAAATGGTGAATATACCCTTGGCAGATTTGATCCTATCACCGGAGTGAATTGGAATCGGATGTATCACTTTGATGAAAGCATCATCAAGCCGTTTGTTCGTGAATGTATTGGCAAAAAAAATCAAGTTATTGAAGCCAATTTTAAAAAGCTAATGATTGAAAGTATTGAAGAAAAACTTAACCATAATATTTATGGGCTAACGACCGGACAACGCATTGCTTATCAATTACAGCGCTTGGCTCATCAAGCTGACTACGTTTTAGACTTACATACCGGGCCTATTTCAAGTAAACATTTATACTGCCCTGAATATGCGCAAGAAAGCGCTCAGTACTTTGATATTCCACATACATTATTAATTCCTAATGACTTTGATGGTGCCTTAGATGAAGCAACATTCTGCCCTTGGTGGTCATTACAAGACGCTTTTGCTGAATTAGGTATCGAGTTTTCGATTAGTTCAGCGTCTATTAACAAAGAAAGCTTTACCGTTGAATTAGGCTCGCAAGAACAGATTGATCTTGATGTAGCCTTAGAAGATGCTAAAAGCATTATGAATTATTTACAGCATAAAAACGTCATCAACACCACAGAATACCGACCGAAAACGATGATACGTTATGGATGTTATTTAAAAAACTATAAAGCCTTTTATTCGCCAATGGGAGGGATGGTCGATTACTTGGCTGAATTTGGTCAACCATTAGCTGCGGGTGAACCACTGGCGAGAATTTTACGCATGGATAATTATGGTGACGGCGATCCATTGCACTATATTTCATTGGATAAGAAAGTCATTCCTATTTTACATTTTGCCTCGGCGAGTGTGAATCAAGGTACAGAATTATATAAAGTGTTTAGTGAGTATTTTGAGTTTTAATACTGAGTGAATTAGCCTTGATTTATGGATAAGGTATTGACAATGCAGATGTTGACAATACCTTTGAATTTTTTTTTTTTTGTTTTTTTGTTTTTTTGCTTCTTTTGGCGAGATTGCTCGATACTTACGCTAAGCTCTTTGGCTAAAGATTGGACTTCGGGTATAAAATCTTGCATTAACTGTTGTGAAAGTACGATTGAGTTTTGAATAATTAAAGGCATTTTTTTAGTCATACTTCTGCCAATATCTGAACGATAAAATGTTATTAACCCTTGTATTTCTGCTTCAGTAAAATTGTGGCTGTAAATGTCTATCATTGGCTCTTTAAAACTATGCCAATTCATTTTCTCATGAAGAAGGGCACTTACTTTATTCATATATTTATCATCACATTATTTGTTGTATAACACCGCTAATGCTTATATGTTTTTAGCAAGACTTACCTATATCAAGGCCTCTTAACATTCATTAAGAGGCCTTATTTTTTATCAGATAATTTTTCTTATTTTAAACGCTACAGCTTCAAGTGTGTATTGAAGTAATTAGTCATCATGGTTTTAATGTGTAACGTTGTGCCACTGCCTTCGTACAAGCCATGGCTTCGATTCGGGTAAGACATGAAGTCAAACTGACGGTTGTGCTTAACTAATTCATTAATTAGGCGTTCAGAGCCTTGGTAGTGAACATTATCGTCGCCTGTGCCATGAATAAGCAGTAGCTTACCTTGTAAGTTTTTAGCATGGGTAATAGGTGAACCTTGCTTGTAACCTTCGGCAAAGTCAGCTAGTAAACCTGAGTAGCGTTCTTGGTAAATAGAATCGTATAAACGTTGATCAGGCACAGGTGCTAAAGAAATACCGACGTGATATTGCTCAGGATAACGGAACATCATATTTAAGGTCATCGAACCACCGCCAGAATGCCCCCAAATAGCAACATGGTCAGTATCAATATAGTCCCAACGATTTGCCATTGCTGTTAATGCATCAGATTGGTCGCGTGAAGAAAGTACACCGACTGCGCCGTAAATTGATTTGCGCCACTCTCTGCCTTTTGGTGTGCGCGTACCACGATTATCAATAGAGGCTATTATGTAACCCTGTTCAGTTAACATTTGATCCCACATAGCGGCATTGCCACGCCAGTTATCAGTAACCGTTTGTCCCCAAGACTCTCCATAAACATAAAAAATGATAGGATATTTTTTCTTAGGATCAAAATCTGCAGGGCGAATAATATAACCGTCTAAAACGACACCATCTTGTGCTGTTACTTGAAAAAACTCATGATCTGTTTTTGGCAACTGGGCTAATTTATCGATTAATACCTTGTTGTCCATCATCATGTGTTTGGTTTGATGACCTTCAATTTTCACTAAACGTTTCTGCGTTGGTTGGCTAAATGTCGAGTGTGAATGAATCGCCCATTGCCCGTCTGCCGACATTTGGTAACTGTTAGTACCAGCAAATTCTTCAGGAGTGACTCGTTGATTACTTAAACTTCCATCAAGTTTGCTGCGATATAAGTAACGCTGTGCAACATTTTCAGGTGAGGCTATGTAGTACAACCAACCGTTTTCTTCGTCGATGGTTTGAATGCTTATTACATCAAAGTCACCTTCCGTTAAGTTTAAAGCGGTTTTTCCGTCACGTGTTATGTTGAAAACATGGCGCCAACCACTGCGTTCACTTGTCCATAAAAAACTGTTGCCTTGGTTTAACCAGCGAGCATCGTCAAAGAAATCAAGAAAGGTCTCTTCTTGCTCTGTCATCACGGGGGCGACATCACCGGTATTAGCGTTAGCTAAATAAAGAATATTAGTGTCTTGTTTGCGGTTGACATGCTGTACCAATATTTGTTGACTGTTACCTGACCAATTCATGCGTGGAATATACATATCGCGTGAGTTGTTGGGTAGATTGGCCCAGATAGTTTTTGTTGTGGTTAAATTTACTACGCCAACTTTTGGCAATGCATTTGTTTCACCCACTTTAGGGTAAGGAAATTTTGTGATGGTCGGGTAAAGTTCGTCAGTATTATTAATCATAATGAAGTCTTTACTACCACTGGTGTCTAACTGCCAGTAGGCAATTTTTTCACCGTCAGGGCTCCAGCGAAAACCATCCTTAATGGTAAACTCTTCTTCGTAAACCCAGTCAAATAAACCATTGATTTTTCCATCGCCAGCGTCAAATGTTAATTGAGACACCTTATTATTTGCTAAGTCTTCTACATAAATATTGTCTGCAACCACGTAAGCGACTTTACTTGCATCAGGCGAAAATTTTGCAAACATTAATGAGCTTGCTAAGGGCTTCTTGCCACCAAGTTGCATTAATTTATTGGTTTTTATATCTAATAACCAATAATCACCTCGACTGTTTGAACGCCATACTTTTTTACTATTTGTATAAACAAGCAGTTTCTGACGGTCGTCTGACCAAGTGTAATTATCTATAGCTAATGGCTTTTCAGTGCCTTTAGGTGTCAGTTGTTGTGCCGAAATTAATACCGAACGCTGTAAGGTTTCAGGGTTATAAACAACAATGTCACGACCTATGCTGACTTCTTTGCCTTTTTCATCTGTTTTTGTTTTTGCTGATTTTTCAACGATAGTGTAACCACTACCGTCGGCTAACCAACGTAGACGAGAAATATAATCTGAGTTAAATTCACCCTCTTTGTAAATACGTTCAACGGTTAACGGTGCTGATTTTTTAAGGTTAATGTTAGTATTTGTGGTATTTTCTGTGGTGATGTTTTGACAAGCAGCTAATGATACTGCAATAGCAGTGGTCAATGCGGTTGAGCATAGCCAACGAGTTATTTTTATTTTAGGCATAATATTTCCTTAATTTGCGTACAATCACTTTAAATTGTATACAATTAATTGGCAATGCTGTTGGTCGATTAATTTGTCACTTTTACCGTATTTAAATGATCACTTAGCGGTTGAAAAAAGTAAATTTGACCTCACCTATTGCACATCAAAAAACAAAAGGTTGAACCATGAATAACGCACTAGAAATTTCTGGCTTAAAAAAAGTTTATAAAGGTGGTTTTACTGCACTTAAAGGTATCGATCTTACGGTTAAACAAGGTGATTTTTTTGCTTTACTTGGTCCTAATGGCGCAGGTAAGTCGACAACCATAGGTATCATTACCTCTTTGGTTAATAAAACCGCGGGTAGTGTTAAGGTTTTTGGTCATGATATCGATAAAGAACTTGAACAAGCCAAAAGCTATTTAGGTCTAGTCCCACAAGAATTTAACTTTAATCAATTCGAAACCTTGTTAACTATCTTAGTTAATCAAGCCGGTTACTATGGTGTTGAACGTTCTTTAGCATTTAAACGCGCTGAAAAGTACCTGAAAAAACTCGATTTATGGGACAAGCGTAACGATGCAGGTCGTATGCTTTCAGGAGGAATGAAACGTCGCCTGATGATTGCAAGAGCCCTAATGCATGAACCACAGGTACTTATTCTTGATGAACCGACTGCCGGTGTTGATATTGAACTTCGTCGCTCAATGTGGATTTTCTTACGTGAATTAAACAAACAGGGTATTACGATCATTTTAACGACCCATTATTTGGAAGAAGCGGAAATGCTTTGTCGAAATATTGCCATTATTGACTCAGGTGTGAT
Organism: Colwellia sp. BRX10-4; assembly: GCF_014077465.1. Taxonomy (NCBI): domain Bacteria; kingdom Pseudomonadati; phylum Pseudomonadota; class Gammaproteobacteria; order Alteromonadales; family Colwelliaceae; genus Colwellia; species Colwellia sp. BRX10-4. Next base: position 92,379 of record NZ_JACGVZ010000007.1, read on the forward strand.
CGTTGAAGATACTGATATGAAATCTTTGCTGTCAAAATTAGACCAAGAAACAATCGTCTTTGATATCGACTCCATAACTCATGCGCCAGAGCTTGATGCATTTACTTGTCGATTGATTGACGACCACACCTTAGAAGTTGATGTAAAAAAGTCGCAACTTATTAATGATATTTTTAGCCAGCTTAACGGACAAAATATTAATGTTCATAGTATGCGTAATAAAAGTAATCGCCTAGAAGAGTTATTTGTCAGTCTTGTGGGTAGTGGGCAAAAAGTTAAACAGGAGAATAAATAGTATGTCATCAAAAAGTAACTTTATTGCTCTGAAAAGCATTTTATATAAAGAAATCAATCGTTTTATGCGTATCTGGGTACAAACACTGGTCCCTCCGGCTATTACCATTAGCTTATACTTTGTTATTTTTGGTGAACTTATCGGTTCGCGCATTGGACAAATGGGCGGGTTTGATTATATGTCGTTCATTGTGCCTGGCTTAATCATGATGAGTGTCATTACCAATTCATACTCCAATGTAGCCTCGTCATTTTTTAGTGCTAAATGGCAACGTAATGTTGAAGAAATGCTGGTTGCACCGGTACCAAATTGGGTGATTGTTGCCGGTTATGTTGGTGGTGGTATGGCACGTGGTATGTTGGTGGGTACGATAGTGACATTAGTCTCTTTATTGTTTGTTGATATTCAAATTCATAATATTTGGGTGATTATTGCCACGGTTAGTTTAACGTCAGCCACGTTTGCCTTAGGCGGTTTGATTAACGCTATTTTTGCTGGTAGTTTCGATGATATATCTATTATACCAACGTTTATTTTAACGCCATTAACGTATCTTGGTGGTGTCTTTTATTCGATCAGTTTACTCCCTGATTTTTGGCAAGGTGTTTCACAATTAAATCCTATCGTTTATATGGTAAATGCTTTTAGATACGGATTTTTAGGCATCAGTGATGTGAGTCTAACATTAGCATTTTCTGTATTAGGGGCATTTATTATTACCTTATATGCGATTGCAATGACACTTATCACCAAAGGAACAGGGCTACGTAGCTAATGACTATCAATACCGATAAAGAGGATGTTAACGTGACGGGTGATTCAAGAGTTATAATCACTAATCAACCTGGCATTCATGAAAAACTTGAAGAAATTGTTGAAAAACATTTACAGCACCGCTCACAAAAGCCTTTTCAAGCACATACCGAGCAAGCGTTTGCCGAAATGGATGCTTTAGTGAAAGCCCATCAAGGGGATATTATTTTAGACTCGTGCTGTGGTGTTGGGCAAAGTACACGTATTTTAGCCAAACAAAATCCGCAGGCTTTAGTGATTGGTGTTGATAAGTCAGCGCATCGCATTAATCGCAATGTAGATGAACTTCTCCATAACGATGGCTCTAAAATTGAGAATTTCCATTTAGTTAGAGCAAATTTGAATGATTTTTATCGTTTAGTTGACCAAGCAAATTGGCCGGTAAATAAACATTATATTTTGTATCCCAATCCTTGGCCTAAATCGAAACATATTCAAAGGCGTTGGCATGGTAGTGCGGTATTCCCACAAATTATTAATATTGGTAAACAAATTATTCTGCGCAGTAACTGGCGATTATACTTAGAAGAGTTTCAATTTGCTGCTGATGTAGCGGGTATTTTAGGTAATATTAGTGTGATTACTAATGAAGAGCCTTTAACGCCTTTTGAAGCAAAATATAAAGCGAGTGGTCAACCTTGCTGGCAGTTATTGCTCAATCGTGAATATCTACCTTTTATTTAATTTTATCAACTATGCTGCTTAGCAAAATTGACAATAAGTTAGTGAAACTCGCTAATTTATTTAATGAGCAGTAAATTATGATTTGAAATTAAGTTTTATTTTGATTAAAAATCAACAATTTAACGTATGTGGCTTAGATCTTGATTACTTTTTGATTAATGAGTAATAATACTCAATCAAAAAGGATATTGAAGATGAATAATTTAATTAAAAAGAATGTATTAATGATGGCGTTGAGTACTTTAGCACTTGTAGAATTAGCGCTAGTTTACGTGGCAACTATTATCTAGTGACTGTATTGCTGGATTTTTCTATGGTAGATAGAAATAAAGTACAAGACATTTCAGTCATTTTTTATTAAAGTGCCGTTTTATGTTTACTTACCAACATGGTTACAGCGGCAAGGTATGACGACGAATAAGCGCACAGCAAAAGCGACTCAAGAGTCTTTACACAGTATTTTTACCATTCCAGAAGCACCTGATTCGACGTTGGGGCTGATCGAAAAAGAAATATCAGAAAATCTTGCTGGTTTTTTAGGTAATCATATTGCTGCTAAAGAACGTGCCTTAAGCGAAATTGAAAAAGATTTCGCTAGCTCGGCTATTCCCGAAGAACCTAGTTTTGTCTCTGATCATACTCGCCATATTTTAGATAAAGTTGTTGCACAATCAGTGCATACATCAAGCCCAAGTTTTATTGGTCATATGACCTCAGCTTTACCTTACTTTATTTTACCGCTTTCTAAATTGATGGTGGGTTTAAATCAAAATTTAGTCAAAATTGAGACATCAAAAGCATTTACCCCACTTGAACGTCAAGTGTTAGGTATGATGCATCGTTTGGTTTATAAAGATAATGACCATTTTTATGAGCAATGGATGCACAGTGCTAACCATTCATTAGGTGCCTTTTGTTCTGGTGGCACTGTCGCCAATTTAACGGCCTTTTGGGTAGCGCGTAATAATTTGTTGAAAGCTGATGGTGATTTCAAAGGTATTGCACGAGAAGGCTTATTTAACGCATTAAAACATTATAAATATGATGGCTTAGTGATTTTAGTGTCTGACCGTGGCCATTATTCACTAAAGAAGTCTGCTGATATCCTAGGGATTGGTCAGGACAGCGTGATATCAATTCCTACCGATGGCCATAACCGCATTGATTGCCAGAAATTGCGTGAAAAATGCCTTGAGTTGAAACAAAGAAACATCCGCGTATTAAGTATTGTTGGCGTTGCTGGTACGACAGAAACAGGTAACATTGATCCATTAGATAAAATGGCTGATATTGCTGAGGCGTTTCAAACACACTTTCATGTTGATGCGGCATGGGGTGGCGCGACATTATTATCAAATAAATACCGTCCACTGCTTAAGGGAATTGAACGCGCTGATTCAGTAACTATCGATGCTCACAAGCAAATGTATGTGCCCATGGGCGCAGGCCTTGTGGTGTTTAAAAATCCGGCTTCTGTGGCTTCTATTGAACACCATGCCGAATATATTTTACGTAAAGGTTCAAAAGATTTAGGCTCACATACCTTGGAGGGATCAAGACCCGGTATGGCGATGTTAGTTTATGCAAGCTTACATATTATCAGTCGACCTGGTTATGAAATGTTGATTAACCAAGGAATTGACAGAGCACGGTATTTTGCAGAACGCATTAATCAGCATGCTGACTTTGAGTTAATAACTGAACCAGAGTTATGTTTATTAACTTATCGTTACAATCCAAAAGCGGTGCAAAACTTATTAGCAAATAGTTCAGCAGTACAACAAGATAATATTAATGATTTACTCGATGACCTGACTAAATTTATTCAAAAACGTCAACGTGAAAATGGTAAATCATTTGTTTCACGCACGCGTATTGAAGTGCAGCGTTATCAAGGTCGAAAAACGGTGGTTTTTCGTGTTGTATTGGCGAATCCATTAACCTCCAATGAAATTCTTAATGATGTGCTAGTCGAGCAACTTGAATTGGCTCAAGAAAGTGAAACCTTTCTACCTGATTTGTTGCCCTTAACTTAGCTTATATTTTGTAACTCTGCTTGAAATGTTTTACTTTTACTTTCGTTATGTAAGTTGTTCCTTTCGTTTTATTATTTATCTCCCTAAAAAATATTGTTTAACTCACTGTTAAGTATGATTATATATATTTTTAATGAATTTTTGTTCTATAAGGTTTCATTTAGATCTATAAATGTTATTTTATTTATGAAAGTTGTTGTGTAATAATTCATACACAATTACATTTTGTGGTGGTAATAATTATGGAATACGACATGAGAAAAACTCCAGTAGAAGTATCTGAACACAATCAAGCTGACATTTCATCGGTTCAACAAGCCTTAATTGAAGCGCAAAAAGAAATTTTAGAATTGCAATCGCAAATTCAATGGTTAGAACGCTCATACGAATAACTTTTTGTCGCGTTTTATCACAGTAAATACAAAAAAGCCGAACGTTATCAAAATAACATTCGGCTTTTTTGATCTTTATTTATTAATACGAGCAGTAAATAATTATCAGAGGAAAACTTGTAAATTATCGATTAACCTTGCTTTACCACAATGTGCAGCAGCGAGGATCACTAATTCTTTATCATTTTTATTGGCAGGTTGTAGTGTTCTTGCATGACAAATATCAATATAGTCAGTTTTCATACCGGCATTATTGATCAAATGAGTAGCTTGTTTTATCAGACCACTAAAGTCGTGGTCCGACTTTATTTGCTGTGCTAGCCATTGAATGTTTTTTGCAAGTGCTGGTGCGATTGCAAGTTGTTCCGGCGTTAAATAACCGTTTCTCGAACTCATTGCTAAGCCACTTTTTTCGCGAACCGTATCGACAGCAATAATATCAATAGCCATTGAAAGGTCTTCAACCATAGTTTTTATCACTTGGACTTGCTGATAGTCTTTTAAACCAAAACACGCGATGTCTGGTTGTACTAAATTAAACAGTTTACACACAACCGTCGCAACACCACGAAAGTGCCCTGGGCGGCTTTCTCCACAGTAACCAACAGATACATTGGGTACATCAACATAAGTCTGCTTATCTAGCCCTTTAGGATAAATCATTTGAGCAGAGGGGATAAAGAGTAAATCAGTGTTAGCAGAGACTAATTGCTGTTGATCGTTGTCGAGCGTGCGCGGGTAATTGTCAATATCTTCATTGGCGCCAAATTGCATGGGATTAACAAATATGCTGGCAACCACTTTGTCAGCGTGACGATGAGCCTCTGTTACTAAAGCTATATGTCCAGCGTGTAAATTGCCCATGGTAGGGACAAACGCTATTTTTAAACCTTGTTTACGCCATTCAGTGACTTGTTGGCGTAATTCGATAATCTCATTTACTATTTTCATATAGGGTATTTTACAATCTATTTAACAAAAATATGTTCGTCACCAGGGAAATTTCCATTGGAGACTTCGCTAATGTATAACTCAATGGCTTTTTTAATGTCACCAGTATCGATCAAAAAATTACGTGAAAACTTCGGCATATAGCTACAGGAAATACCCAAAGCATCGTGCATCACCAAGATTTGACCATCGGTATCTTTACCTGCACCAATACCAATAGTTGGGATTGAAACAGCAGTAGAAATCGCTTTACCTAAATCACAAGGTATACATTCTAAAACTAACAATTGCGCGCCAGCCGCTTCAAGTAACTTAGCGTCGGCGATCATTTTATCTGCTTGTGATTTTTCACGGCCTTGTACTTTAAACCCACCAAATACATTAACAGATTGTGGTGTTAAGCCCAAGTGAGCACAGACTGGAATACCGCGCTCTACTAGGCCTTTAATTGTATCAACCAGCCATTCACCACCTTCCATCTTTACCATGCTTGCACCGGCTTGCATAAGTTTTGCCGCGTTAGTGAAAGCTTGCTCTTTAGTGGCATATGTCATAAAAGGCATATCACTAATGATGAGGGTGTCAGTAACACCACGCTTTACCGACTGTGTATGATAAGCCATATGGTCTATATCAACAGGTAATGTGTCATCTTGGCCTTGTAAAACCATACCCAATGAGTCGCCAATTAAAATAGCGTGAATACCCGCTTGATCGAATAGTTTTGCAAAACTTGCATCATATGCGGTGATGGTAGAAATTTTTTCACCTTGCTGTTTCATTTTTAGCAAAGTTGATGTAGTTATCTTAGCCATATTTAGTCCAAAATTTTTAAGGTTTGAGTAAATACTCAGAGAGCGTATTTGAGTGCGCGTACTTTCGCATAATTGTTAAATTAGCGCAACTTGCTATGAATTTTTAACCCATTTGTCGCAATAGCTTGGCTTAATGCTAAAACAGGCTTGCCATTGGGTAGTGTTAGCTTAGGTGATAACTCTGCAAGTGGTAACAAGACAAATTCACGAAGCTCTAAACCATAATGAGGCACGATTAAGCGTTCGTGGTTAATGGTTTCATTATCGTATAAAAGCACATCTAAATCGAGAATACGTGCTCCCCAGCGATTATCTTTTCGAACACGACCAGCATTATTTTCGATGGCTTGTAATTCGTTAAGTAAATCTAAAGGATTGAGGTCAGTTGTTAATGAGGCAACAGCATTCATATAGTCGGGTTGGTCTTGTGGTCCCATCGGGCGACTAAAATACAGTGAAGAAACACCGTCGAGTGTGGTGTTTTTTATTTGTGCTAAGGACGCAACTGCAAGTTTTATTTGTTTTTGTGGATCAGACAAGTTACTGCCTAATCCTACATAGACTAACGCCATTAATCAGTACTGTTCGATTTGTCTTCGCGAACAACCCGACGTTTTCTAGGGCTTCTACGGCTGGTAGTTCGTGATTGGGCAATACTTTTTATCATCAATTCTTGCGTATTGTGGTCATTCACTTGAAAGTCAGTCCACCACTTTGCTAACTCTTCTAATGCTGGATTTTCAGGTGTTGCTTCTATTTGGGCTCTCAGTAAAAGAAAATCATAACCCGCACGGAATTTCTGATGTTCTAGCGCCTTATAAGCACGTTTACCATCTCTACGACTTAGCTTATCTTGCAGGATCCATATATCTTTCATTACGGCTTGAAAACGTTTAGGGATACCTATACTGCGCTGTTGTTCAGACATTATTTCGCTTAAAGCAGCAAAAAATACATCTTGGGGTGACAGCTGTGGTTGTGCACTACGTAAACGTTCAACATGACTTTGCAGTGGATACCAAAGCATTGCGGCAAATAAGAATGCTGGGGTGACGCGTTGTTCATTATTAATACGGCTATCGGTATTTTCCAGGGCTTGAACGATAAAACGTTCAATATGCGGATGATTGCCTTTACTTAGCATTTGGTCAGTTGCTGGGGAAAAATAGCGAAATAAATCATACTTTCTTAACTGCTGAAAAGTAAGTTGCGCTTTGCCAGCAATAAATAACTTTAAAAATTCTTCGAACATTCTTGCCGGAGGTATGTTTGCCATTAAAGGAGCTAATTCAGCAATTGGCGCTTCTGTTTCTGGGCTAATGGTCATATCTAGCTTAGTGGCAAATCTAATTGCACGTAGCATACGAACCGGATCTTCACGATATCGTGTTTCAGGATCACCAATCAAACGGATTAATTTAGCGTTAATGTCGCCAATACCGTTAGCAAAATCATGTACTTTAAAATCTTTTGCACTGTAGTAAAGTGCGTTAATGGTAAAGTCACGACGTTCAGCGTCTTCTTCGATAGAACCATAAATATTATCACGCAGTAACATGCCGTCTTCACTTTGTTTTGAAGTCTTTTGGCAACTTTGCTCTTTCTCTGGCGCATTTTCATGGTGGCCACGGAATGTTGCTACTTCAATAATTTCACGGCCAAAAACAATATGAGCTAACCGGAAGCGGCGGCCTATTAATCGACAATTGCGAAATAAATCTTTAATTTGTTCAGGAGTCGCATTAGTCGCTATATCAAAGTCTTTTGGCTCTAAACCCAATAATAAATCACGTACACCACCACCGACTAAATAGGCGTCATAGCCACCACTATTTAAGCGGTAAAGCACTTTTAAAGCGTTGTTGCTCATTTTCTTACGAGAAACATTATGCTGGTCGCGTGTTAAAACAGTAGAGCCTGTGGTCGGCTGAATTTTAGTTGAGCTTTTAGCCATTTTTTTAGAGGCTTTGCCCAATACTCTTTTACACAAGTTGATAACACTTTTGATAATACTGGCCTTGATTGGATAATGTGGGAAGTTGAAACATCTTGTAATGCTACGTTTCACTTTTTTATTGGCTACAATAATATATCACGGGGCAATAAAAGAGAATATAAAACGTTTGAAAATTCAACAAACACCCGTTTTACTTGAATATTACTGACAAAATGCTATTTCTTGCTGCTTAGGGATCGCATCTGTAGACCAGTTTTCGATCGCCCACTCTATGATTTGCAAGGCTGAGTAAGCATAAAGATCTTTAGGTGGATGTTGTCCAAGAAAATTAAGGGCTGCGATTAAGGAAGGGGTTGGGTTGTTATTATCAATGGCAGGGGCTTTGTTTTGTTTACTGAGTTTAAAACCAGTTGCATCAACGGCTAATGGAATATGGCCAAACTGTGGCGCTTGATAATCCAGTTGTTGATAAAAACTTAACTGCCTTACCGTTGGGTCAAGTAAATCACAGCCTCGAATAACATGGCTAATATTTTGATAAATATCATCGACTACAACAGCAAGTTGATAAGCAAATAGCCCATCTTTTCTGGCTAAAATAAAGTCTTCTTTGGCAAGCTGTTGCGGACAAAAATAATCACCTTGTATTAAATCATGATAGTGATAAATACCGTGGAGATTACGTAATCGCGTAGCACTATTTGTTTGCGGATGATTTTTATTTCTGCACTGACCTTGATAAATCCCGCCCTGAGCTTTGATTTCAGCGCGTGTACATTGGCAGTGGTAGGTGAGTTTTTGTTCTGCTAATTTTTTTAAAACGTCTCTATATAAATCGCTTTGCTGACTTTGATATAAAACAGGTTCGTCCCAGTGGAGTCCATAAGCATCGAGTGTTGTTAAAATTGCAGCACTGGCGCCGAGCATTTCACGGGGTGGGTCTATATCTTCAATACGAACTAACCATAAACCTTGCTGATTTTTTGCATGTAAATAGCTGGCGAGTGCGGCGATTAAAGAACCAAAATGAAGGAAACCCGAAGGGGATGGAGCAAAACGGCCACGATATTGAGTCGTAGATTTACTCAAATATTGTGGCCGCGTAATATTAATTTTGTCGTGATTCATATAATGAATACGTTAACGTAATATCATTTAATCAAGCAACTAACCTGCTAATTGGCGTTCTTTAATCTCAGCAAGTGTTTTACATTCAATACATAAATCAGCAGTTGGGCGCGCTTCTAAACGACGAATGCCAATTTCAATACCACATGAATCACAGAAGCCAAATTCATCTTCTTCAATCAATTGTAATGTTTTTTCAATTTTTTTAATGAGTTTACGTTCACGATCTCGTGTGCGTAGCTCTAAACTGAACTCTTCTTCTTGAGCTGCTCGGTCAACCGGATCAGGGAAGTTTGCTGCTTCGTCTTGCATATGCATAACTGTGCGGTCAACTTCTTCGCGAAGCTGCACTCGCCAAGCATCAAGAATTTTCTTGAAATGCTCTAATTGAGCAGCGTTCATGTACTCTTCGTTGGCTTTCTCTGCGTACGGCGATACGCCCGCTAATGCTAAAATACCTAGTACTTTTTTGGCTGGCATGCTTATTCTCCTAAATGCTACATCGACCTACATGGCGAAGTTGTTGCTCTTTCATTAAAAGCTACACCCGTGGTTGCAATTGCCAATAATAAATAGACCTGAAATACCCAGTCTATATTGCGTTGCACGAATCATAATTCAAGGCTTTCGTTACAATTAACTTAAAAAATAATTATTTTTCTTTTAAATCAAACGGTTGTGGGTTCGTTCGGAAAAGTGGAAATATTTTTGTATACTATTTTTTAACAATTTATTTTTGAGCAAGCTTTTTTAACAATTTTTGTTAGGGTGAGTCAATGTATTTAACTCTTTTTTTTGGTTAATCCGTTACATTTTCCGCTAATTTTACCGGCAAGACGTCGACCAAAGTCATTTGAATGTTGCTAATATCTTGCTTAAAGCTTACTTTGTAAGCAATAACCTCAACACCCTGCTCCTTAGCCTGTGATAGAAGTTCTGCATATTTAGCGTCAATATGCTGTGCGGCCATAACGCTTTCAATCCCACTATGAAGTACAGCAAATAACAAAATAGCTCGATGACCTTGTTGTTTCATTTGCATGAGTTCACGTAAATGCTTCTGGCCACGAAGCGTGACTGCATCAGGAAAGTAGCCTTGCTTACTTATAGAGCCATCACCTAGCAGAGTAACACTTTTAACTTCTATATAAGTTAACACATCGTTTTCGTCAGTAAGTAAGAAGTCGATTTTACTATTTTCATCACCGTATTTTACTTCTCGTTTTAACGTTTTATAGTTGTGCAGTTCATTAATTGTTCTATTAGTCAGTGCTTCTTCAACTAATTGGTTGGCACGTAGGGTATTTACACATATAAAATGATCATTTTGTGTTTGGGTGATTTCCCAACTGTAGGGATATTTACGTTTTTTATTATCTGAAGTACTATACCAGACAGTATCTTTTTCTGTCGCACAACCGGTCATAGCACCTGTATTGGCGACATGAAGTGTTGTTTCAGTGCCATCTTCTAATATGATATCTGCAAGGAAACGTTTATAACGTTTGATTAAAATCGCTTTTTTAAGATTTATGTTCATTGGAAAAATAAATGATAAGTTTTATTAATGTTACGTTATGTACTGACAAACCGCTAACTTTTGTTAGTGGTACTTAATTGGCCAACAATACTCGCTAGAATTATTGCAAAGTTAGCTGTTTTGATAAAATATTTCTTAGATGTTTTGGTGCTGTCGTTAAAAAGTACAACAAGAAAATCACAATATTATACCGTTAAATAATCCATTTTCCTTGCTGAACGCACTTGTCTAAAGCTGAGGTTTGGCTAGGTTTACATTAATTAAATAACTACTTTTTAAAAAATATCGGCTTTGCTTGATGATAAGTATAAACTAAGTCGTATTAATTTATGATCTTTAGGATAGTTTATGACCCAAGTAACAAATATTCATTTATCAAAGCAAAGTAGTAGTAATAATTGGCAAAGTGACAACCTTGTTCAGTATGTTGATAACGAACTTCATATCTGTTTGAAAGATTCAAGTGGTAGCCCCTTAAGACAGATTCAAAAAGCAGCACGTAGCATTGAGAAACTTGGCGTTAAGCATGCACGTTTATCTGGTGATAACTGGCAAGCTAATACTCAATGGAGTTTTGCACTCGGTTTTACTTGTGTCGGAAAATTAACTAACGTTGAATTTACCGGTAGCAGCGAATGTATCAACAGTTTGAACGATAAATTAGCTGTTTTTGCTTGGAGCCGTGATTTAATTAATCAAACACCTTCTGAGCTATATCCGCTTAAATTGGCTGAGTTAGCAGCAGACTATATTAATGCTCAAGCACCTGCTTATGTCACCAGCAATATTATCTCTGGCGATGAATTGCAACAGCAAGGCTGGGTGGGCATTTATAATGTTGGTAAAGGCAGTATTAATCCGCCGTGTTTATTAGAAGTTGATTTTAACCCAACAGGCGATCCTGATGCGGCTGTATCTGCTTGTTTAGTCGGTAAAGGTATCACTTTTGACAGTGGCGGTTACAGCTTAAAGTCAAACGCAGGAATGTTTGACATGAAATGTGATATGGGCGGTGCTGCAGTGGTTGCGGGAGCTATGGCATTAGCCATTAGACAAGGTTTAAATAAACGCGTTAAGTTATTTTTATGTTGTGCTGAAAATATGGTCAGTAACGATGCTTATAAGTTGGGCGATATTTTAACTTATAAAAACGGTGTAACGATGGAAGTCGCTAACACCGACGCTGAAGGTCGAATAGTACTGGCTGACGGTTTATTAGCAGCAAGCGAAACTAAGGCGCCTCTTATTATTGACGCAGCAACACTAACAGGTGCGGCGGTAATGGCTACTGGTGGTGAATACAATGCTTTATTTACTTTAGACAACCAAGCTGCAGAGCAAGCGAAAAAAGCCGCAGAGCAAGTGAATGAGCCAATATGGCAATTTCCTTTAGCCGTTTGGCATCAAGATAAATGTCCATCTGAATTTGCAGATACGGCAAACAGTCGACCTGTACCGGGTGGCGGTGCTGGCGGTGCAAGTAATGCTGCGGGATTTTTATCTAGATTTGTCGACAATGAAGGAGCAGGTTGGTTACATTTCGATTTAGCGACGGCTTATAATGGCAGTAGCACTAGCTTGTTTAGTGCCGGAGGGACTGGCTTAGGTATTGCCACGATCGCTGAGTTAATTAAGTAATTTTTAATGTGACGTGTTAATCGATATAAAGCACAATAATGAACATTATTGTGCTTTTTTTTAGGCATTTATATATTTACATTCTTAGCGGTTATTTACCTGTTTTAGGCTGGCGAACGAAATATAACAATATGGCTTGAAACGTTTGTGATAGAGTGACCATAAGCTTGTTACCCGACCCTATTTCATAAAATTAAAATGTCTGTTTCTCCATTACCCATAGAAAACATCAAAGCGGAATTTCTTGATGCATTAACTCAGCATCAAACTCTTGTACTATCTGCTCCGCCAGGCGCGGGCAAATCAACAGGCCTACCGTTATGGCTATTAGCACTTGGCCAATTTAAAGGTAAAAAAATATACTTACTTCAACCTCGTCGTTTAGCGGCTAAAACAGTTGCTTGTTTTTTAGCGAAGCAGATAGGTCAGCCGGTCGGGAAAACAGTCGGTTATCGGTTGAAAAATGAAAGTAGGGTATCTGAAAATACTCAATTGGAGGTCATCACTGAAGGTATATTCACCCAAATTATTCAGCATGACCCTGAGCTTGAAAATTGTGCTTTAGTGATCTTTGATGAGTTTCATGAAAGGTCACTGCATGCAGATTTAGCTTTTGCATTAGCACGAGATACACAACAGGGGTTACGAGACGATTTAAAAATATTATTAATGTCAGCAACGTTAGCGACTGCTGAATTACTTAAGCAATTACCCGACGCCGTTTCTCTTGCTAGTGAAGGTCGAAGTTTCCCTATTGATGTTAGTTATTCGCCAGTAAAAAATAGCCGATTATGGCGTGAACACGCGGTTAATATTTGTAAGAATGCAATAAACTCGCACCAAGGTTCAATATTGGTTTTTTTACCCGGTATCGCTGACATTCGTTTTCTTGCTGAAAAGTTAGGTGATTTATTACCCAAGCATTTTTTATTATGTCCATTATATGGCAACTTAACGCTTGCCGAGCAACAACAGGCAATTTCGCCTACCGAGCAAGGGCTTCATAAAATTGTTCTAGCAACTAATATTGCAGAAACGAGTTTAACGATTGAAGGAATTGATTTAGTTATAGACTGTGGTTTAGAAAAAGTCGCCATCTACGACCGGCAAACGCTGACAAATCAGTTACAGCAGCGTAATATTTCTAAGGCCTCTGCAATACAGCGTATGGGACGTGCGGGTCGAATGATGGCAGGTAAATGTATTCGACTTTACAGCGACGAAGATTTTCAGCGCAGGAACGAACAAAGTGCCAGTGAAATTCAACAAGCTGACTTACTTCCTATGATTATAGAGGTTGCACGCTGGGGTGTTAAGCAATTTAACGAACTACCTCTAATAGAACTTCCGACAAAACTACTCGAAACTCAAGCATGGCAAGAATTACAAAAGCTGCAGATACTTGACGATAAAAGAAACTTAACCCCACTTGGCAAAAATGTTGCTGGTTTTGCTTGTCATCCACGTTTTGCTAAAATGATTGTGAGAGCCTCAGCATTAGAAAAAAAACATCACTACTTAGGATTAACAAACCTCGCCGCATTGTTAGCGTCATTGCTTGAAGACCGAGATATATTTCGTGGTGAACGTGCATTTACCGATTGTGACTTACGTCACCGTTTGAGTGAGTTAATTCAGCAATCAACCAGCAAAAAATATCAGTCATTTTTCCTACAAACAAAAAAACACTTACAAAGAATTAATGAAGTTTCAGTATCGAATTTATCAAGCTTACCACTGGAATTAACCGGATTATTACTTGCTTTAGCTTATCCCGAGCGTATTGCTAAACAACGGGCACAATACGGCCATTTTTTAGCTGAAAATGGTAAAGGTCTTATGATCAATGAGCAAGATGCGCTGGCGAGTGAAGATTATATTGTGGCTGCTAACTTAGCTGAATACCAACAAAAATTACAAGTAAGACTTGCTGCACCGGTTGATATTAAACAGCTTATTAATTTGGGAATTATCGCTGAAAAACAAATAAAACAACTTAATTACGATTCGAAAACCCAACGTATAAGTGCGAAGCAGCAAACAGTATTTGGTGCTATTGTCTTGTCAGAAAAACCCAGTAATGAACAAATAAGTGATGAAGCACTAGCTACTTTATGGCAACAACAAATTGAGCAAAATGGTCTGTCCTATCTTCATTGGCGCGAAGCTGATCAAAAATTACTCAGTCGTTGGCGTTGGGTTAATCAAACTCAGCCGCATTTAAATTTTCCTAATGTTGAGGAAAGTGATTTATTACAACACTTAGCGTTATGGTTAGTCCCTTTTATTGGTGCGATTAAAAATAAAAACCAGCTAGATAAAGTAAATTTATCATCGGCATTACTATCATTACTTGATTATAACCAGCAAAAAACCTTCGCTCGTATTGCCCCTGAGTATTTTGTTGGCCCAACAGGAAGACGTTGCCCAATTCGATATAGTGTCGAGCAAGCGCCAATTGTTTCAATGCCTATGCAAGAGCTTTATGGCGTGAGTGTTACCCCTAAGGTTGGCGATGATCAACATAACAGCGATGTTTCCTTGATTATTGAGCTGCTATCGCCGGCAAAGAGACCTATTCAAGTGACGCGAGATCTCATTGCTTTTTGGCAAGGAAGCTACAAGGAGGTACAAAAAGAGATGAAAGCAAAATACCCTAAGCACTTTTGGCCGAATGATCCCGCTAATGCAAAGGCGACTAACCGCGTTAAAAAATATATGTAATGAAGCATTAGCTTTATTAACGGATGAAAATACTATTTAAAATGACTAATAATGTGAAAAAAGAAACCAAAGAAAAGATTGCTACCAGAGCCTCTCGGGTAAGTTGGTGCTGGCGTACTGCTTTGAAATTGTTCATTACCTTTATATTTTTATTTAGCTTTTATGCGGTTTACCTCGACAGTAAAGTGAAAGATAAATTTGAGGGGCAACGGTGGAACATTCCCGTGCAAGTTTATGGCAAAGTTGACAGTTTCAAAGTTGGCGATAATGCTTCACTTGTTCAACTAAAGCAAAATTTACTTTTGTCTGGTTATCAGAGAAAGCAACAGGCGCTCAACCCGGGTGAATTTGCTTTATCAAAGACGACGCTGATTGTTTATCGTCGCGCTTTTGATTTTGGCAACGGTAATACGCACGTAGAGCGCTTCACTATTAATATTGCCGGTAATAAAATACTTTCTTTGTTTAATGAGCAAGGAGCTATTGAAAGTTTTTCATTTGAACCTTACTCACTGGGGCGATTAGTTCCTGAAAACAAAGAAGATAGGGTGATAGTCTCACTACAAAGAGTACCAGAGCAACTTATTGATACCTTACTATTAGTTGAAGACCGTGATTTCTATTTTCATGCGGGTGTTTCCCCATTAGGAATTTTTCGAGCTTTAGTGGCTAATATTCAAGCAGGTAGAACGGTTCAGGGAGGGAGTACCTTAACACAGCAACTGGTTAAAAATATGTTTTTAACCCGTGATAAAACACTCTGGCGTAAAGTTAACGAAGCGGTTATGTCGATTATTTTGGAGCTTAGATATAGCAAAGATCAGCTACTTGAAGCCTATATAAATGAAATCTATTTAGGACAACACTACGCTAATGGTATTTATGGTTTTGGCTTAGCGGCTAAATTTTATTTTGGTCAGCCGATCCAATCTTTAACGATTGAACAAATGGCCATGCTTGTTGGGCAGGTCAAGGGGCCTAGTTATTATGATCCTTGGCGTCACCCTAAAAATGCTAAAAAGCGACGAGATCTTGTTTTACGGTTGATGTATCAAAATGAACTGATCTCACAAAAAAACTATCAAGCGGCCGTCGTATCACCTTTATCTATTCGTAAAACTCGCCGTTTAGCCAATAAAAAGTTTCCTGCTTATTTACAATTGGTCAAAAAAGAACTTTCTGAAAAGCTTTCAGCGTTCCAACAACAAGCGGGTGTTCGAGTTTTTACAGGCTTTTCAATAACAGCACAAATGAATGCAGAACAAACAATAGCTAAGCATATCCCTGAGTTAACAATATTGAACAAAGGCGAGTCCTTACAACTTGCCATGGTGGTTACCGATATCAAGTCAGGTGAAGTAAAAGCCTTAGTTGGCGATAAAAAAGCGGGTTATGCCGGCTTTAACCGAGCATTAGATGCTAAACGTCCCATCGGTTCATTAGTAAAACCCGCAATATACTTGGCCGCTCTAGAGCGTTATCAACAATATAACTTTGCAACCTTATTGAGCGACGAACCTATTGTACTTATCAGTGATGGCGGTAAAGAATGGCGTCCAAATAATTATAATGGAAAATTTGAAAACAAGGTAAGCCTACATGATGCTTTAGTTAGGTCGTTAAACGTGCCAACGGTGAATTTAGGTATGCAACTCGGCTTAGAAAATATTGCCAATATCTTTCACTTACTAGGTTATCCCGAAGATATCGTCACTCGCCCTAGTATGTTATTGGGCTCTTTAAGCTTATCACCATATGAAATTAATCAGCTTTATTTATCTATAGCCAATCAAGGATTTAAGAGTAATAGTCATGCGATTGACCGTATTATCTCGGCACAGGGCGAAACTTTATGGCAATTTGAAGCGCCAGACGAGCAGTTGTTCTCAACTCAAGCTATGTATTTACTTGACCATGCTTTATCACAAGTAACCGAAGTGGGAACGGCTAAGTCGCTTACTTGGCGTTTAGATGGGGCAGCAGTAGCAGGAAAAACAGGTACCACCAATGATCAAAGAGACAGTTGGTTTATTGGTTATGATAACGAAAACTTAGTGACGACTTGGCTAGGTCGTGACGACAACAAACCGACCAACCTAACAGGCAGTAGTGGCGCTTTAGTGCTATTTGCACAGTTTATGAATAAAAACGGTGTGGTTAACAAAAGTCGTTTAATGCCTGAAAATATTGCATTAACTAATTTTGAATCTTCCAGTGGTATCGCCGTCAGTATCGAGTGTGCTGAAATGATTAGTTATCCGGCAATAACGACAGGTCTTTTAATAGAGCCGCATTGTTTAGGAAAAAAGCTGACAGAAAAGAAGAAAAAGTTATCTTGGTTTGAACAACTTTTTACTGATTAGCATGACAGGTTTACTAATGTATCTTGTTTTTTTATCATGCATTTTCTTGCATGTTTATTATACAGATACTATTGTATAAAAAAATAGCTAGCTCATAGGATTGCTTGTTAATCATAAGGGATTGATATCACCTATAAAATTAATACGCTGGATCTGATATGAAGCATCGTTTAAGTTTTGGCTTTTATAATATATTTGCAAATAATATTATTGAAGTAACCGCTGATGAAGGCGTCGAAATGACACTTGAAATGGTTGAGGAATGCCATGAATTTGTGCATGAGAACGTAGAAGGGGATTTTGCCCTGTTAATCAACCGCATTAATAACTACACCTATACTTATGAGGCGAAACTTTCAGTCGCATCTTATGAAGGTTTAAAAGCGCTTGCCTTTGTTTGTTATTCTGAAAAAAGTGTTTTAGTGACTAAGAAACTGCAGGCAAGTCGTTCATTTGATCAATGGAGATATCCGGTATTTTCAGGTTTAGAATTAGGTTGGCAACAAGCTTATCATTGGCTTGAAAATGAATTACTGGCCGTTAAAGTAAATTAGCGTCACCGTTAATAAAAAGGGATAGCCATCGGTTATCCCTTTTTATTTTAAGGATGGTCTTGTTAAAAAATGAGTATCCTTGTGTGTCAACGGGCGTGGTTTAGTCGCTAAACCACGCTAATTTTTACATTATAGTTGAGCAAAGCACTTATCAGCAGCGGCTAACGTTAATTCAATCTCTTTATCGGTATGAGCCATAGATAAAAAGCCAGCTTCATAAGCTGAAGGTGCCAAGTAGATGCCGTTTTCTAGCATTAAGTGGAAGAAACGTCTGAACTTATCTGTATCGCAAGCGGTTGCTTGTTCAAAAGTAGTGACAGGCTCTGGTGAATCTGTAAAGAAAAAACCAAACATTGCACCAGCATAATTAATGCTTAATGACACGCCATTGCGCTCGGCTGCTGCTTTTAAACCCATAGCAAGCTTTTCAGTTGATGCACTCAGTTGCTCGTGTTTATCACCGATGCTTAATTCATTTAATGCCGCTAAACCGGCAGCCATAGCGATAGGGTTACCCGATAAGGTACCTGCGTGGTAAACAGGGCCAATAGGTGCGATATAATCCATAATCTCTTTTTTACCGCCAAACGCACCGACAGGCATACCACCACCAATAACTTTACCTAACGTCGTTAAATCAGGAACAATATTGTAATGTGCTTGAGCCCCACCTAATGCAATACGAAAGCCGGTCATTACTTCATCAAAAATCAGTACACTTTTATGTTCATCACAAACGTCACGTAGACCTTCAAGGAAACCTTCTACCGGAAGAACACAGTTCATGTTTCCAGCAACAGGTTCGACAATAATACAGGCAATTTCATCTTTATATTTAGCAAAGATTTCTCTAACTTCGTCAATATTATTAAAACTAACAGTTAATGTGTGCTTGGCAACATCAGCAGGAATACCTGGTGAATTTGGCACCCCCATGGTGAGTGCACCTGAGCCTGCTTTTACTAATAGCGAATCAGCATGACCGTGGTAGCAACCTTCAAACTTTAAGATTTTATCACGTCCAGTGTAGCCACGAGCTAACCGGATTGCGCTCATGGTAGCTTCTGTACCTGAGCTGGTCATACGAATGCGCTCCATTGACGGTACTAGTTCACGTACCTTCTCTGCCATAGTGATTTCTAGCTCGGTAGGTGCGCCAAAACTTAAGCCATGTTGAGCAGTTTCAATAACTGCTGCTAAAATAGCCGGGTGGTTATGGCCTAAAATCATTGGTCCCCAAGAACCGACATAATCAATATAAGCTTTATCATCGGCGTCATAAATATATGCACCTTCAGCGCGTTTAATAAAACAAGGCGTACCGCCAACACCATTAAATGCACGAACAGGTGAGTTTACACCACCGGGAATAATTTGTTTTGCGCTGTTAAAAAGTTGTTCTGAATGGTTCATAAATTGCCTACTTTGTTAATTATAATACGACTAACATTAAATAAACTGTTGTCACTTATATACTTAAGAATTATTTATTTGTTGGTGTACCAAGTCACTGGTTTTTCAAATTGGCTGAGCTTATTTTCGACACCCAGTGTTAAGGCAAATAATGCCATACGGACCAGTACACCATTTTGGGCTTGTCTAAAAATAGCTAGGTTGTCTAAATCATTTAAATCACTATCAAGCTCGTTTGCTTCAGGGCGAGAATCGCGTGGTAAGGGATGCATTATCACAGTATGTTGCTGGCAAAACTGCTGATAAATTTTTCTATTTAAGCTGAAGTGACCACGGTATAAATTAGCTTCGTCTTTACTGGCAAAGCGTTCTTGCTGAATGCGTGTTTGATAGATGATATCGCACGATAAATTATGGTCAATTTTATCGGTAACCACAACTTGATGTCCGGCATTGGTTAAGGATGAGATTATACTGTCGGGCATGTTAAGTGCGTCAGGAGATATCATCGTTACTTTCATGTTTTTATATAAGCTGAGTAATTTTGATAATGAATGTACGGTTCTCCCGTGTTTGAGATCACCCATTAAGACAATATTTAAACCGTCTAAAGTTTTGTTATATGGCGCCATTTCAGATTGCATGGTAAACAAATCAAGTAAGGCTTGTGTTGGGTGTTCATTAGCTCCATCTCCGCCGTTAATAACCGGTACACTACTGCCTTTTGAAAACTCTTCAACCGAATACATCGTGGGATGTCGCATCGCAATAATATCAGAGTAGCCGCTAATAACGCGTGCCGTGTCAAAGAGAGATTCACCTTTACTCAACGATGAATTTTCTTGTCCAACGGTCTCACGAACAGCACCACCAAGAAGGTTAAAAGCGGCACCAAAACTGACCCGGGTACGAGTACTGGGCTCGAAAAAAAGATTATTGAGAATTGCACCATCCAACACATGACAACGCTTCTTACGCATAGCATAAGGCGCCATTAGTGATGAAACTTCTAAAATACGAGAGATAGCATCGCGATTAAGCTGCGAGACAGAAAGGATATGACTTCCTTCAAACTTCATCATAAAAAGTTACCCAAAATTATAAGACTGCGACTATTTTTGATGCAGGAATATAGCACAATTCAGAAATGTTGAGAATAGATTATCGCTGCTATTCAATTTCTGTGGGTCTAAATCAAAGCGCTCAACCTAATTGATGAAAGCTTCTTATGGGCTATAAGCCAGAATATAAGCAAAGATCGCCCATTAGAAAGGTTTTAAATACACCAAATATAATATGGCGAGTAATATAAGGACGGGAAATTCATTAAAAATTCGATAAAATTTTCCTGAACGTACATTTTTATCTTCTTTAAAATCTTTAACTAACTTAAAACAATAACCATGGTAAGCGAGCAGTAAAATCACTAACGTTATTTTTAAGTGCAACCATTTTGAAACGATAAACCAAGCGTATCCATAATAATAAATCAAGGCTATGCCTAAAGACACAGTTAACACAGCAAAAGGTGTTACAAAATATAACAAACGTTTTTCCATACCCTTTAAATGCTCGGCAACCTCAATACTAGAGGTTTCAGCGTGATTAACAAACAGGCGTGGTAAATAAAAAACACCCGCAAACCAGGCGATCATAAAAAAAACATGGCAAGCTTGTAACCATAAAAGAGTTGTCATACTGTTGTTTTTCCTTCTAATAAATAACTTCTGATCTGTTCAAAAGTAATAATGCCTAAGATCTCATTAGGATCATTATCATAAATATAAACACCACCATCTCGCTGTTCAATCAGGGCTAAATAGGCTTCAGCTAAAGTTGATTGGCTTTGCAAAGGTAGTAGCTGTAATTGTACTATTTCTACGCGCTTAGTGCCTGAATCGTGTTTTATTTTTAACCATGAAAATGTTGAGTAAGGACTAAGACTTTCTGTTTCAGGTGCTACTTCAATAATAACATGATTTAATAATTCAACATTCTTCAATGCCCTGAAAACTTCCAAAGAACATTCTTGTTGATAAACGCTAATATTTTCCTGTAAAACGCCTAATACACCGATACGTTGTAATGATTTCTCGATGGGGGATTTTCGATATTTGAGACCCTGTTGCTCAAGTTGCATAACAAATACCGATCGGTTGTTGAAAAACTGCCCTGAAAAGACACAGGCAGTGGTGATGACTATCATTGCAGGCACAACAACCTCTAACTGATTTGACAACTCGACTACCGTTAATAATGCGGCAAGGGGAGCGTTTAGTGTTGCAGCTAAGAACCCCGCCATACCCATTAAGGCATAATCACCAGCAAAATTTTCTCCGGGAAGATAACCCGTAACTAATATTGAAACACAGGTGCCTACAATAGCACCAATACCAATAATAGGACCGATAATTCCACCAGGAATACCTAAGCCTAAAGCGGTAATGGTCATCAAAATTTTAGCAAATAAAACCCCAAGTAATAATTGTAAAGGAATATTATTTTCTAAGGCAAACGTTATTACACTTAAGTCTGTGCCCATAGCAAAGGGTACAAAAAATCCAAGTATCCCAGTAATTAATGCTGCTAACATAATGCGTGGCACAATATGAATCGAGCTCGAATATTTTATAATAAGGACTAAGTATCGGTTAAAGCCATAGGCTAATAACCCAAGTATTAACCCTAATATAATCAAAATAGGATAATGATCAAAACTGAGGGATATTTTACTAAAATATCCAAATTCATGGGTAGGTCCCAAAAGGCTTCGGCTGATCATTGACCCTGTAATAGAAGCGATCATCACAGGAATAAAAATATGCACTTTGTATTCGCGTAAAATAACTTCCATAACAAATATAACAGCGGCAATGGGGGTATTAAAACAAGCGGAAATACCTGCGGCAATGCCACATGCACATAGTGTGCGTATGGTATTAAACGGTAGATTTAACTTGTTACCTAAATAACTGCTACAAGCAGCTCCTAAATGTATAGCAGGCCCTTCTTTTCCAACTGAGAAGCCGGACGCTAATGCAATCACACTACCGAAAAATTGATTCAACGTATTGCGAAATGGAATAATGCCATTAGCTACTTTTAGGCGATGCAACACAAAAGGAATACCGGTACGTAAATACTGGTAGCCGGTTAGCCAAGCAAAAAATAAAATGACTAATCCGCCTACTATAGGCAAATGGAAACGACTTAAAGCACTTAAGCTGGTATAGTTATTTTTTTGGACTAAATAAAAGCTTTGAACTGTCTCAATGCTGTAGGTGAATAGCACAACTAGAAGTGCTGATGCAGTGCCACCTAAAGCGGCTAACAAACAAAGTTGCCAGGAAGTTCTCGGTAAGGCTAAACGTTTTCTAAGTAAAGAGAGCGATATCATAATAATGAATGGGTGCACCTTTTATTGTTTGAGCCTAAAAATATTTATTAACTCGTTGGATATCATAATACTTTTCAAATGAATTGGTTAGCAAAAATAAATCTAAATACGGTTGTTGTGCGTTTAGGCGCATTCCGTTCCGCCCTTTTACTTCTTCTCGTGATTGTTATCTGTCTTTACAGTGGCTATCGTGTTGGGAATTTTTATCATGGTTATCAAGTTAAAACGTTAGCACAACAGCAAACGCGATTGAGTAAACTTTATGAAAAAAATGTTCAGCAAAACAGTCAGATTAATACCCTTGAAGTAGAGCTAGAAGTTGAACGTATGGCTAATCAGCACTCCCAAGAGCTTTTAAAAATAATGGAGTCTGAGCATTATGAAGTAAAAAAAGAATTAGCTTTTTATGAAAAAGTGATGGCACCAGAAAAAACCGCTGATGGATTGGCAATCGATCGAATGATGGTCCATCCAACAGCCAGTCCACATCATTTTCGTTTTCAAATTGTTTTAATGCAACAGCAAGTACGTAAACGTTTTGTTAAAGGCTATGTCGATTTTACTTTATTGGGGAGTTTAGATAATAAGCCGAGCGAATTAAAGTTAAGTAATATATCGGTATCTACAAAGAAAGATTTATCCTTTAGTTTTCAATATTTTCAAATCGTTGAAGGTGAGTTTACTCTTCCAGATGATTTCTTACCTGAAAAGTTAGAATTAGCTGCTATTTTACCGAAGAACAGATGGCAAAAATATCAGCGAATAGACCAGAGCTATATTTGGAATGATTTATTAAAAAACACTCAATAATGACAAGTGTTTTTTAATTATTCACGCTATTCCACAGTAAGCTTTTCCATAAGTGCTATAGCAGCAGCTCTGTTAGGAAGTGTACTTTCATTTTCTAACGCAGCCTTTAGGTATTTTTTTGCTTCACTCTTGCGATCTAATTGATATAAAGTAACAGCTAAGTGATACTTTATTTCAGCATTGTTGAAATCTTTAACAATAACTTGTCTAAATATAGGTAGTGCCAAATCTGCTTGTTTGTTTAGGGTATAAGACCAAGCAAGTGTATCCATTATTGCGACATTATCAGGTAATAGCTTGTGTGCTTTTTTTGCATACGTTAATGCCTGAGGGAACTGCTCCAGTTTAATGAATACTTGTGCGGCGTTATTCAACAAAATTGGCAGTTCAGAAAACGCTTCAATTAAATCTTGGTATTTTTTAGCCGCACTCTGAAGTTGATTTCTTGCGACTAGTGTATCGGCGATTGCTATTTGAGAGGTAATGTCTTTTGGGTTCTCTTTAACCCAAGGGGTTAATAAGTTAAGCGCCTTTGAAAAGTGCTTTTGTTGTTTGTATACACGATATAAACCATAAACAGCGGGCCGGTTTTTACTTTTTCGCAAGGAAGCTAGAAATATTTTTTCTGCTTCGTCTAGTTTTCCTAACTGTAAGTATAAGTTACCCTCAAGGTTGTTTAAAAAGATAATATTAGTAATTTTTTTGGCTATACGCTTTAAAATATCGAGCGCTAACGTTTCGTTTTTTTGTTGTAGATAAATATCAAACAACTTTAAATGGGAGTCAAGATTTTCAGCATTCCATGAAATTGATCGTTTTAAGCTGAGTGTAGCACCTTCAAAATCTGAGCGTGACAATTGGGCATCAGCAAAAACATTATAAACATTTGATTTATCATTACTATTTTTAACCGCTAACTCGAAAGTACTAAACGCTTTTTGGTATTCTTTATCTGCCATGTATAAATTAGCGAGCGCTAGATAAATACTTCCTGCCTTGTTGTTCTTGTTTAAAAACTGACTGGTTAAGGTTATCGCTTCTTTCAATTGGCCAAGCATGACTTGTATTTCAATAATATTTATTAATGCATTGGGGTTAGTGTTATCAACACTATAGGCCTTTTTGTAGGCTGATAACGCTTCATTATTATTGTTGGTTAGGCGATGTATATTACCTAGCTCAATCAGTAAAAATGAATTGGGTTCTGTTAGTTCAACGATTTTCTTATTTATTGTTGCTATCGCTTTTTCTGGCTGTTGTTCTATAACATCGATTCTTGATAAATGGACAAGTGTTCTAAGGTTGTTAGGGTTTAACTTTAGTGATTGTTCTAGTGATTTTTTTGCTAGTAGGTGCTGTTTTAGTTGACCTAATAAAATACCTTTTTGTAAGTGCAAAACGCTATCATCACTTTGTAAAGTTAATGCAAGGTTCAATTGCTCTAGTGCCTGTTCAAACTGATTGTTTTGTTGGAAGGCCTCTGCGAGCAGCACAATAAAACTTATATTAGCATCTATTGATTTTGCTAATTGAAGGTGAGTAATAGCTTGTGGGAATTTTCCCGATAAAATTTCTAACTTTGCTAACTCAAATAAAGGTTGGGGATTTTCTTTATCACTGTTAATAACATCTTTGAGGTAATCCTCAGCAAGTTGTAGTTCTCCTAATACGGTATAGGTCTGACCAAGAAGCGACCATGTTTCAACATCGTTAGGGGCTACTAGTCTAGATTTTACTAATAATGTTTTTGCACGAAAGGGATTATTCAATGCGAGTTCAATTTGAGCGGCTAACTTTAACGCTCTTATATCGTCACTAATAATAGCGATATATTTTTGCAAAAAATCTTGAGCCTTTAAATTTTCTTGTTGCTGAAAACTAATCACACCCGCTAAATAAAGATACACGGGATTCTGTTTCATTATATCTTCGGGTAATCCCATCAATACGGTATTGATATGGGCGGTTGTTTTATTAACTTCTTCAGTATTACCTAAGGCACTGTTCGCAATTATCTTTAAATAATTTGCTTTTGGCTCATTGGGAATTTCTGTGATGATTATACTAAGGTCGTTTAAAGCAAGTTGAAAATCACCCAGTTCAATATATAAACTGGCTCGCGTAAGTAACGCAGGAAAATCTTTATTGTTTAGCTCAATAACTTGTGAAATTATTTTTAACGATTCAATCTGATTACCAGCTTGCTGTTCTATATTGGCAATCATTGTTAAAGCGATACTGTTGGTTGGCGATGAAGATAGTGCCTTATCAATATAGACTCTTGCTTGGAGCATACTTCCATTAAGCATACCTACTTGTGCTATGCCTAATTGGGCTTTAATACTACTAGGCATATACTCTAAAGCTTCTTTGAATAAAACTTTTGCTTGCGCTAAGTTATTCATCGCTATGAAAGCACGTCCTTGCAATACGGCAACTTTACTCAGTTGTTGTTTTTGAGTTATAGAAGCCATTGGGGCATTAATTACTTTTTTATATTTTTGCTGTAAAAGATAAGCTTCAAGCATTAACGGCAGTATTTTACTTTCATCGGCATTCTTTTCTTGGGCGTTTTCTAGTTGATTTTCTGCTGATGCGCCATCACCCATAGCAATATATACTTCGGCGAGTAACACCATAGAAGGTAAATGTTCAGGATTATTTTTTAAAGCATTCTTTAAATGAATAATTGCCGCGTTGAGTTCAGAAAGGTAAAAACTTGCTAGGGCATCTTCATAAGGTTTATCTGCGCTTTGATCGGGCAAAGCCAGAGCATGCGAACTCAGCAATAAAATTGTCCCGCAGAGTAAGGCTAAAGTCGTTTTTACCAAAGAGGCCATTTAATTATTTCTCTTATGAAAATCAATTGCTAAGGATACTAGGAGTCATTATGAATATCTAGCAGATCTTTAATTGTTTAAGTTGTACATTTAATAGTTGTCGATATTTTTTACACTTTTAGGTAAAATAATCGTTATATGAAATAATATAATCCTATGCATTTAAAAATAAAGGGCTTTTTAATCTTGGCCTGAATATTGAACTGGGTTGGGTCAATAAGTAAATAAAAATTTATACATAGTCTTGTGTTTTTATTACACATGTTATTTATGCCAGTATTTAGGAGTAGGTTTAAAATATGAAATGTTTAAAATGGATTGCAATAGCTGCACTATCAGTATCAAGTATTAACGCGTTTGCAGATACACTTAGCGCCGAAGACATGATGAAGCAGTATGCTGATAAAGGTTATTCTGATATTCAAGATAATTATATAGGTAAAGGTCATAGAAATGACATCAATGGTAAATCTTATCTATATGACGTTGACCAAATGTTTGTTTCTCGTGTCGGTACCACACTATCTGTTGATATCTTTACTGCATTTTACAACGATATAAATAGAGACGGCATCAGGCTTGGTGATTTGTTTATGGCTGCTAATAATAGTTTTAACAGTACTGGAGAATCGCCTTGGGATCCCCAAGGAAATACCTCAGATGACAGCTTTACTAGCGCTGCAGCTAATTCAAATACCGGCACAAATTGGAACTACGTTTACGATTTAAGTGGTGCACGTAATTCTAATTCAGGAACTGGGCATTTGAAGTCGAATTTTGGTGCTAATCAAGTTGTTTCTTCAACGACTCTTCATGGTAACAGTGCCCGTGCTGATCAAGCGGTTATGCTTGCTGATAATAATCATACTGATAAGATTCATGATTCATCTTCATGGTATGCAGATACTTCTTATAGCTATGCTAAGACCGTTGGTGATACATATAATGGCTACGGTAAAGTGAGTTTTTCGTTTGATGTTGCCAATACTGCATTAGCGACAGCTAATCAAATAGCCTTTCGTTGGGCAATGACCTGTGCTAATGACATTATTGAAGGTGTAGCTTCTTTTGCTCCACCTAGAGATACTATTGCAGTGCCAGAGCCACAAACATTTGTGTTAATGTTACTTGCTATGTTTGGTCTTATTTATCGTAGAAAAATAACTCACTAATTTACTATTAGCTACTGACCCGTTAGTGGTTTAATTAATGCGCTATAGTTAATTATATAGCGCATTTTTTGTATATATTTTAGATAAAATTCTTCTTCTTGCTGATAAATTTTACTATCTCAGACAATACTTGACTAAATTAGTCAAGTTTAAGATAATACACGCGAGACACTCCCGTAACATCTTTGTAAGTAGAGCAATATGTCAACTCCCGAATTACCAATAAAATTTTCCGATGCCGCCGCAAATAAAGTATTATCTTTGATCACAGAAGAAGAAAATCCGGAATTGAAATTACGTGTTTATGTAACAGGTGGTGGCTGCTCTGGATTTTCATATGGCTTTACTTTTGACGAAAAAGTGAACGATGGTGACATGACTATCGTTAAAAAAGGCGTCACTATGGTTATTGACCCGATGAGTTTACAATATTTAGTTGATGGTGAAGTTGATTATATTGAAGGCTTAGAAGGCAGTCGATTTTTAGTACATAACCCAAACGCTTCATCAACCTGTGGTTGTGGATCTTCTTTCTCAATCTAATTCTCTTTAGTTACATTGTGATTAACAAAAAGCCAGCGAAATATTACTGGCTTTTTTGTGCTTTTTTTTCAGCTACGGCCATTCTTTTATTTAAAAAGTTTTTTAAATTAGGCATGCTATTACACCTGATACTGCCGCAAAGCAGGGTTGACATCGTATTTAGCGCACTATTAAATTTACTGCTATTACAATCGACTTCTTTAATTTTTGCTTTCGCTGTGGCTAACTGATCATACTTTGTGATGGATTGGGCAATTGTACTCTTATCGGTTAGGTATTTAGTTAAGCTGTCGTTTGCAGCGTTTTCAAGGGTTTGGTTATCTAAACGTTGCTTAAGCTTCTCCAGTGACGTTTGACTCATTTTTTTACTTGATGCTTTACTCTTCAACACGTTTTTATCAATTGGCTGTTTAGATAACTTTGCAGGCAAAATATTCCTATTATTGGTTTTTTCTAACCATTCATTACTTATTTTTGTTTCATCTGTTGGTATGGTTTCTTTAATGGCTAGCGGTTCCTTGCTGGAAGTAAGAGTCGCTTTTTTCCTTAACCGTAAAGGAAAATATAGGCGAGCTTGAATAATAGGGTTAACTGAATCGTTATTTTTTACTGCGCTAAGTGGAACTGTTGATAACCCTTGTGTAAAAATTATCAGTACCGCTATATGCAAGATAATTGAGAAAGTCAGTCCATTGCTTAATTTATTTAAATGTAATCCTGCTTGTTAACTTTATATTTGGCACTGTAGTATTGAGCTATAAATCTTTTAAAAGTTCAGTATTCGCTTAATTAGGGCTCAATGGTTTAATAAAGATAGTTTGCCACTTTTTTAAGGCGAACCTATTTGCATGTCGGCGCAAGATTCTTGATACTGAATTAATTCTATAATCAATAATATTTATAAAAGGGAATATAATGCTTAAAGTGCCTTTTCAATCGGTAATAAAAACGCTTGTTTTCAGTAGTACTTTGTTAGCTTTATCAAGTTCAGCGGCAACACTGACTGAATCAGAAACTAAGCAACTGACACAATTAAAAAATACCGCTCTGCAATCTAATTTGTCCTATAAGGTCTTAGAATCTTTAACCACGGAAGTGGGGCATCGATTAATGGGTTCAGAAGGTGATAGAAAAGCTGTCATTTGGGCGCAAGCTAAAATGAACGCTTTAGGCTTTGATAAAGTGTGGACAGAAGAAGTCACGGGTACTTTTTGGCAACGTGGTGAAGCACAAGCAAAAATAATCTCGCCTTATCCTCATAAGGTCGTCGCCATTGCTCTTGGTGGCAGTATTGCTACCAGTGAAGAAGGGTTGATTGGAGATGTTGCACATTTTGAAACCTTAGCTGACTTAATCGCGGCACCAGATAACAGTTTAGATGGAAAAATTGCATTTGTTTCTTATCAAATGGAAGAGTATATCGACGGTAACGGCTATGGTCCAGCAGTAGGTACGCGTGTGGGTGGGGCAGTTGTAGCCGCTAAAAAAGGGGCATCAGCATTAATTATGCGTTCTGTAGGTACAGACAATAACCGTATAGCTCATACCGGCATTATGCGTTATGAGGCTGGCGTGAAAAAAATTCCTGCGGCTGCGCTTTCAAATCCTGACGCAGACTTACTTGTTAATCAATTAAAGCGTAATAAACCGGTTAGCTTTTATCTAAAATTAACCAGCCATACTGATGCTAAAATAACAGCTGTTTCTGCCAATGTCATTGGTGAAATAACCGGTAGCGAATTTCCTGATGAAATTGTCTCAATTGGTGCCCACCTTGACAGCTGGGATGTCGGTACGGGTGCATTAGATGATGGTATGGGTGTTGCTATGATGCTTGCCTCTGCTCACCATATTGCTCAATTACCTATACGTCCAAAGCGCACTATACGCGTCATTCTTTTTGCAGCTGAAGAAGTGGGTTTATTAGGTGCAAAAAAATATATGGAGGTCCATGAAAAAAATATGGATAATCATATCATTGGCGCTGAATGGGACTTTGGTGTTGGTCAAATTTATAAAATGACTTCGGGTGTTGGTAAAGAGTCATTAACGGCAATTAACGATCTTGCTAAGCATCTTGCGCCGTTAGGCGTTGAATTATCAAACGATAATAATGCACAAGCACAATCAGATATGAGTGTAATGAGCGCTGCAGGTATGCCAAGCATGAATTTTGCACCTGATGGCACCAAGTACTTTGATTATCACCACACAGAGAACGATACCTTGGACAAGGTGAACCCTGAAGACTTAAAGCAAGCAACAGCGGTTTACACCCTCTTTGCTTATTTTTCAGCCCAGTCAGGAATTAACTTTAGAAAATAATATGAGGAGTCGTGAAAAGTTAAGGCTGATTTTTCGCGACTCATTATTCATCACTTCGTAAATATAATCCCTTATTCTTTTTATTTAGCTCGCCTTCACCTGCTCTTCTATTCGTACAAGTATAAGAAACATTTATTGTTTTCTTGATTTTATTAGAACTATAAACTTAACTTTTAATAAATATACTTACTCATAGTCAACAGAAGAAGTTCTCTAAAGTGCTCCACGAGAGTAAATGAATAGTACCTTCACTGTGCCTTATTTTCAGTTTTATTAAAAAAGGTGAATTAATCTTTGGTGTTTACTCGCGTTAATGCTGGTAAGGTAATAGGGGGCTATAGCTATTTAGTATGAAATTACTAAAAACGTATCCAGCTAATCATCTTATGATTTATAATAAGTTGAACTTAGCCTAGCGATTGAATAACAACAGACTTTCTTGTGGAGTGTATGCTTGATAAGCACTTCTAGCAGATTTAGAGCATTGTGTAGAACGGAGTCTAGTCATTGAGTTTCATGTAAGCTCAACTTAAGAAAATGCTAATGTAAAAGTAGTTAAAAATTTTTGAAGGCCCAAAGGGTTTATTATTTGAGTATTTTAACAATGTACGGTGCATCGTACGTCATTTACGATTAGGATAAATATGAAGTTTTTTAAAGAATTACCTATATTTCATAAAATATTAGCAATACTAGCGATTGCAATTTTGAGCTTTGTTATTAATTTACTTATTAACATTACTGCCATCTCTAAAAACCAAATATTATTACAAAAAATTCAAAATACTACGATTCATTTGGTTAACTTAACCAGTGAAAATGTCAGTACTTGGCAACGTGTAGATGAGCTCTATAACCAGAGTGTCTCTTTTGGTGATGAAGAGTTAGTTGATCAAGCTAGTAAGTTAGTTACGGTATTAACTGGTAATTTAACGCGTATTGATTCACTTGAACCCTTGTTTTCCGATACTTCTACTTTAGTCTCATTAAGCAACGAGTATAATGATATCGCACGAAAGATTTCAGTAGGATTTATCAAGGAAGAAATCGATTTTCAATTGGCCTCAACAAAGACCAGTATTGATAATAAAGCAGATATTTACCAAAAGGTTACTGACAGCTTAGCCCAGGAAAAAGAAAAGGCAGCTAAAGTATTTAATACCTTGGTTGAAGAAACTGTGGCTAACTCTAGTGACTCAAGAGATTTAAGTATTTTAGTGGGTATTTTACTTTTGGTTATGATGTCACTGTTGAGTATCATTATCGCACGTTCAATTAGTCATTCAGTATTAAATATAGATGCTTCTTTAAAAGAACTGGCAGAAGGTGATGGTGATTTAACTAACCAGATTGAAGTAGTGAGCCATGATGAATTAGGCAATGTTGTTAAGCACTTTAATGCTTTTACTCAGTTGCTAAGAGGTATTGTTTCAGATGTCATTGATGTTGTGCCACCCCTGACTAAAAGTGCTGAACAATTGGCTGAAAAGGTACGTGATGTTGATGCTAATGTACAAAGCCAAGCAGAAGTGGCTGAAATAACAAAACAATCTATGGTTGAAATGCAATTTAGTGTTGCTGATATTGCTAAGTCTGCCGCAGAAGCCGCAAATGCTGCAGGTTCTGGAGAAGCAGAAGTTAATCGAGGCATGGAGAATGTTCAGCGTTCTTTACTTATTTCAGGTCAATTAGTCCACGAAATTGGTAATGCAGCTGATGTGGTTGATAGGCTCGCTAAAGACTCGCAGAACATGAACAAAATTCTTGATGTTATTAATGGTATTGCCGAACAGACAAATTTATTAGCGTTAAACGCTGCAATTGAAGCGGCCCGAGCGGGCGAGCAAGGCCGAGGCTTTGCTGTAGTTGCAGATGAAGTTAGAAGTTTAGCTTCAAGAACAGCGTTATCGACTACTGAGATTCGTGGTTTACTAGATAAGCTCATTTCAGCGGCTGACCAATCGGTAAGTACTATGGGATTAGCGCGAGAAAAAGCAAATACCAATGAGGAAATATCACTTGCAGTTGATAAATCTTTAACAAATATAAAAGAACAAATCGGTCATATCAGTTCAATGAACAGCCAAATTGCTACGGCAACAGAAGAGCAATCTTGCGTTGCTGAGACAGTTGTTAATAATATAGAGCAGATGTATAACAGTTTTGGAGCGACTCAAACAGCGATCGAAGAAATTGGTAATGTGGCTCATTTAGTTGATAAAAATGCCATTCAATTACAGAAGGCAACATCGAAGTTTAAGGTTTAAGACCTTTACCCTTCCATTAAAAGAAATTCGATGATTTTGTTCATATCTAGATCAAAATCATCGGCTCTTACCCCTCTAATAATAAAGTCTTCATTGTCGGATAAATTTATATCTTCAGCCATTACGTAACGGCCATCTAGAGAATTATAGAATGAACGGACATTAGGGTTGATTGGGTCGCCGTCATTTCTGCTTTCGACAATAGCCAGTTTATTGGAACTCAATTCGACTAATGAGCCAACAGGGTAAATACCCATACACTTGATAAATAAGTCGACTAAACGCTGATCTAAATGCTCTTTTTGCGCCAAACCTCTTAAAATACTAAATGCTTTTATATGGCTATAACCCTCTTTATAACAACGGTTGGCGGTTAGGGCATCAAAAATGTCACAAATGGCAATCATCCGACCATATTTCGTGATTTTTTCTTTAGGGATGTTATAAGGGTAACCAGTGCCGTCTAGCTTCTCATGGTGGAGGGCAGCAACTTCAAGACTCAATTCGGAAATACCCGGTGTCGACTCTATTATTTTTATCGAGTGGTTTACGTGGCTTTTCATTATGGTAAATTCAGCTTCTGTTAACTTACCCGGTTTATTTAAAATGCTGTCTGGAATATTAATTTTACCGACATCATGTAAAAAAGCACCAACTGAAAGTAACTGAACTATTTTTTTGTCTATTTTTAAAAAACGCGCAAAAATCGTTATTAATACAGAAACCGATACTGAGTGCTCAAGTAAGTACTCATCTTTTTTCCTGATATTGATAACACAGGCTAAGGCATCCGCATTTTTAAATACGGTATCAATGGTTTTATTCGTTATTTCAATAACGGGTGTTAGGTTTATATTTCTTCCTTGTTGAGCATCTGAAAATACTTGCCGTTGAATCTCTTTTGATTGATTAAAAAGTTTTTTCGCTTTGCTTATCTCTAAGATAATGGGTGATTTATTACTTGCGGGTAAGGGAGTCTCTTTTATACGACCAACTATATTATTATCGGCATCGAAGGTCAGTGTTTTGCTGGTATCAATTAATAAACTTTCGACGCCCCTGCTACGCAAATTACCTATAACCTTGATATTTTTTATATGGCCAGGGGTTGTTAAGCTGTAAGCGCCTCGTTGTTTGGCAATATCAACCACATAATGCCCTTTTAATAATCCTGAAATTTCAATTTCAACAATCATACATAATTTACTCGTTAAACTAACAACTGTTTTCTATTATTCTTTAGTCGATATAAATGGGTATCAGCCTCTTTTAGCAGTTCGTCCATCGAACGTTTTCCATCACTTGCTGCTACCCCACAGGTTATTGTAACGGGTACAACGGCTTGTTGGTAATGCATAGGGTTTTTGATAAAAAACTCGCTTAAACGTATTGCTGCTAGTTCCGCTTCTTGGTGTTTTTGGCTTGCCAATACCACAACAAATTCATCGCCTGCGAAACGAAAACAGCGGTCATTCTCTCTTATTAATCCTTGTAAATTTGTTGCTATATAAGTTAATACTCTATCACCACAATCATGACCGTATCGGTCATTAACTTGTTTGAAATCATCACAATCAACAAATAATAGTGAAAAGGGAACGCCATACCTTTGCTGTCGTACTAACTCCTCAGCAATATACATTTCCATTAAACGACGGTTGGCAACACCGGTTAAGCGATCATAATGTGCCATGTATTCAAGTTGCTCTCGAATGAGTACATTGGATAAGCACAAACTTACTTTAGTAGCGAGTTGCTCTAAATGAAAGGTGCCAAGTATATTACTAAAGCGACTTTTATCTCTATCAGAAAACAATAGGCTGCCAAAAAGTTGCCCTTCTAGTATTAAGGGAATAAGCGCAATAGATTGTGCTTCTATGAGTAATTCAGTAGGTATAACAGCAGGTAAATTATCTAAATCATTCGTTAGGAAAGGTTTACTGTCATGATGAAAAGCTTTTAACTGCTCTAAAGATATTTTGTTACTATGTCGCTGTTGCCAATTCGATTGCAATCGTTCGTTGAATAAATAGCTAATCGGTGTTGGTTCAACCAAAAGTAAAGTAATTGAAGTGATATCAAATTTTTGTTGTATTGAGTTCAACAAACGTTGGATAAGTTCTTCACAAGATTTACTTTCAAGTACTTCTTTTTCTATTTCAAATAGCTTTAGTGCAATGTTTTCATTAGCTTTTGAGTTGGCGATTAGTTGCTCAATTTCTAATTCTGACATAATCATTTCTTGTTTTATGAAACCGTTTTAATTGTGTTCTTTTCAGAGCTATTGTGCAAGGGCTTAGTCAAATTCCCTTTGTTAATCGCGATATTGACTAAAACATTACTTTTAAACGCTAAGGTAGTTAAGATAATGGTATTAATATTGCTTAACCTTTAATAGTTGATAAAAGAGGCTGTTGGCAACAAAAAAATGTCAGTCTTCATTACTTAACCTTTTTTATGTTCAGCCGATAATAAGTTAATGCTTATATATTTATTTGAATTTTTGGATTGTCATTTATGCGATTTTTATTAGTAATTTTAGCGTTGTTATTTTTTATAAGTAATACCAGCTATGGTCAAAAACTTGAAGCCGTGCAAATTTATACAGATAACCAGCTGTTGGGTTTGATTAAAGAGAATAAACATTTAGGGCAAGTAGTGCTCGACGAATGTCAGCTTGTACAAGACATTGAAGCACGAGCCACTAAATCAGAATACCCTTCGTACCAATTTCTTTGGGGGGATATGCTAGCGTATGGTGTCTGTGTTAAAAAAGATGTACCGCTTGGACTTCACTTTATGAAAAATGCTGCAGACCAAGCTTTGCCTGAGGCACTTGAACAACTCGGGCGTTACTACCATACTGGTAAATTTATGCAGGTTGATGTAGAAAAAGCAATGTTTTATCTCAGAGAAGCCGCGGCAGTAAATAATTTAAAAGCACAAATCCGTTTAGCCGATATTTATGCACAAGGCTATGGCAGTCCATTAGACTACCCAGAGTTATATACACAACTTCATCACTCGGTTACCGATGATAAAAAAATTCATCAGCAAATTGCAAAAATATTATCAGTGTTGGCAGATAAAATGCCAGAGCATGTTGTTAATTCAGCCAAAGAAGGTAAATTTTAAGCTGTTTTTCATGCGATGACATTTTTTATCGCATTACTCGCTTAATAGCTTTAGCTAATCAACCCCTTGATTAACATGAGCCTAAACGAATTTATTGCGTTATTAAATTTTAAAATAGCATCATCATTCGATAAAATTAATGCCTATCGGCATCGTTTTTAATTACCACTGAAAACCAACGCTTTGATTGGTAACGGGTATAGGTATATAATTGCTGCATTAACACATTAATCGAGTTTATCCCCTGAAAGATCCTCATCAAAAACGCGAAGCACAAAAATACGACAATCCAGTGGCGAGTCGAGAATTACTATTATCAGTAATAGAAAACTCTGCTGTGCCACTTAATTTTAAAGCGATATGCAAAGCTTTGAATTATCATGATGAAACTCATCATGTTGGCGTAAAACGACGTTTGCGTGCTATGGAAAATGCAGGTCAGCTTGTTTTTAATAAACTTAAACAATATGTCATTCCTGCGAAAAATAGTTTGATCACCGGTAAAGTTACCGGTCATCGTGATGGTTTTGGCTTTTTTATACCTGATATTGCTAAAGGTGAGAAGCCAGGCAAAGACTTTTATATTTCATCTCACGAAATGCAACGGGTATTCCATGGTGATATTGTTAGCGCTATTTTAGTGGATCGTACCGATCGCAAAGGCCGACAAGAAATTAAAATAATTGAAGTCATCGAACCGCGTAAAGCTGGCATTGTTGGCCGCTTCTATGTTGAACATGGTATCGCTTATATTGTTCCAGACGATGCGCGTATTAAACAAGATATTTTGATTGAACCCGAAAGCAAGCTTGGTGCGCGCCACGGACAAATGGTGGTGGTCAATGTTTTGCACCGTCCATCAAAACGCAATAATGCCGTAGGTGAAGTGATTGAAGTCTTAGGTGATCATTTAGCACCAGGCATGGAAATTGACATTGCTCTACGTGAGCATGATTTACCACATGAATGGTCGGCTAGCGTTATTGAAGAAGTTGCAACAATAGCAGACGAAGTCGAAGACGAAGCAAAAATTTCACGAGTTGACTTACGTGACTTACCGCTAGTCACTATAGATGGCGAAGACGCTAGAGATTTTGATGATGCTGTTTACTGTCATCCTGAAGAATCGGGTGGCTGGCGTTTATGGGTGGCTATAGCCGACGTAAGTTACTACGTACGTGATGGTACAACGCTTGATGATGAAGCTATATCTCGTGGTAATTCGGTCTATTTTCCGAGCCAAGTTATTCCTATGTTACCGGAAAAACTATCTAACGGCTTATGTTCATTAAACCCTGATGTTGACCGTTTATGTATGGTTTGTGAAATGACTATCAGTGCGTCAGGTGAGTTGTCGGGTAGTAAGTTCTACTCAGCGGTTATGCGCTCACATGCTCGCTTTACTTATAGCAAAGTCGCAGCAATTCTATCGGGTGAAGACGCAACCGAAAAGGCAGCGTTGCGCGAACAATATCAGCCATTAGTCGGCGATTTAGAAAATTTATATCAAATGTATTTAGCATTAAAGACCTCGCGAACTAATCGTGGTGCCATTGCTTTTGAAACCTCCGAGTCTCTATTTTTGTTTAATAGTGATCGTAAAATAGAATCGATTGTGCCGCTTATTCGTAACGATGCGCATAAAATCATTGAAGAATGTATGGTTTTAGCGAATGTGGCAACGGCAAAATTTGTAGAAAAACACCAAATGCCCGGTTTATTCCGTGTCCATGACAAACCGAGTGAAGATAAGTATAAAAACTTTGTCAGTTATTTAACTGAACTCGGCATATCCTTGCCAACGCGAGAGCAACCTGAACCTGCTGATTACGCTAATATTTTAAACCATGTTCAAGGTCGTCCAGATCAAGAGTTGATCCAAACCATGTTGCTGCGTTCTATGCGCCAAGCCGTTTATCAAAGTGAAAATTTAGGACATTTTGGTTTAGCACTCGAGTCTTATAGTCATTTTACTTCGCCAATTCGTCGTTATCCAGATTTGGTTATTCATCGAGTGATTAAAGCGATTCTGGCAAAGCAAGCACAAAGCGCTAACGAAAGTAATGAAGCGAACGCCGGATTTTACCAATACTCACCTGAAGAAGTTATTGAACTAGGAGAGCATTGTTCAATGACCGAACGTCGTGCTGATGATGCGACTCGTGATGTTGCTGATTGGTTGAAATGTGAATTTATGCAAGATCACGTTGGTGATACTTTCACCGGTGTTATTTCAACCGTGACTAATTTTGGTCTATTTGTACGCTTAACCGATTTACATATCGAAGGCTTAATTCATATAACCTCTTTAGGGCATGACTATTATCACTTTGATGATGTTCGCATGTGTTTGAGCGGTGAACGTTCGGGCACTAAATATCGTATTGGTGATGTTTTAGAAGTTAATGTTGCCGCAGTAAACTTGGATGAGAAAAAAATAGATCTCGTTTTGTCGGGTGAACAAGCCCCGAAAAGTAGTGGTAAACCTGATGGTAAATCGAAAGCTAAAAGTACAGGGCTGAGAAAAAACGCCGATCAGGGCTTTAATAGGCCCAAGGGAACTAGCGAGAAAGGAGCGCCTAAAAAGCCAAAAGACAAGAAAACAGAAAAATCAAAAGCTAAAAAGCGTACCGCACGAAAAAAACGTCCAGGTAAAAATGCTCGTAAAACGGCTGAGTAATATCGGTTAAAAAGTCGTAACGATTAACGTTCGACCGATACGTAATGAAGCTCGATATAGAGTAATTAAAGAAGAAGTTGAAAAGAGAATAACATGGCAAAACAAGACGAATTAGTATTTGGTATTCATGCTGTTAATGAATTAATTAAACGTGCTCCAGAACGCTTTATTGAGCTTTTTTTATTAAAAGGTCGTGAAGATGAACGGTTAATGACGATCATTAATTTATCAAAAAAGTATGACATATCCACCCAGCTTGTTAGCCGTAAGGTCCTTGATGAAAAAAGTGATGGCGAACAGCATCAAGGCGTCTTAGCACGTATTACTCAAGGAAAAACTTACACCGAAAATGATCTCGTTGATATTCTAGCCCAAGCCAAACAAAAAGATGAAACACCCTTTTTATTAATTCTTGATGGTGTCACCGATCCTCATAATCTTGGTGCGTGTCTTAGAAATGCAGATGCGGCTGGTGTACAGGCTATTATTGTTCCAAAAGATAATGCGGCCCGCCTAACAGCAACAGTGCGTAAGGTTGCTGTTGGTGCGGCTGAAACCGTGCCATTGGTACAAGTGACAAATTTAGTACGTACGATGAAACAGTTGCAAGACAATGGTGTTTGGATTATTGGTACAGCAGGAGAAACGGATCATTGTTTATACGATGAGAAATTAGCTGGTCCAATGGCATTAGTGATGGGCGCAGAAGGTAAAGGTATGCGTCGATTAACCCGTGAAAACTGTGATCAATTAGTGAAGTTACCTATGGCTGGCAGTGTTTCAAGTTTAAATGTTTCTGTTGCTACCGGCATTTGTTTGTTTGAAATAGTACGCCAACGCCGTTAATGCTTACCTACATTAATGCTAGTTAAGTTGCTCCACAGCTTTAAATCCCAATAAAATCATCAAAGAAGTCATTTTCTTGGTGATTTTTTTGTTTATTGCCCTGTATCCTTATATTTATCTTGCCTTCGCTGCTTATATTTACTACACTTCGCGACCTTAATTCAGCCCGAACTTTTTGTTCCTTGCCTCTTTCTGGTGTTTGGCTGAGCCAGCTAATGAGGCTACAACCGTAAGGAGCTCGTAATGCGTCATTACGAAATCGTATTTATGGTTCACCCTGATCAGAGTGAACAAGTACCTGGCATGATCCAGCGCTATACAGACTTGATCAATGCTGCTGAAGGCAAAGTCCACCGTCTTGAAGACTGGGGCCGTCGCCAATTAGCATACCCAATCAATAAATTGCACAAAGCACACTATGTTTTATTAAACATTGAAGCGCCACAAGCAGTTATTGATGAGCTTGAAACAGCTTTCCGTTACAATGATGTTGTTATTCGTAACATGATCATGCGTACTAAAGACGCAGTAACAGAAGCGTCAGCAATGGCTGCTGCTAAAGAAGAACGTCGCGACGATCGCCGCGAAGTTAAGAAAGATGCTCCAGCTGTTACAGAAGCACCAGTTGCTACTGAAACTACAGAAGAAGCTGCGAGCGAATAAGTAACTCGTGACAAACTCTCTTTATGAGAATTGCCTTGTGTTGGTAGGTGAAGTGGTAAAACCACCGAAAAAATCAACAAGCCCTGCAGGTATTCAGCATTGTCAGTTTTCAATGGACCATAAGTCCATACAAAATGAAGCTGGCATGAACCGACAAGCATTTGTCCGAATACAGGTTGTCGCAACAGGTGAGCTGTCACAAAACTTAACTCGTGATTTAATTGCGGGCAGTAAGCTCAAAGTGACTGGTTTTATAAACCGTCATGAATCAAGAAATGGTAACCCACTTCTTGTCTTACATGCTCAACATATTGAAATGATTAATTAAGGTGGTTTTTTTGGTTGGTTAATCTACCCAATAAAGACACCATATTTAGGAGAAATCCATGTCTCGTTTTTTTAGACGTCGTAAGTTCTGCCGCTTCACAGCGGAAGGTGCTACCTCTATCGATTATAAAGATATTGCTACACTGAAAAACTATATCACTGAAAGTGGTAAAATCGTTCCTAGCCGTATTACTGGTACTGCCGCTAAATATCAACGTCAACTTGGTCGTGCGATCAAGCGTGCTCGTTACTTAGCTTTATTACCATATACTGATTTACATAAGTAACCTAAAAAGGGGTTTTGAAAATGGAAGTAATACTTCTTGATAAAATCGCCAAATTAGGCGGCCTTGGTGACAAGGTATCAGTTAAATCTGGTTATGCACGTAACTTCTTATTACCGCAAGGTAAAGCTGTTTTTGCATCTGAAGCTAACGTTGAACATTTTGAAGCACGTCGTGCTGAAATTGAAACAGCATTAGCAGCAACTTTAAAAGCTGCTGAAGCTAAAGCTGCTAAAATCGTTGAATTGGCTGAAATCACTATCGCATCATCTGCGGGTGAAGAAGGCAAATTATTCGGTTCTATCGGTACTAAAGATATTGCTGATGCAATTACTGAAGCAGGCGTTGAAGTAGCGAAAGCTCAAGTACGTATGCCTTTAGGTACAATCCGTGAAACGGGTGAATTCGAAATCGCAATTCACTTACACAACGATGTTGATACTAACATTAAAGTTGTTGTT
This sequence comes from Colwellia sp. BRX10-4, assembly GCF_014077465.1. Classification (NCBI taxonomy): domain Bacteria; kingdom Pseudomonadati; phylum Pseudomonadota; class Gammaproteobacteria; order Alteromonadales; family Colwelliaceae; genus Colwellia; species Colwellia sp. BRX10-4. The sequence goes on from NZ_JACGVZ010000007.1 coordinate 133,432, forward strand.
ATCGCTGAAGCTTAATTTAGTTCGCTAAATTACGTTGATAAAATACCGTTATTTCTTTTTAAGAATAGCGGTATTTTTTTGCCTATTGTTTCCGATAGTATAAATATTTTTACCTGAAAATTATCACTGTAAAATAATTCCCCTCTAAAATATCATCAAAAAGTAGGCATACTCCAGTCGTTAGCGTTAAGTAAACCTCGTTCAATTAAACCGCCAATACCTTGTAAACCACCAGTATGTAATAAGACGAGGCGATGTCCTTTAGGAAAATACTGCTGATCTATTAGGTCTAATAACGCTAAAATCATTTTTCCTGAGTATACAGGTTCAAAAATGAAACCTGTTTGTTGGCTAAAGCTTAATATTTTTTCCACATCTTTTTTACTAAATTTAGCATAACCGCCACGGTGAAATTCTGGCATTATTTGCCAATTATTGAAATGTAGATTATCACCGAGCAGGCTATTTACCTGTTCTGTTAAGTAACCGTCTTGCTTTAATACGCCAATCCCTAAAATATTATGCTGATTATTATCTGCTTTTATAAGTCCGGCTAATGTACCACCACTACCCACAGGTGTTATTAAAGTATCAAATTCACATTGTTGATTTAATTCAGCTATTACTTCGCCAACGCCACCTAATGCTAAGGTGTTACTGCCGCCTTCAGGCACTATGAAATAGTCAGGGTATATGAGTTGTAATTGAGCTAAATACTCCTTGTTTTCACGAAGTCGATAGGATTTTCTGTCAACAAAGTGCAGTTCCATACCCCATCGCTGCGCCATCGAGAGGGTGAAGTTACTCGCATATTCCTTTTCACCCCGAATAATACCAATGCTTTTTAACCCCTGCTGATGGCAAGCAAAGGCGAGGGCGTGAATATGATTAGAAAAACTGCCTCCAAAACTTATCACACCGATATAGTTATGTGCTTGCGCGTGGCGTAAGTTTAATTTTAATTTACGCCATTTGTTGCCAGATATTATTGGATGAATAACGTCGTCTCGTTTGATCGAAACAGAGAGTTGATGCCTCTCAAATAAAGGGTGGCTGATTTTCTGTAAAGGAGATTCTGTTTTCATAAAAGGTAATGTTATTCTTTACTTAAATATAACTACTCGATAAAAAACTTGCGCCTTTAATGGAATAGGGGATAATGATTTATAGACATCTGACTATAAATAATAATATTGATAAATGTCACTTATTAAAAAAATAAATAATTTTTTCTCCAAAGTTGAGTCCAAAGACTTGTTAGGTGTAAGTTTACATCAGCATTCTTTTGCCTTTTTTTCTTGTCCAGAGCAGGGGGAATCTCAGTTTCAACAAATTAACTCGCCATTGGCAGAGCATCCTCAACAGATTAAAATTCAAAAAGAAAAGTATCAGTTGCAAGGGCAATGTCATCTAGTGCTGGCCTCATCACAAACCCAAATATTGCAAGTCGACAAACCCAATATTCCCGATAATGAATTAAACGCCGCTTTAAAATGGCAGATTAAAGATCTCGTTAACCATTCTCCAGAAGATATGGTACTCGATTATTTTGACGGTCCAACACTTTCTGGTGGCAATGACAAAATAAACGTTGTTTGTACTTCTAAAAAAGAATTATTAGCCTTAATTGGTCCACTTAATCAAGATGGGCTAATATTGAAGTCGATTACTACCGAAGAATTCGCCTTTGCCAGTTTATTGCCAGTGAAAGATGATGCCTGTTTAATGGTATGTCAGCAACCTAACGAAGAAATAATTTTATTGATCGTTAAGCAAGGCAAAGTATTCTTCTCTCGTCGTTTACGTGGTTTTGCTCAAATTGCAACCAAAACAGAAGAAGAGCTATCGTTTGGCATTGTTGATAATTTAAACCTTGAAATTCAACGCTCAACTGACTACTTTGAACGTCAATTAAAACAAGCACCCATACGCAGTATTGAAGTTATTGTGCCGATGGCTAATGAGGCATTACTTGCACGTAAATTGGCTGAAAACACCAATGTTGCTGTGAACTTATTCACCATGCCTGAAGGTTTTAACCATGCACGAGAGTTTGCGGTAAGCTTAGGAGCAACAAAATTGAATAATATGGAGCCAATAAAATAATGGCAAAAAATTCAATTAATTTACTACAACAAGACTTATTGCCTAAACAAGTGCTGGTGACTTTACCCCGCGTTGTTATGCTTTGGTGTTTAGCGCTCGTCTTTATGTTGTCTTGGACTTTTTTTGACCATTATCAAGTAACTGAATTAACGGCTAAGTACGTAGCGCTTTCTCAAATCAAAACTAATCAAGATAACCAACTTGCTCAACTAGAAGATAAGCTCAAAGCGAACACAGCAGACGTGAAAGTGCTTGAAGAACTAGCAATGTTGAAAATTGTTTTGAAAAATAAAAGTGTGCTATTGAATGAATTAACTGACCGCACTCATACTTCGGTGGCAGGCTTTGCCTCATCGATGACAGAACTATCTTTAATGCACCATAAAGACATTAGTTTGCAGCATGTTAATATTACTTATCAAGATTTAACCTTTTCTGGTGTGGCGCGAACGCCAGAAGCCGTACCCGCATGGTTAGCTAAATTTGAAACATCAAAGTTTTTATCAGGTAAATCATTTATTAATTTTTCTCTTAACGAAAATGAGCAAAAGCTTACCGAATTTTTAGTTAGTTCTAAATCAAAGACTGGAGGCGCCGATGAATAAACAATGGCAAGCGTATAGTGAAAAATATTTAACGATTACTCCTCGTGAACAATATATGGTGTTATTAACTGGTTTAGTTGCCATTATATTTATTATTCATAACTTCTTTATTGATGATAACGCGCTAAAGATTGTTAAGCTTGATAAGCAAATTATACAAGTGAACAACGACAATCGAACAGCTAAAGCTTCTATATTAATTTTTGAAGAAGGCTTGTCAAAAGATCCTAACGAATCATTAAATAAGCAAATTTCACAATATAAAGATAAATTAAATAAGGTTGATGTAAATTTATTAAAACTTACCTCAGACTTAATAGACCCTGTTCAAATGCGTTACGCGTTAATGCAGTTATTAAAAACCCAGAAAGGTGTTTCTTTACAATCATTTCAAGTTATTGCTGCGCAGCCGATGAATATCGCTAGTACCACCGATGATGAGACTAAAGCGGTTGTCGTTAACTCTGACCAGCCAGCATTGATACTTTATCGTCATGCTATAAAAATTAAACTCAGCGGTAGTTACTTTCAATTACGTGACTACTTAACACAGCTGGAAGCATTATCTTGGAAGTTTTTTTGGCAAGAGTTTACTTACCAACTAAAAGAATACCCAGTGAGTGAGTTAGAAATAGAAATGTACAGCTTAAGTACTAAACGGGAGTTTATAGGTGTTTAAAATCTTAACTTTCAACAGTATTTTTTATATAACTTTACTGACTTCTATTGTGGTTAACGCCCAAGATGTTGACCCAACTAAACCACTTTCGGGTACTGATTTTTCATCAATGAGCAAAGCTCAAACGACACCGAAAGCAGAATTAATATTAGAAAGTATTATTCATGGTGTAGAAGTACACACTGCTGTTATTAATGGCCAAGTGTTAAAAATAGGTGATTTTATTCGCCAGTATGAATTAGTAGCTGTGAACAATACCAGTGTGGTCTTACGTTCAGCAGAAAAACGCTTAAAGCTCAGTGTTTTCTCTAGTGTCGTGGTGAAATCAAAATGAAAAGATATGATCAAATGAAAAACACTCAAAGAAAATTTTATTGTTTCACCTTACTTTTAACTTTGTTTGGTTGTCAAACGGCGCCAGATAAACCAACTGAAATGATTAATGCACTAGACAAAGCGATTGAAGAATCGAGTAAACCTGAGCCTAAAGCATTGCAACAAGTGCCAAATGCTATTCAGCAAGAATTAATGCAACGTAATGTTAGCCAAGCTCGAGAGGGTTTATTGGCAGAAAAACGTTTAGAAATTGCCGCTAGCGATGTTAGTGCACAAGAGTTTTTCGCAGCCTTAGTCGACGAGTCAGCGTACAGTGTTGTTGTACATCCTGACGTAAGCGGTACGATTACCCTGAACTTAAAAAGCAGTACGCTTAATGAAGTGCTTGATGTTGTTGAAGAGGTTTATGGCTATGAAATTAGACGTAGTGGTAAAATAGTACAAGTTTACCCAGCCGGTATTCGCACTGAAACTATTCCACTAAATTATTTGTTTGTTAAACGCTCTGGCATGTCGAGTACTAGCATTAATTCTGGTGGTGTGTCAGAAAATGATCAAGGTAGTGGTAATAACTCAAATAATAGTTCAAACGGTAATTCAAACAATTCAGGTAATTCAGGTGGTGGAAACAACCAAAATAGTCAGCAAGGAAGCAGCGGTATTAATATTTACACTGAGACCACATCTGACTTCTGGGCTGAATTAAAAGAAACGCTAACGGTATTGGTCGGTTCTGAAGAGGGGCGTTCAGTCTTTGTTTCTCCGCAAGCAGGCTTAGTGACTGTTCGCGCTTTTCCCGATGAAATAAAAGTCATTAAGAGTTTTATTAACGATACAGAAACTCATTTGCGCCGCCAAGTCATTATTGAAGCTAAGATTATGGAAGTTACGCTCAACGATGATTATCAGCAAGGTGTTAAATGGGATCAAATTTTAGGCAGTATTGGTAGCACTAACTTAGCTTTTTCAACGTCTGGTTCCATTGCTGGCAATGTTATTTCAAATACCATTGGTGGTACAAGTAACCTAACCATTAACAATAACGATTTTTCAGGCGTTATAGATTTACTCTCTACCCAAGGGAATGTACAAGTATTGTCAAGCCCAAGAATTACCGCTACCAATAATCAAAAAGCGGTAATTAAAGTCGGTGGTGATGAATATTATGTTACAGAGGTTTCAAGTACGACGACTACAGGTACGTCAACTACCACGACACCTGAAATTAACCTAACACCTTTTTTCTCAGGGATTGCTTTGGATGTTACTCCTCAAATAGATGGTAATGGTGAAGTTATTCTTCATGTTCATCCTTCAGTTACTTCAACTAATGAGCAGACTAAAGTCATTAAGCTTGGCGGTGAAGACATAATTTTACCCCTTGCACAAAGTAGTGTACGTGAGTCCGATACTATTATTCGTGCTAAATCAGGTGAGATAGTGGTGATTGGTGGGTTAATAGAAACACGTAAAGTGATGTTAGATTCAAAAACACCTTTCTTGGGCGATATTCCATTTATGGGTGAGCTATTTAAAAGTAGAAGTGAAACTACCCAGAAAAAAGAACTGGTGATCATGTTAAAGCCGATTGTTATTGGCCAGGATACTTGGAAAAATCAATTACAAGATGCTCGCTCACTATTGAAACAATGGTTTCCTGAGGAAAATGATTTTTCTCAAAGTGAAAAAGGTAGGTCTAATGATTCAAACGATAATGAATAATAGCTAAAATTTATGTACCTTTACCACTTTGGTTTAACGGAACTTCCGTTTACATTAACACCAAATACTGCATTTTATGTAGGGTTAGAGCCGCATAACGAAGCGTTAGCTGTATTACTAACCGCACTGAAAACAGGTGAAGGCTTTATAAAAGTTATCGGTGAAGTTGGTACGGGTAAAACCCTACTTTGCCGTAAACTGCTTAACGAAATACCCGAACATTTTGTAACCGCTTATATTCCTAACCCTTATTTAAAACCTGATGAATTACGACGAGCGGTGGCGGTTGAATTAGGTATCAAACAAGCACAGCGAATGTCAGTGCAATTGCTTACTCAACGTATTCAACAGCGATTATTAGAACTTCATTTAGCCGGTCATTCGGTAGTGCTTATACTTGATGAAGCACAAGCTTTACCAGAAGAAAGCCTAGAGGCTTTACGCTTATTTACTAATTTGGAAACTGAAACACGTAAACTTTTGCAAGTTGTGCTGTTCGCACAGCCAGAATTAGATGAGCGCTTATCGACGAAAAGATTTAGGCAGTTAAAGCAACGTATCACTTTTTCTTATAAATTACGTGCGATGACAGCGCCAGAAGTTCAACGTTATATTCAACATCGTATGCAAGTTGCTGGCTATAAAGGTGCTTCTTTATTTAGTGCCGCCATATCGAAGAAGGTGGCGAAAGTTAGTTTAGGGATCCCACGTTTAGTTAATGTGCTATGTCATAAAATGTTGATGTTAAGTTATGGCCAAGGTCAATATCAGATAACGAACAAGCATTTATCTGTGGCGATAGAAGATACCGAAGCAACAACTCAAGCGAGCAATGTTAAAGGCTATTTAAGTATTACGGGTCTGATCATTTCAGCCATCTTAATGGTCTATGTTTTAAAAAATTATGGAGTGATCGCTTGAGCGTAATTAACCAGATGTTAAAAGATTTAGATCAGCGTAAAGCTGAACAACAAGGTTCGAGTGATTTTACCGTACCTGTTTCTTCAGCGTCCTTAAATAAAAAAACTGTTTTTATCTGTTTACTGATCATTATTTTATTAAATATTTGTGGTATTTTTGTTTGGCAAATGTATGTTGAAAACCAAACATTAAAAATGTCTAATTCTTCAGAAATTAATCGAGTTGGAAAAAAAGCCAAGCAAAATCAGGTCGTAATAAGTGAACATTTAGCACAACCACCGAACAGCACTGAACCAGTAAACATGACCAAAAATAGTGTTGTAGCATCTAAACAGGCTAGTTTGAATAATGATTTGAAAGGAGAACAGCTAATTCAAGTTTATTTAAACCAAGCTAATTTAGCTGAAACTCTGTCTCAGAACATGACAACCGAAGAAGCGCCCAGTAAGATTGATGCACCAGAGACAAAAAATAGTGGCTTAGTGAATGACTCAAATATTCAACAAGCGTTAATTGACTCTTTAGCGCCAGTAGCGAAAAAATCGACATTAACAATATCTCGAAAAGCACTAACGCCTTATCAACTTGCAGAGCAAAAATTAAAACGTGCTGAGCAAGCGCTTGCCAACAATGATATTTCTAAAGCAGAGACTATGTTCGAAGATGTATTATTAGTTCTGCCAACACATAAAACAGCAAGAAAACATTTAGCGGCTTTATGGTTTGGGCGTCAATCTTATGCTGCGGCGTTAAACTTACTTTCTCAAGGTATTAACTTATCCCCTGATGATAGCGAATTTCGTGTGATGCAAGCTCGAATTTATTTACAACAAAACAGAGTACAACAAGCATTCGCCACTTTAAATAATATGCCAAATGTCAATGATGTTATTAACGTTGAATATCAGAGTTTACGCGCAACAACAGCGCAGCAACTTAAGGAATTTACATTCTCTGCACAAGCTTACCAAATTTTAGTTAATATTGAACCTTCTTCAGGGCGTTGGTGGTTGGGCTTAGGTGTCGCTTTGGACAGTAACAGTGAATTTAAGCAAGCAATTACCGCGTATCAAAACGCCTTAACTAAAACAGGGTTATCTGGAAGTGCTGAGAATTTTGCCCGTCAGCGTATTATAGAATTGGGAGAATAATTATGGCAGCACCTAAATTAAAAATGCGCCTAGGTGATTTGTTAGTACATGAGCATATCATTACTAATGAACAATTAATGCAGGCACTGAATAGTCAAAAAGCGACTGGACGAAAACTAGGTGACACCTTAATTGAACTTGGCCATATCGGTGAGCGCCAATTACAAGAATTCTTAGCGCAACAGCTTAATGTGCCTTTCTTAGATATTAGCCATCGTCGTATTCCCAATGAAGTTGCCTCATTATTACCAGAGGTTCATGCACGTCGTTTACGCGCGTTAATCATTGAAGACCAAGGAGAAAGTGTTTTGCTAGGGATGAGCGACCCTGCTGATTTAAGTGGTCTAGACCAGCTTGAAAGAATGCTTGAACCGAAAAAAATAAAACTTGCAGTGGTCATGGAATCACAGCTTTATCAAGCATTTGATGGCTTGTATCGACGCACAGCAGATATTGAATCATTCGCCAGTCAGTTAGAAGAAGAGTATGAACAATCTACTGATTTCGATTTATCATCAACATTTTCAGATGATAGTGGTGATGCAACTGTTGGTAAATTATTACAATCGGTCTTTGAAGATGCGTTGCAGATGCGTGCCTCTGATATCCATATTGAGCCAGATGAAAATCTATTGCGCATTCGCCAACGAATAGACGGTGTATTACAAGAAAATATTTTAAAAGAAAATAAAATTGCCTCAGCCATGGTTTTACGATTGAAGCTAATGGCTGGCTTAGATATTTCAGAAAAACGCTTACCACAAGATGGCCGTTTTAATCTCCAAATTAAAGGCCATAATATCGATGTTCGTATGTCTACTATGCCAGTACAGTATGGTGAATCGGTCGTTATGCGATTACTTGATCAGTCTGCAGGTTTATTGTCGCTCGATAAAATTGGAATGCCTGCCAACTTAGTTGCCCGTGTTCGTCATCAAATTACTCGGCCACATGGTATGGTGCTAGTTACAGGGCCAACAGGGAGCGGTAAAACAACAACTTTGTATGGTGTGTTAACCGAACTTAACCAAGCAAGTAAAAAAATTATTACCGTGGAAGACCCCGTAGAATATCGTTTACCTCGGATAAATCAGGTACAAGTAGCACCAAAAATTAATTTAAATTTTTCAACAGTGCTACGTACTGCGCTTCGCCAAGATCCAGATATTATTATGGTTGGCGAAATGCGTGATCAAGAAACGGTCGAAATTGGTTTGCGTGGCGCTTTAACCGGTCACTTAGTGTTATCAACCCTGCACACTAATGATGCCATTACCAGTGCCTTACGATTGATTGATATGGGCGCGGCGGGTTTCCTTGTTGGTAGTTCATTACGTGCGGTAATTGCACAACGTTTAGTACGCAAGATCTGTGAATACTGTCTTGAAGACTATTCGCCAGACAGTCAAGAAATGATGTGGCTTACTCACCTTGCTGGTGACCAAGCCACAACAGCCAGTTACAAAAAAGGTCGCGGCTGTCAGTCATGTCAATACACTGGTTATCGAGGACGTATTGGCGTTTTTGAATTATTGGAAATGAATGATGCGATGATGGCAGCTTTAAAACGTGATGATGCTGAAGCATTCACTGAATTAGCAAAAGCTAATCCTACTTTCACACCACTAGCACAAGCGGCATTTAATTATGCAAAACAGGGTATTATTAGCGTAGAAGAAGTACTTCGTTTAGTTGATAGTATTGACGTTCAGGGTTAAGAGTAGACTTAATTATGGCTATATTTAGTTACGTAGGTAGAAATGCTAGCGGCTCACAAGTTAAAGGGAAAATAGAGGCAAAAAACGCTAATACAGTTGCAGAGCAATTGTCACGTCAAGGTATTATTCCCGTTGCTATTAATAAGTCAAAAGATAGCGGTTCAACGGATATAGCAAATATAGATATTGGTGATTTACTTGGCTTTTCTGTTATATCATTGGATGAACTCATTGTTTTTTGTCGACAAATGTATGCACTTGTTCGTTCGGGCGTTCCAATATTACGCGCGATCAACGGTATGGCAGAATCAAGTACCTCTGATAAGCTAAAAGTTGCTTTAACTGATATTGGTAGTCAATTAGAAGGAGGTTACACCCTTTCAACCGCTTTAAGTCAATTCCCAAAGCTTTTCTCACCTCTGTTTGTTTCGTTGGTCCATGTTGGCGAGAATACCGGACAGCTAGACGGTTCGTTCTTAAAGCTGGCAAATTATCTTGAACGAGAGCAAGATACCCGTAAGCGAATAAAAACCGCCTTACGCTATCCAAGCTTTGTTCTTGGCGCGATTGTGATTGCCATGGTTATTTTGAATATTTTTGTTGTTCCTACATTTGCAAATATGTTTGCAAAATTAGGCGCTGACTTACCCGTGACAACAAAAATGCTAATTGCCAGTTCGAATTTCTTTTTAAACTATTGGCCTCATTTACTTGTCGGAAGTGTATTTGGCTTCTTTGGCCTTCAACATTATTTAAAAACTGAGCGTGGTATGTATTTATGGGACCGATTAAAAACAAAAATACCAGTTGTTGGAGGGGTGATTGAACGGTCGATTCTGTCACGATTTTCCCACACATTTGCAATTGTACTTAAAGCAGGTGTTCCTTTAACAACAGGATTAACCTTAGTTGCAGACGCCGTAGATAACACTTATATGCGAGATAAAATTTTAGCTATGCGCGGTGGCATTGAAAGTGGAGACAGTTTATTGCGTTCAGCCAGTGTCAGTAAGTTATTTACTCCTCTCGTTTTGCAAATGGTGGCTGTTGGTGAAGAAACCGGTCGAGTAGACGAGCTTCTAGAAGAAGTTGGTGATTATTATGAACGCGAGGTTGATTACGAGCTGAGTACGTTAACGGCCCGTATTGAGCCGATAATGATTGCTATTGTTGCTGCGATGGTATTGGTGCTTGCATTGGGTATATTTACTCCAATGTGGGACATGATGTCGGCCCTTAAAGGTACATAGTGTTTGTCTTTAATCGTTACGTTTGATTATTCTCCATGTAACGAGCCCATAACTTGAAACGTAGATCAATTTAGTTTGTTGATTTAATTGTTGAGGTATCTATAGCATAATAATATTTATGGACTAAATTAGTTATAATATGACATTACAACAAGTAAGCGCTAAAAAAGGTAAGTCGTTAGCTGAAAATCTGATCATACTTGCTATGATTAGTTTACTTATGGCGACATTCCTCTATTATTTTTTTAAACAAGAGCAGTATTTATTCCGTGTAGGTTTTGACTCTGTTGCCAATACGTTTTCCGCACGAGTTATAGGCATTCATGCGCAATGGTTTATGGATAATAAGCCCCGCTGGGTCCAGATCAAAGAAGCAACAGCAGTCAATGGCGATCGCGAAAATAATCGTATTGCAGTAAACGAATTCGGTTGGGTTGACATATCAACTGTAAATAACCTAAGTCATGAAAACGAGTGTCAGGAAATATGGCAACAAGTGTTAGCAACACCTATGATTTATATAAAGCAGCCTATTTCTGCAGTAATAGTTAATATAAAAACTAATCAAGTGGGGCAGCAACAAAAATATCTTTGCCAATATAGCTTACCTTCGGGTGAGTATTTTGAATATCATCCAAGTAACGGTAAGGTCACTGAAATAAAGATACATTAATAAAGATATATTAATAAAAAGTATTGAATTTTTTCTATATAGGCTAATAATGCTGTAAATGTACACTAAGTAAGTGACTTTATTAGTAAATCGTTGTTAGAATCAATTTGGAACACTAGTTAAAGCGTTAGCAAAACGATAAAAGAGGTTATGATGAAGAAACAAGCAGGTTTTACACTCATTGAATTAGTCATTGTTGTAGTTATTTTAGGCTTCTTAGCGGTAACGGCCATTCCTAAATTTCTTGATTTAACTGATCAAGCTAAACAAGCCAATATCGAAGGTATGGCAGGTGGTTTTGCAACGGGTATTTCTCTAGCTAGAGCTCAGTGGGAAGCTGAAGGACGTTCGACTACAGGCACAAATAACACCACAGTTTATGATGGTGTAAGTCTAATATTAACCACTGAAGCAGCAGGTGTGCGTCCCGGTTATGTAACGGGTTTAACCGATGGGGCAACATTAGGTGGTGACTTCGACGCAGCTAACTGTAAAGAAATTTGGGATAATATTTTTCAACAACCTCCAAAACTAAAAATATTTGCTGAATTAGACAGTACTACAAATTATATTGTTGCTGAAACAGGTGATGTCGCTGACTCACATTGTATTTATTATTTAAAAGAAACATTGAATAAAGATGCAACAACGGGTGGGTTTGTTGACCCAGGTGTGGCAAATATAGGCAACAATTTTACCTATTATCCTGCGACTAGTCGTGTAGAGATTAATATTGCAGTAATAAACTAATTGTTAGATAAATAAATATTTAAAATCAAACTAAATTAAATTAAATTAAAAGGTAAATTATGAAAAAATTACAAAAGCAAGCCGGTTTTACGTTAATTGAATTAGTTATCGTTATTGTTATTTTAGGTATTTTAGCAGCAACAGCAGCACCTAAGTTTATTGATCTGACTGGTGATGCCAAAAAATCAGTAATTCAAGGGGTGCAAGGTACCATTAATTCAGCGATGAATCTGGCTCATGCTAAAGCTATTGTTTCAAGTCAAACTGGGGCTACAGGACAAGTTGTTATTAATGGTCAGTATTATGCTCTAATTTATGGCTACCCTACTGTAGCAGGAGCAGGAACACCTGCTGGTACAGTAAATAACGGCTGGGGCATTGATAGATTAGTTGAGTTAAGTAACGGCTCTGATATCGTTTACGCTGCGGGTGTATATAGTCATGATGATGCGGCCGATCCAACAAAATGTAAAGTAACTTATGCAGACGCCTCTGGTTCAGGCAGTCCGGTTATTGTCACCCCTGCGAGTGCAGAAATTGATGTAACTGATTGTTAGGGTGTTCTTGATTAGATTTTAATTTTTTAAAGGGGAGCTTGGCTCTCCTTTTTTATTTTATATTTAAAATCTGGTAAAGAGTAATGAGAACCAAAGGTTTCACCCTCATTGAATTAGTTGTTGTTATCGTGATTTTAGGTATTCTTGCTGCTACGGTTGCACCAAAGTTTATTGATTTAAGTGTGGGGGCTCGAACCGTAAGCCTAGAAGGTGTAAAAATTTCTGTTCAAGGTACTTCTTATTTAGTTCATAGTATTACTTTAATTGCAGTCAATCAAAGTAATACAAAAACAGATACACCAATACCATCTATCACGTTATCATCAGGGTCCTCAACAGCACTTAGCTACAGATACCTTACTGTACCAGGCAACTTTACTCACCCAATACCCTAGTTTATTGGAACGCGTTAATTGATGTTGATGAAAGCTTTAATCTTATTTTTGGCATCCAGGTAGAGGGGCTTAATTATATATCTAATTGATGGTTATCTTGATAGTGCTCCCGATCCTAATAGTGCGTGTGTTGTTGTACATAATGAAGTCTCAGCAAAATTTAGTATTCCTGGCATTAAAATAAATGAGTGCATTTAACTTATTACACATTAGGCTTATAAAGTAGGGTTTGATTTATGAAGAGTGATTTTTTGTTAAAAAATGGGAAGTTTTCTCAGTATTCAGGTTTTACTTTAATTGAGTTGGTTATTGTGATCATGATAATAGGCATCCTCTCCGTAACCGTTATTCCTAAAATATTTACTTCGGGTGGTTACGAAGAAATTGGCTACCAAGCTGAAACTGTAGCTAAATTGCGTGCGATTCAATTAAGGGCCATGCAAGATACTTCAGCTATCCAATGTTTATTAGTTTATGTGACCGAAAAAAAACTAGGCATCCCAGATAGCAATTGCAGTCCGCCAAGTTTCTTATCGAATACAGAGCCAAGTAGTACTATAGTAAAAATTAGTGAACAGTCGTTAAGCTTTGATGATCAAAATGGTGGTTATAGTTTTTCTTTTGATCAAATGGGACGGCCAGATCAAGCCAGGACCATAAGTATAGAAGGTGGCGAGCAGACTTTAATTATTACTATTAATGCAGAGGGCTATATCAGTGCGAATTAATATAAGGAAGCCAACTAAGCAAAATAGTGTTATTACAAAACATGCAGGCTTCACTTTGGTTGAGCTCATTGTTGGTATCGTTGTGTTATCTATTTCTTTTTCTATATTAACCACATTACTTTATCCGCTAGCAAATCAAAGTGCCGAGCAAGTTCACCAAATCAGAGCAGCTGAATTAGGTCAATCGATGATTAATGAAATCATTGGTCGAGCTTTTGACGAAAATTCTGATATGTCAGGAGGTTTTATCCGTTGTGGTGAGTCTGGGATTAGTTGTTCTGCCATTGGCGCTGATAGCGGCGAAACCAGAGCTGGTTATGACGATGTTGACGATTATGATGCTATTAATTTTGGTGATACTTTAGAGAACTCGTTAGGTGAAGATATTTCTACTCTATATGTTGGTTTTTCAATGGACGTTAAGGTGATTAATGATGCCAATTACGACGGCAATGGCACAGGAGATAATTCAACCGCTAAATTAATTACTGTCACTGTACGTACTCCACAAAATTTTGATTTTGTATTCTCTGTTTATAAAGTGAACTTCTAATGGCCAATATTTCTATGCAGAAAAAGCAAGCTGGTTTTACGCTAATAGAATTGGTAACTGTCATTGTTATTTTAGGTGTTTTATCAATAGGGTTAAGTAGCTTTTTAAAGTTTGGGGCACAGATTTTTATTGAAGCGACAGACCGAAATCAAATATTGTCGTCAGCGCGATTTGCAATCGAGCGTATAAATCGAGAGTTAAGAGGCGCTGTACCCAACAGCGCAAGAATTTTATTTAATGGTTGTTTAGAGTTTACCCCTATAGCACAAAGCTTTGTCTATATTGATATACCGGTTACACCTGAGCCGGATGCTAATGTTGTTACACTAGTACCTACTGATACTTCATTCACCGCTGAAGAGGATGATAATTATTCTGTGGTGGTTTATCCATTAAATAGTGATGATGTTTATCAAACGATTAATAGTAAAGTGTTTCCATTAAAGTCAGGGAATTTCAATGGCAGCGGTTCTCCTCATACATTAACGTTTTTTAATGATATTAGCTTTACTGAAGACTCTACTACTCAACGACTTTTTATTAGCAAAAAAGCGGTGATGTACTGCCATGAGAATAACAATGAATTAGTACGTTACGATATAGATGGTCATAATTCTGATGGTAGTATTAGTGGTCAAAGTACGGGTGTGTTAATGGCTGAAGATTTAATTACTGCTACTTTTAAAGCTGGGACAGGTTCACGTCAACGAAATGGTACTATTGAGTTAGGTTTCGAATTTTCTCGTAACAATGAAACGATTCATTTTAATAATGAAGTACAGGTGCCTAATGTTCCTTAATCATGTTGGTCAGCAACTATTGCTAACAAAAACTATAACTCATTGTAAAGTTAGAAAAAATCAACAAGGTAGTGCTTTAGTTATTGCAGTATTTATTATTATCGTGATAACAGTCTTAGGTTTGGCACTTGTTCGTATGTTAAACACTAGTGCAGAATCTGTTGCCTATGAAGTGATGGGTACTCGCGCTTACGCGACAGCACAAATCGGGGTTCAGTGGGGGGGGCGAGAAATTTTTCCTCTAGGTACCGGTGCATCTCGCCATTGTGATGGCAGTACGGTTTCAGAAAACAATAACAGTTTTGTGTCTCCGCAAACGTTAAATCCCCCTAGTGGTATAAGTAATAATGACGGCTTAGCTAATTGTCAAATAAGCTCTTTAATCTGTAAAGATTTAAAATATGATGGCGTAGTATATTTTACGATTACCAGCACAGGGCAATGTAATGTTGGTGGGATAGTTACTTCACGAACGATTGTAATAGAAGCCCGTAGTTTATAAGCTTTAAATACTATTATTACTCATGCTGTATTGTATAATGTGTCAATATTCTTTACAAAACATAATACTTATAGTTAATTATTTTTATAATGTACGTTAAAACAATGCGTTGGGTTTTGGCTTATAAATTGATTAGTGTTTGTACAGTGAAAGTTTTACTGCAACTCTTCATTAATTTTAAAGGTTTTTATTGGGCTTGGGCTTCTCCAGTAAACATAGAGGTACACGAATAGGCTAAATTAACCTAACCAATACTGCATAAAGGGTAGATATTTGCTTCTGAAGATGAATTAAATATTTTGAAAACAGAATTAACTCTTCAAGGTTTCACGGGTATTAATGGAAGTGGTAACGAATTTACTATTCAAGCCATCTAATATTGGAATACACATTACATTCGCTTTAATACCGTAGATTTTAATAATGACTGGGTGAATAGTAATTGGACAATAACACCTAATATTTATTGGAATTACGAACCATTTTACGTATGAAATGCTCCCCTCTAGAACTAGAACCAGAACCATCTACCCTTATGATTTTTGTTATCACACTGATTGCTTTATCGATGAGAAAGCGCGCTATTGAATAACGCTGATGTTAAGTAAATAAAATTTGAAACAGACTCGCCATTGCGGGGCTTTTTATTGCCCTCAAAACAATTATAGACCCTTAAATAATTGTTTTTAGCTACTCGATACTATAATAAACGCTAGCCACTACTTGTTATCAGTAATACTTAAAGGTAACTTTAGTATATTGATTATACTTCTTGTTCTCGTTAGGGAATTTACAATGCTGTTTCGTAGTATCTCTGTTATTTTTTTATGTGTTTTCGTTCAACACTCGGCAATTGCAGCACAATGCCAGGTGGTATTTCCTGATGTCATTGCTACTCATGGCAATGGCAGTGGTAATAGTCAGATAAACTTTGGCTACAATGCCAGACTTATTAACAATCCAGACACTGAATTAGCTACTCGACAAGTAAGTCACAATTTGGGAGCAAATATTAACAGCTGTACTAGTGCCGATTGTACAGCGTCAAATATTTCAGCAGAAACAGTCAGTATTAACTTTTTGTCTGGTGGTGGTTCTGTTAATTACAATCCTCCTGGTTCCCAAATAACGACTTTTGGAACAACAAGTGTTAACAACTATAATCAAGTATCTTCCTCTAGTGATGCAACGTTAAATTTTAGTGATAATCATGACGTATATTTTTTTGAACAACTCGCTGTTGGCTATAATAATACTCTAAACTTATCTGCTGGGAAAACCTATTATATTAGAAGCTTTTCGGTTGGTTCTCAGGCTCAAATAAATGTGGTAGGTGCAGGCACAGCTAAAGTAATTATAGATTCAAATATCAACTTTACGTCACCTGTTATTATTAATTCTAATGCTGTCAATCAAACAGGTGATACGAGTAAATTGGTTATGTATGTGGATGGTAATGTAACCTTTGGCAGTAGTTCTACATTCTCGGGTGCTCTTTACGCTAAAAATATAACCTTTATTTCTGCAAGTTATTTGTTCGGTGTTGCATCAGGGGAAAAAGTCAACCTTGGTAGCAACTCGACATTAACTTATGACGGTAACGTTTTTAACGCTGATTTTGGTGATATTTGTGAAGTTGAGGCAGCTCAACCCATTGTTGATTATCGTTTTGATGAATGTACATATACGGGTTCAGGATCTGAAGTTATAGATCAAACCGGAAACTATAATGCGGGTATCAATGGCATATATGAATCAGCAGTTGAAGCACAAATAAATTATTCGCTTGATCTTTCAGCGCCAAGCTATGAGGATTGGTTAACATTACCTAGCGGTGTTATTGACGGCCTTAATGATTTAACGTTATCTGTGTGGGTCAATGTTGCTAATGGCTATAGCCAACAAGCAATATTTCATGCATTAGGAAGTAGTACAGATGATGATGAGTTCGAGGTATACCTAAGTAAAGAAAGTGATGTATATGTAAAGGTGCAGGATGTAAGTACAATATTAGAAGGCAACATAACCATCACTGACAGTATGTGGCACCATATTTTGGTAACACGTACCAGTGACCAAGTCTGTTTGTACGTAGATAATCAATTTCAAAATTGTGATACTGGGGTTGGCAGCGGGCAATTATCGGTACCCTCGTCAAATGCGATAGTTATAGGACAGGAGCAAGATAGTTTTGGAGGTTCATTTAATCCAGCACAAAGCTTTGAAGGTCTAATGGATGAATTTAAGATTTATGACCAAGTACTTTCATCCACTGAAATAACGAGTTTATATACCAATGAATTGGCTAACAATAATTATGATGGTACAAGCCGTGATGCGGTAAGTTGTAATGTTGAGCCCATCGCAAAATATAATTTAGAAGAAAGTACTTGGAGCGGTAGCAATTCAATATTAGATAGCTCTGGGAGTAATTTTCATGCGAGCCCTTTAGGGAATATATCATCAACGCTCCTTAATCCTATTTCATGTCAAGCCGTTGATATACCAGATAATAATAATCTGGCTACACGTGATGCTATAGATACGGGTGTTGATGTCAATACATTAGGTGATCAAGGTAGTATAGCTTTTTGGTATCGAAGTAATGACGAATGGGATGGACCTTCTTCTGCAAAAGTATTATTTGACGCATCAACCAGCTCTAATGCGCAGTTTTCGATGTATATTTGGCCTGGAGGTTACTTAGCGTTTGAAGCTTCAGAGCCTAATGGAAATAGGACAGGACGATACACAGATCAATCTTCAATTGCTGCCAATACTTGGGTACATATTGTGGTTACTTGGAATGCAAAGAGTGATGATATTAAGATTTATGTTAATGGGGTAAGTAATACTGCCCCTCTTTATATGGAAAACACACTAACACAAGGGTTAAATGTAAACCTAGATACATTGTACTTTGGTGATAATAACAGCACAACTGAGTCCGAGCTTGGCGGCTCAGCAGATGGTTCAATAGATGAAATACACTTATTTAGTCATGTTCTTACGCAAATTCAAGTCAATGCTATTTATGCTGACACTCCCCCCTGTGACACCATTCATCATTTCGAAATAAATCATGATGCTCAAGGTTTAACCTGTTTAGTGGAGCCATTGACCCTAAAAGCATGTGCCGATGAAGCTTGTACTGCAACAATTGATACGCCAACCGAGGTGCAAATATTTGCTGGTGGCGAGCTAAAGCAAACTGTTACTGTTATAGGTGAAACAAGCACTAGCTTTAATCACTTAGTTGAAGAAACCATTACGCTAAGTTCAGATCAGACTTATACCTGCAATAATGGTAGTAATACAAGTTGTGGCATAAGCTTTGCTAATGCAGGTTTTTTACTCGATGTGAACTCAGGATCTGATGTTTCGTCTTGTGAGAGTGTTAATTTTGAAATTAAAGCGGTTAAGTTAAGTGATTCAGGCGTTAGCTGTGCACCTGCTTTTACTGGTAGCCAAGATTTAGATGTTAGTTTTAGTTATTCAAATCCCACTTTTGGAACAAAACTACCCTTAATTAGCAATGCCAACATGGCTACATCAGGACAGAGTCAAACACGCAGTATTATCTTTGATGCAGCGGGTGAAGCGACGCTACCTGTCGAGTACGCTGATGCTGGCACCTTGACATTTACGCTCAGTGAGAAGGTTTCATCGGGAGTGTCTAGTGCTACTATTAGTAAAGATTTCATTCCATCAAAAATTGTTTTAACGGCGTATAAATTAGATGACGTACTTTTAAATAATGTGACGCCTGACGGTAATCCAAAACAGGTTGCAGCAGAAGGTTTTAAATTTAATTATAGTGGGCAATGCAGTGACAACACCGAAACACCTAACTACATACCTCAATCATCGAGCGCCGTAGCCTTAGATGTTAGGCACATTTTACCTTCATCAGGCACTTCTGTTTTGGGTGATTTAACTGTTGGTGTTGATTTAACTAATGATGTAACTGTAATCAATGCTTCAAATTCAACGGATGAAAACTGGCAAACCATAAATACTACAGAGAAAGAGTTCCTCGCCAGTTACGATGAAGTTGGTATCATCAGTGTTAATATAAAAGATAATAATTATCTGGGAAGTACCATAAATGCTTTGAGCTTTCTTGATGTTGGTCGTTTTTACCCAAGTTACTTTGATGTAACTGTTACTGACAACTCATTTGAAAACGCTGGCGCTACAGATTTTACGTATATTGGTCAGCCATTTGGTTATTTTAATGTTCCTTTATTAACCATTACAGCACAAAATGCTTCAGGGGTTAAAACACAAAATTATACGGAAACATCATTTCAAAAATTAATAGCGGCTAATATTACCAGAACATTCCCATTAGCAGATACTGTAGTTAATGGTATTGATAATGCGACTAAAATGGTTGTAGAAGCTACAACATCAACGGGTGATTTGATCAAATTGTCAAATGGCGTAATGCATTATAGCTTCTCTCCTTCGGATACATTTACCTATACTAAAGATAGTAATTCAGAAGTATCTGAGTTTACGGTGAGCTACGATATACTCATTAATAGCATTATTGATTCTGATAGTGTGGGTATAAATGTTAATACAACTCTTCCGTTAATTATACAACCAACAGGAGGCTTTCAGCGTTTTGGCCGCTTAGTACTCGCAAACAGTTTTGGCCCTGAAACATCAGCATTAATTCAGTCTTTTGAAGTTGAATTTCTTAATACCTCTGGTAATTTTCAACGTAATTCGGATGATGATTCTTCAGTAATCACAAATGTTGGTTCTCATTGGTCTTTTACTAACCCCACAAATGACATAATCATTAGTGATCTTTTAATTAGTGGCAATGTGGGCAGTTTTACTGGCGGTCAATTTCAAAATATTTACCTGCTTAGCGGTGATAAACAAGGGGCTATTGATATTAAGTACACTACTCCAACATGGTTGAAATATAACTGGTCAGGTAACGTGAGTAATTTGCATGATGAAAATGCAAATGCAACAGCCACATTCGGTGTGTATCGGGGTAATGACCGAATTATTTCATGGCGAGAAATTGGTAATTAGTGATTTTTACCTAACAATTCACTTGATTATGACCTGCACAGTAAAAAATTGATAAAAAAGTTATTATTTTTGATATTTTTGATGATTCAAATAACACAATATTGAAACACTCAGGTATGATTAGCCAATATATTTTTAATACACTTAACTAAATGCTATTTGATTAATTCAAGGTTTTGTTGAGAGCAAAAGGGGATTATTCTCCTTCATAACATTTTAGGATATTTTGATCTTATGTTTAAAAAATTACGCGGCATGTTTTCTAATGATTTATCAATAGATTTAGGAACGGCGAACACTCTTATTTATGTAAAAGACCAAGGCATCGTTTTGAATGAGCCTTCGGTAGTTGCTATTCGCCAAGACCGCTCTGGTGGTTCAAAAAGTGTTGCCGCAGTAGGTTCTGCTGCAAAACAAATGCTAGGCAGAACGCCAGGTAATATTGAAGCTATTCGCCCAATGAAAGATGGTGTTATCGCTAACTTTTTTGTTACTGAGAAAATGCTGCAATACTTTATTAAGCAAGTTCATAGTAATAATTTCTTGCGTCCAAGCCCTCGTGTGCTCGTTTGTGTTCCTTGTGGCTCAACTCAAGTAGAACGTCGTGCGATACGTGAATCAGCACTTGGTGCGGGTGCTCGTGAGGTTTATCTTATTGACGAGCCAATGGCTGCTGCTATCGGAGCAGGTATGCCTGTTTCAGAAGCAACAGGTTCAATGGTCGTCGATATTGGTGGTGGTACCACCGAGGTTGGTATTATTTCATTGAACGGTGTAGTCTATTCTTCTTCTGTACGTATCGGTGGTGATAAATTTGATGATGCTATTATTAATTATGTACGCCGTAACTTTGGTAGTTTGATCGGCGAAGCAACTGCTGAGCGTATTAAACATGAAATTGGTTCAGCCTATCCAGGTGAAGAAGTACTAGAAATTGAAGTACGTGGCCGTAATTTAGCAGAAGGTGTTCCTCGCAGTTTTACGTTGAACAGCAATGAAATATTAGAAGCACTACAAGAACCACTAACCGGTATTGTTAGTGCTATTATGGTTGCTTTAGAGCAAGCGCCACCAGAACTAGCTTCTGACATTTCAGAGCGTGGTATGGTACTTACAGGTGGTGGTGCATTATTACGTGACTTGGATCGTTTATTAATGGAAGAAACGGGCATTCCTGTTGTCGTTGCTGATGATCCACTTACGTGTGTGGCTCTTGGTGGTGGTAAAGCGCTTGAGATGATTGATATGCACGGTGGCGATTTATTCTCTTATGAGTAAGTAACACTTCCGTCTGTCGTTGTAGGGTAAATTTAGCTATTAGAAGTACTTATTGATTAATCTCATCTTGTATCTATTACTTAAATTTACCTATGTAGCTTAACGATGACCATTCCCTAAATAAATTTTAGGTTTATATGAATCCAATATTTAAACATGGCCCTTCCCCTCAGCACCGACTCTTGTTGGTGCTGTTTTGTTCTGTGTCTTTAATTTTCTTCGATCACAAAATGAATAGCTTTGAAAATATTCGGGGTTATTTACAGTCTCTGGTCAGCCCCTTACAGTATTTAGCGACGACTCCTAAGCAAGTCATGACTTGGGCTGCCGAAAATATTGTTACGCGGCGACAACTACTCAGTGACAACCAGCAATATAAAGTTGAAGAATTGCGTTTTCATCAACAACTATTAGAACTTGAAATTATCAAGAAAGAAAATGCGCGGTTGCGTTTATTACTGGCTTCGCCGATACGTGGTGAAGTAAAGAAAATGGTCGCTGAAATAATATCAGTCGACTCTGATCCTTATAGTCAGCAAGTCGTTATTAATCGTGGCAGTGATGATGGTGTCTTTGAAGGTCAACCGGTTATTGACGATGAAGGTATTGTTGGGCAAATATTACATGTGGGTATTAATAGTAGTCGGGTAATTTTAATTACTGATGTTACCCATGCCGTACCTGTTAGAGTTAGTCGAAATGGTGTGCGTTTAGTCGCTTCAGGAACAGGGCAAATAGACAGATTAACCCATAATTTTGTGCAACACAGCACCGATGTTCGCACGGGTGATTTATTAGTAACTTCAGGTCTTGGCGATAAGTACCCTGAAGGGTATCCTGTTGCGCGAGTGACCAAAGTTTCACAGAATGATGCAAATGCTTTTGCTTTAGTACAAAGTCAGCCAGTCGCTAAAATTGATCGATTACGCTATTTATTGTTGCTGTGGCCTGAAAAAGCATCAGAAATTTTTGCACCTTCGCAAAAAGTAGTAACACCAAACGTACCTGATAATAAAAAAAGTGAAGATAGTACAGGACTAAATAATGTCGATACGTAACCTTTTGATTATTATTTTTACGACGGTTATCGCTTTAATCGCCAGTATTATGCCATTACCCCAAAGTATTGATGTTTTTCGTCCAGACTGGGTGTTAGTGGTATTAGTATACTGGTGCTTAGCCTTACCCGCGCGTGTTAATGTTATAACCGCTGGTTTTGTTGGCTTATTACTCGATGTTTTACTGGGGTCTATTCTCGGTGTGCACACGATGGCGATGGCTCTTGCTGTTTATATTATCGCGGGCAACTTTCAAAAAATTAGAAATTTCTCTGTTTGGCAACAATCACTCATTGTTGGTGTTTTATCGGCGTTATACCATTTAATTGTTTTTTGGATGCAACGGTTTTTAACTGATGCTGTGTTCCTACCTAGTTATTTATATCCGGTGATCACAACGATTGTACTGTGGCCTTGGGCGTTTTTATTATTAAGAAAAGTACGTCGTCACTTTCGTATTACTTAACCCCTGTTATTGACCCGTTAACTGAGTAATTTTTCTATGAAGTCCGTTTTAATTTTAGCGTCACAGTCACCACGAAGAAAAGAATTACTTAGCCAACTGGGTTATCAATTTCAAACTATTTCTGCCGATATCGATGAAAGCATCATCGACAATGAATCACCAAGCGATTATGTGTTACGTTTGGCGATTGAAAAAGCGACGGTAGTCTCAAAAAATCAAGTAGCAGGTAGTGTCGTGCTCGGTTCTGATACTAGCGTTATTTTTGACAATCATATTCTTGGTAAACCGGAGAATATTGCAGCATGCTGTCAACAACTGCTAATGTTATCAAACAACACTCACCAAGTACTGACCGCCATTGCCGTTGTAAAAAACAAACAAATATTATCCGCGGTTATTTCTACGGATGTTACCTTTAAAAAATTGTCTGTTGAAGAAATTAAGCGCTACTGGCATACCGGCGAACCTCAAGATAAAGCAGGCTCGTACGGTATTCAAGGTATTGGTGGACAATTTGTGACACAAATTAAAGGTAGTTATTCTGCTGTAGTCGGTTTACCTTTATATGAAACAGCAAAATTATTGGCTGAGTTAGGTTTACCTACCCCTGTTCAAGACCAAGCAAGCCCCCTCAGCGACGGAGAAATTTTATGAGCGGTGAATTACTGATTAATGTAACCCCAAGTGAAACTCGAGTTGCGCTAATAGAAAATGGCGTATTGCAAGAAGTTCATGTTGAACGTGAATCTCGTCGTGGTTTGGTTGGCAATATTTATCTAGGTAAAGTTATTCGGGTTTTACCGGGTATGCAAGCAGCCTTTATTGATATTAATTTAGAAAAAGCCGCGTTCTTACATGCTTCAGACATCAACACTAAACTCATTATTAGTAATGACGATTTGCCCGCTGACCACGTACCTGACATTAGAGCGTTAGTGCATGAAGGCCAACAAATTGTGGTTCAGGTCATTAAAGATCCACTGGGCACCAAAGGAGCGCGCTTAACCACAGATATTACCGTAGCCGCTCGATATCTGGTGTTAATGCCAAATGCTAATCATGCGGGCATATCACAACGTATTGAATCTTCAAAAGAGCGCAATCGTCTCAAAGATATTATTACACCATATTGTAGTGAAGAACACGGCTTTATTGTTCGAACGGCTGCTGAAGGTGCTGATGAAAAAGAATTAAAACATGATGCTGAATTTTTACGTCGTGTCTGGAAAAAAGTGCAAGACCGTAAAAA
The DNA here is from genome assembly GCF_014077465.1 of Colwellia sp. BRX10-4. Classification (NCBI taxonomy): domain Bacteria; kingdom Pseudomonadati; phylum Pseudomonadota; class Gammaproteobacteria; order Alteromonadales; family Colwelliaceae; genus Colwellia; species Colwellia sp. BRX10-4. Next base: position 157,987 of record NZ_JACGVZ010000007.1, read on the forward strand.
AAGAAAGCAAATGAAAGCGCCTATCTATCAAGATCTTTCATTAGCATTTCGTGTACTCCGTGATTTTGTTGGTATTGATCTTGAACGAATTCGTATCGATTCAAAACTGACTTTTGAGCAGTTGCGGGAATTTACCGAAGAATTTGTCCCTAATTTAACCCCTTTTTTAGAGAATTACCCAGGGGAGCGACCAATCTTTGACTTGTTTGATGTCGAAAATGAGATACAAAGAGCGTTGCATAGAAGAATTGAATTGAAGTCGGGTGGTTACTTAATTATTGATCAAACCGAAGCGATGACCACGATTGATATAAATACCGGTGGATTTGTCGGCCATCGTAATCTAGAAGAAACTATTTTTAATACTAATTCAGAAGCCACACAAGTCATTGCTCGACAGTTGAGACTGAGAAATCTAGGTGGCATCATTATTGTCGATTTTATTGACATGAACAGTGCCGAGCACCAAAAACGTGTGTTACACAGTTTAGATGTTGCGATGGCGAAAGATAATGTTAAATACAGTATTAGTAAGTTTTCTAAGCTCGGCTTAGTAGAAATGACCCGCAAACGTACCCGAGAGAGTTTAGAACATATATTGTGTGGCGAATGTTCAGTGTGTTCAGGTCGAGGGCATTTAAAAACTGTTGAAACCGTTTGTTTTGAAATTTTGCGTGAAATAGTACGAGTAAATCGCGCCTATGATTCAGATAAATTCACTGTTTATGCTTCTTCTGCAGTGAGTGAATCACTAATTAATGATGAATATCATCACCTTGCTGAGTTAGAAGTCTTCATCGGTAAGCAAATTAAAGTTCAGACAGAAACCATGTATAATCAAGAGCAGTTTGATGTGATTATGATGTAATTAAAAACTATCAATAAAGGCCATTAGGGTCTTATTGTTACTTAAACTTAGGTTTATAGTTCCAGACTAAACCTAAGTCCCTACATCCGTGTAGGCAATTTAGTATGATGGCTTCAAACATGATTTAACGGTAAATAAATCAATCACCGTAAGTTAAAAATTAAGATAATTAAGTGTGTAGTAAATTCATTTTATGAGTATTTCAGCTTTTTCGAATCGTTGGTTAAATCGACTGTATAAAGTATTGGCAATTTTGTTGGTGCTTTTTGCGGTACTGATCAGTGCGTTTCGTTTATCTTTGCCCTACGCACATAATTTTCATCAAGACTTACAATATTATCTCAATGAAACTTATGATAGCAATGTAACCATAGGCTCGTTGAGCATGGAGTGGGAGGTTGACGGGCCAACGATAGTTGTTGAAAAAGTTAATGTGCTAGATACTCAAACCGTTAATATATTTGTGGCTCGTATGGAATTGACTGTTGATTTCTGGGGAAGCTTACGCCATCAAAAATTGATTTCTCAAGATATAACCTTAGCAGGTGTGCAAGTTTTTTTTGATAAAGCACTATTAACGGCAAAAGATCAAAGCGCGGAAGATAGTACCGTTATTGCTACCATCAGCGATGTATTGTTTCAGCAAATTAATCGCTTTTCATTAATAAATAGCAATATTACCCTGCAAGATGAGTCAAAAACACGAACTTTTGTGGTCGACCAACTTGCTTGGGTAAATAATGGCAATCATCACCGAGCTACGGGTAGTATGCTTATTGACGGGTTAACATCTAATAATATTAAATTTAATCTTGATGCATCTGGACAAGATCTTCGCGATTTAAGTGGTCAACTATATCTTGAAGCAAATAAGCTTAATGTAACTCCTTGGCTAGATACTGTTTTTGCTATCGAAAATAACAAAACTTATTCATCGGTTAATTTTAGTGCTTGGTATACCTTAAACAAAGGCAAAGCCAACAGGTTACAAATCGCATTAGGCGATAATGAAGTGAGCTGGCTTTTTAAAGATGAATTACACAGTATTCGCATCGACGAAGGTAATATCTTGGTTGAAAATTTTGACGATGCTAAAAACATAAGCACTACGACCACACCATTACAGTTCTACACCAATAATAAGGCTTGGCAGCCTTTAACCATCAGTACAAAAAGAACAGCCAATGGCTTACTCACGTATATCTCTTCATTAGAATTGTTTGGTTTAGCTGACCTTTATCCACTTTTTTCTGGTCACCCAGAGAGTGAAACATTATTAAATAACCTTGCTCCAGTTGGCCAGATAACCGACGTTTATCTACTCAATAATGACGATGATATTAAAGCCGTAGCGCAATTTTCCGATGTTACCTCTTCGTTTAGTCAAGGGATCCCCGGCGTTGAAAATGTCAGTGGTGAACTTACCTTCACTCAAAAAAACTTGCAGGTTAAATTGTTAGCTGAAAATGGAGAGCTAGATTTTGACCAACACTTTCTTTATCCCATTCCATACCAATCGATTGCTGCACGAGTTAATGTCGACTTTAATCATGCTGAACTATTGGTGAAAGTTCAGCAAATCGAAATGATATCAGAACAACTTCATGCTACCGCCGATGTAGAAATTAAAGCGCTGGAAGATGAAACGATCACGATGGCATTACTCGCTAATGTGCATCAAGGTGACGCTAAGCTCGCAAACTATTTTTACCCACATCTACTGATGGGGCAGGAGCTTGTCGATTACTTAAACTTAGCCATCATTGACGGGGAATTCGCACAAGCTCAAGTGCTTTTTAATGGGCCACTCGATAAATTTCCATTTGAAGATAATAGCGGTGTGTTTGTTGTTAATGCAGAATTGGTCAAGAGTCAATTTCAGTTCGATCCAAGTTGGCCAGTGATTAATGATTTTGATGCTAACTTAAATTTCACTAACAACAGCATGCTAATTACGGGGCGAGGTGGCGAGCTTACTGGTATAGACGTTACCGGTGTTAAGGTTGCTATTGATGATTTAGCTGGCCAACAAATATTAACGGTTGCCGCGAATTTTAAAAATACCCAAGCCAATGCAGTAAGTGACTTAATGAACAAGAGTCCGTTGGCCGACACGGTTGGAGAAACACTAAACCAGCTACAAGTATCAGAAAATATTTCAGGTAGCTTTGCACTAAATTTACCTTTGAATGACCTTGATAGTGCTGTGGCAAGTGGCAAAGTTGAGTTCAAGAATAATAAAATAGTATTGCAAGCACCTGCCATGAACTTTACAGAAGTGAATGGTGAATTGAGCTACGAAAATGATGTAATAAAGACGCAAGGACTGACATTAAATTGGCGAAAAATGCCCTTAGCACTGAAAGTAGAAGCTCAGGATACTAACCGTAAATATTACCAAACATTGATTAACCTACAAGCGCAGTGGCCAGAAACTGCTTGGAAAAAAGAGCTGCCAGAATTACTTGAAAAATATGGTCAGGGTCTGTTAGCGTGGCAAGGTGATTTAACGCTAAAGATGCACCATCAAGCTGGTTTTAGTTATGAACTCTTACTGGACTCTACTTTAGAAAATATAGCACTTTCATTACCTGCTCCTTATAAAAAAATAGCCGATGATGTACTTAATGTTACGGTAAAAGTTTCTGGAGAGGAAAATTCATCCGTACTTTACGCACAAATCGGTGATGAGCTGAATTTTTATGGTGAGTTAAATCATAGTAAAGTGCAATTTACTAAAGCACATTTAGTCTTAGGTAATGAACATATGTTATTACCAACGGAAGGCTTTCATATCACGACAAACTTATCTACCGCCTCAGTAACCGAGTGGCAACCGTTAATTTTTGATATTCTTGATGGCATAGAACAAGCATCGGTAAATACAACTGCAGATAATGTTACCCTGTTAAGTGCGCCTAAACGTATTAGGGGCAAGGTTGAAAAGCTTAATGTATTAGGACAAGAATTAACTGACGTCTCTTTTAATCTTAACGATGAAGTGCAATGGTGGTTACTTGAATTGCAAGCCAAAGAAACACGAACCAAAGCTAAGTTTTATCCTGATTGGCATCAACAAGGGATAGAGCTTAATGCTGATTTTATTCACTTAACGGCAGATGATGAACTTGTTAATGAAAGTCTTGTTGAGGAACCATCAGAAGAACCGATAAGTAACGATGTTATTTTTGCTAATATTCCGCCTATTCGCGGAAAATGTTCGAGTTGTAGCTATGGAAAGTTTGATTTTGGTGAAGTTGATTTTTCTATTGAACGGTCTGCTGTTGATACGTTAACCATCAAAAAATTTACGGCTACACGGGGGAAAACACAGTTAAGTTTTGATGCCAATTGGCAACATAATGCCGATGAGTCTCAAACCACTGTTATAGGTCAATTGAAAGCGAAAAATGTTGATCAAGAAGTCGAGAAATTAGGTTATCCTTCAACGATAAAAGATAGTGAATTGGACTTGTACTATAATTTCAACTGGACAGGTAGCCCTTTAGATTTCGCGATAGAAAGCTTTAACGGTACAAGCCAAGTTAAACTTTCAGACGGATATTTAGCTGAAGTACCTGATCAAGCCCGAGCATTCTCACTACTCAGTTTGCAGTCCTTAGTGCGTAAATTGAAGTTTGATTTTCGAGATATTTTTAGTGATGGTATGTTCTATGATTCCATTAAAGGAGATTTTGAGGTCAAAAATGGCATTGTTTATACCGATAACACTTTTATGAAAGGTGCGGCAGGCGACTTGTCTATAAAAGGTAATACCAACTTAAATGACCAAGTACTCGATTATAAAATGTCTTATAAGCCCAATTTAACCTCAAGCCTACCGGCCATTGCCTGGATAGCGACATTAAACCCATTGACCTTTATTGGTGCTTTGGCTCTTGATGGTGTTATTACCTCGCAAGTTGTTTCAGAATATAAAATGGAAGTTACCGGGCCAATTGATTTACCCGTAGTAAAAGTAGTTGATAAAAAAACCCAAAATATAAAAGTTGGCCGTTCAACACCTCCTGAAGTTATTGATAGCATTCCTGATCAGAACAATATCACCCCTGTGACGCCAGTAAATAAAACAGAGGGTATAAAAGATCACAAGGAAATAAACCTAGATGGTTAGACTTACGGCAATACAACTATGCTCTGTACCGAATGTTGAAGAAAACCTAGTGAGTATTGAAGCTGAATTAGCCCGATTATCGCCAGTTACTTCGAGTGATGAACATATTGTTGTTTTACCTGAGTGTTGTTTGTTCTTTGGAGGAAAAGACGCTGAGCAATTAGCAGTATCTAAACGATCATTAAAAGATAAGCTGGCAACGTTAGCCAAAAAATATCAGGTGCTTTTGGTTGCTGGTAGTATTCCACTAGTAACCTCAGCTAAAATTGAAGATAAGTTTACTAACAGTAGTTGTATTTTTTCACCGCAAGGTCATGAGTTAATACAGTACGATAAAATTCATTTATTCGACGCTAATGTTGAAGATAACGAAAAAAGTTATCGTGAATCTCGCTATACTCAAGCAGGTGATAAAATTTGTTGTTGGCAAGCTGCAACTGTGAATATTGGCTTAACAATTTGTTATGACTTGAGATTTCCTGAACTTTATCGCCAACTTCGCTTGTTAGGTGCTGATATTATTACGGTACCAAGCGCCTTTACTGTGATAACCGGTCAAGCACATTGGCAAACATTATTACAAGCACGTGCCATTGAAAATCAAGTATATATTGTAGCTGCAGCCCAACATGGTACGCATCTTAATGGTAGAGAAACATGGGGACACAGTATGATTATCAGTCCTTGGGGAGAAATACTTAGCTGTATAGAGCAAGGTATTGGTAGTATTAGTGTTGAATTTTCCCGTGACGAACTAGACAGAGTAAGAGCAGCAATGCCTGTTACTGAACATAATCAATTTGAAAGCACATTAAAACGCCCAAATTAAATAAATTAATACGATAAGTGAAAAATATGAATAGTGTTGAACGCGAACTTTTAGCCGATAGCCAAATTGACCGAGATCTTTTAGATCAAACGTTAAACAATATATATCAACGAAACATTGATTTAGCCGACTTATACTTTCAGTCGAGCTGTCATGAGTCATGGATGCTAGAAGATGGCATTGTCAAAGAAGGTTCATATAATATTGAACGTGGTGTTGGTGTGCGAGCAATATCAGGCGAAAAAACTGGTTTTGCTTACTCTGATGATATTTCTCCCCTCGCGTTAAAAAAAGCAGCTGATGCCGCTAAAGGTATTGCAAATGCCGACCAAAATGGTCGTGTACTTGCTTTTAAAAATCAAACGGTGAAATCAGTTTATCAAGCCACTGATCCGTTAGGCAGTCTAGCGCAAGAGCAAAAAATCACCTTAATGCATGAAATTGAAGCCCATGCTCGTTCAGTTGATAAGCGTGTTCAGCAGGTTATTGTTAGTTTGTCAGGTGTTTATGAAAAAATATTAGTGGCTGCTAGCGATGGTACTTTTGCTACTGATATACGACCACTGGTTCGCTTAAATTGCTCAGTATTAGTTGAAGATAATGGTAAACGTGAACGTGGCAGTGCTGGCGGCGGTGCTCGAACTGATTATAGTTATTTCTTTGAACTTGAAAATGGTAAAGCACGTTATTTAGCTTATGCCGAAGAAGCGGTTCGTCAAGCTTTAGTCAATGTGGTGGCAATAGAATCTCCAGCTGGCATGTTACCTGTTGTACTTGGTTCAGGTTGGCCGGGCGTGCTATTGCATGAAGCCGTTGGTCATGGTTTAGAAGGTGATTTTAACCGTAAAGGTTCGTCAGCATTTTCAGGTAAAATTGGTCAAAAGGTGACTTCTGATTTATGCACTATTGTTGATGATGGCACAATCCCTAATCGCCGTGGTTCAATTTCAATAGATGATGAAGGAACGCCAGGACAATACAATGTACTGATTGAAAAAGGTATTTTGAAAGGTTATATGCAAGATAAGCATAACGCTAAGCTGATGGGTGTAGCACCTACCGGTAATGGGCGCCGTGAATCTTATGCACATTTACCTATGCCTAGAATGACTAATACTTATATGCTTGCGGGTGAACATGATCCAAAAGATATTATTAAGTCAGTGAAAAAAGGCATTTACGCGCCACATTTTGCTGGTGGTCAAGTTGATATTACCTCTGGAAAATTTGTTTTCACCAGCTCTGAAGCTTACCTTATTGAAAACGGTGAGATTACTTCGCCAATAAAAGGCGCTACGTTAATTGGTAGTGGTCCTGAAGCGATGAAAAATGTCAGCATGGTCGGTAACGACCTGAAACTTGACGCTGGCGTTGGTGTTTGTGGAAAAGATGGACAAAGTATTCCGGTAGGTGTTGGCCAACCTACTTTGAAAATCAATGAAATGACAATTGGTGGCACTCAGTAGTTCATTTCTGAATAAATTACTTTTAAGAAAGTCATCCGCTATTTAGAAATAAATGGCTGATGACTTTTTTTTTGCGCTAGCTACTAAGAGGAATATTTTGGCAAAACATTATAAAAGTAATAACAATCGCTATTTTTATTAACAGGGATTGAAAAACAGTTCTAATTGTTATAATGTAACAACATATGCGTAGTAATTACTTTCTATTTACACAGTTTTTTTCACAGAGTCGGCAATCAATAATAAGTTTATTGATCATGTCTGCATTTCTGTGCGCCACGCTTAGTCATAGTTCTCATGGTGAATTGATACCTGATAATGTTGAATTACAGCAGTGTAAACTGTGTCAGCATAACATTGACACACCAAAGAATAATATCACCTTAAAACTGGTTAACGTCAGTAATTATCAACAATCCACGCAAACGTTAATTATAGTTAATCGTTACACGCCGTTTTATTTGATACCACAATTACGTGCCCCCCCTGTTCAATAGATAATAATTAATGCAGTTCAAAAATAAAAATTTTAGAAAATTAGCTTAATCGCTAATCTTCTTTAGATCTATCTATTGGAAAAAAAATGAAATCAATTTATATCAATAAAATTGCGCCTTTGTGTGCTTTATCATTATTAATGGTCGGCGCTGCCAGCCATGCTCAAAAATTTTCAGGCGTAGTATTTGATGCCGATGGCAACAGAATTGCGAAAGCTAAAGTTTCTTTGGTTAATACCAAATATAAAGCAGTTACTGACGAAAAAGGCCAATTTACTTTTAATGATATTGGTGTTGGTAAAGTAGAACTTCATGTTAGCGCTAAAAACTTTAGTCATATCAACGAGTATTTCACCATTACCGATCAAGACATGACCGAGGTGACAATTTCACTCAGTGCTACGGTCATGGAAGTGGTTGATGTTTATGCGACACCTTTGCATTCATCGAGTATTGAGTCGGCCTTGCCAGTAAGTGTTATTTCTGGTGACGAGCTGCGTTTAAAGCAAGCATCTACATTAGGTGAAACACTAAAAAATGAAGTGGGTGTACATTCAAGTTATTTTGGCCCAGTAGCAAGTAGTCCTATTATTCGTGGTATGGACGGACCAAGAGTGTTAATCACACAAAATGGTTTAGACGTAGGAGATGCGTCTCGCGTCGGACCAGACCACGCGGTTGCAGCCGACGCTGGTACCGCTCAACAGGTAGAAGTACTACGTGGTCCGTCAACGCTTTTTTATGGCAGTGGTGCGATAGGTGGCGTGGTGAATGTCGTTGATAATAGAGTACCTACAAATACTGATAATCAGGTCGATTATTTACTAAAGCATAATGATGTTGCAGATGAAAATGAAGCGACACTCAATATAAACACAGGGTACAAAAGTTTAGCTGTGCATCTTGATGCGTTTTGGCGTGAATCTAATGATTATAAGATCCCAGGCTATGCGACTGCAGAAGAAGACCATGATGAACATGA
>NZ_JACGVZ010000009.1:0-144803 GCF_014077465.1 Colwellia sp. BRX10-4
CCTGATTTTCTTGCTTGTTTTGTTCTTGCTGCTCTTGATTTTTGTCGTTGTTTTCTTCGTTGTTCTGTTCTTGGTTTTCTTGTTGCTGCTCTTGTTGTTTTTTTAACTCTTCAAGGTAAGCTTTATTGGCTTTTGCATCTTGATGCTGCGGATCTTTTAATAACGCTTGTTCATACGCTTTAATTGCTTCATCAATACGTTTTAATTGCGCTAGAGAATTACCTTGGTTATACAGAGCTTCCGCAGTGTCTTGGCGTTGGAATGCCTTTAATGCTTGCTCGTAATTTCCTGAGCGATAATAAGAGCTCCCCTGCCAAAATGAATCCTCAAAACTAGTTGCGGCCTGCTCAAAAGCTTCATTGTTGAACTGTTGTTGTCCTTGTTGGTCTTTGGTTTGCCATAAATTTTTCCAAAAATTATCAGTTACCTGTTTATCTGGTACTGATTCTTTTGTTAGCACTGCATTGGGTTTTATTGTGCTTGGTAATGTTGTGCTTTGCGCATAGCTTTTATCAACGGGTGCCATTAATAATATTAATGGCACTATCGCTAATAAACGGCCTCGACGAAAGTAGGGTAATAACAAGGCTAAGACAAAAAATAATAGATAGGGACCAGCTTCTTGCCATTGATCACCCGTATTTGAAGATTCTTTTTGTTGTTGATCTTCAACATCACTGGGTTGTCGAAGTAACGCTTCAATATCACTATTATTGTTAGCAAGTGTTGCATAATAACCACTGCCTCTTTTTGCTGCGCCTTTTAAGGCCGATATTGATAATTTAGGGACGATAATAGAACCACTGTTATTTTTCATCAGTTCACCATTATTAAGCTTTATTGGTGCTCCAGCTGATGTGCCTATGCCTAAAATATTCAATCGATGATTATTGCTTCTACTCCAATCGGTGATGTCTTGTATATCATAATTATCGATACCATCAGTAAACCAATATATATCACCTTTACTATGACCAGCATTAACCAGCATATCGTGAGCGAGTGTTAGCGCCGCTAGAGGGTTACTGCCAAGTTCTGGCATTAATTCAGGGGACAAAGATGGTAATAACAATTTAATGTTATTAATGTCGTCTGTTAGAGGGCTAATCGTAAAAGCATCACCGGCATAGGCGATTAAGCCTATTCCACCTTCATTTAATTGTTCGAGTAAATCAATCGCTTTGTATCGCGATCTTGTTAATCGATTAGGCGCAATATCAGTAGCATACATAGAATACGACATGTCCATGATTAACACCGACCCGCGTGCTATTTGATAAACGGGTTGTGGCAATTTTTTCCACGTAGGCCCAGCTAAAGCAACAATTGCTAATAAACCTATGATAAAAGGGAAAGTAAGCGACAACTTCTGCAGGCTGTCTTGCTTATCAACCAATACGCTTGCTAAATGTTTTGGAAGTAATTGTTGCCAGCCAGATTGGCTCAACCGGTATTTTTTGAGGAGTTTTAATGCAAAAAATAAGGCGATGATAGCTAATAACCACCAAGGACGAATAAAGTGAAAGTCAGCCATTTTAATTATTCGCTCCTTTTAATGTGATAGTGGGTAGGTTCACCCAAATTAGATAAAAAAATGATAATAATAATGCTGTAGATAATGGCCAATAAAATAATGCCGTAAGGGGACGCATTTGTTGTTGGTCTTGCTCTATCGGTTCTAGTGCATCGAGTAATTGATATATCTCACTCATATCTTTACTGTCACGGGCTCGAAAATAATAACCACCCGTTTCGCTAGCCAATTGTTGCAATGACTCTTCATCTAATTCGCTAGATGGGTTAATGCGACGTTTACCAAAAATTGAATCTTGAATCATTACATCAGCGCCAATGCCTACTGAATAAATGGTAATATTTTTGGCGACTGCGAGTTCTAATGCTTGTTCTGGGGTTATTTTACCCGCCGTATTTTGACCATCAGTTAACAGTAATAACACACGATTTGATTGTTTTTTTGCATCAAAGCGTTTTACTGCCAAGGCAATAGCATCTCCAATTGCGGTTTGTTTACCGACTAAACCTAATACGGCTTCATCAAGCATCTGCTGCACTGTTTTTCTATCAAAGGTCATTGGTGTTTGCATATAGGCATCATCACCAAAGAGAATAAGACCTAAACGATCACCGGTGCGACGTTCAATGAACTCGCCTAATAACACTTTTAACATATCTAGGCGGTTAACGGTGCTGCCATTTATTTGCATGTCTTCAACTTGCATACTGCCAGACAGATCAACAGCTATCATCATTTCGCGCCCTTCGGTGGGTACATTTACTGCCTCACCGAGCCATTGCGGTTGACTGGCAGATAGAACAATTAAGCTCCAAATCAGTAAAAACAAAATACGTGGCGACTTTTTAGTTTTAGCTGAAAAACTTTGACTAGAGGCATTTTGAATTAATATTGGCATCTTTAATGCTGCCGCTTGGTTTTGATTCTTTGCTGGCAATAGATACATTAATAAGGGTATTGGCAGCGCTAACAATACCCAAGGTAGTAGTAGATTAATCATGATTGATTCTCATGTTTTGTTACCGAATTTTGCTTTTGTAACTGCGGTGGAAGCGCTTGACTGAGCCAAAGATGAGCGGCTTCCTTCAACGTTTCACTTTCTGAGTTTTTAGTGATTTGATATTTATGACTAAACTGCTGTTCAGATAAGGTTAGAAATCTTTCTTGATGCTTAACTGCTAAGGTATTCTTGAAAAAATCTTTTAATTGCTCACCATGTAACGAGGCAATTTCCTTTCGTGGAAAGTACTGAAATGCAGCCCATTTTAATAAAGTGATTATTTCGTCATTATTATCGGTGCTTTGAAGTTTTGATAATGCTAATTTTTTAGCATGAGATAATTTTCGGCTTCTTTGCCATTTTACAATAACGAAAACGAGCGCTATTAATATAGACGCAAGTAAGATCCACCAGCCATAAGCGAATGGGTAATTATGAACCTGCTCTGGTAAGTGAATATCTTTTAATTGAGCTAATTGCTCAGACGGTTTTTTCAACGCTTCCATGAGGCAACTCCGTCAGTTAATTGTTGCTCTAAAGTTTGACCTGATGAGAAGTGCAATACTCGAGCGCCGGCTTTCAGTAATAAGTCTTTTTTCAATTGAACTCGTTCATTGGCTTGTTGATGATAATTTTCAGTTGCCTTTTCATCACCAATTAATAATTGGTGTCGTGAGTTTCCATCGGTCACCGTAACGTTCATTTTATGTTTACTATTAGGTAAGTCGTGCTCAAGAGGATCACTTATCAAACAGACAACTAGTTCACAATGACGACTGATATGGGATAAGTGGCGGATAGTTTCTTGGCTAATATAATTACCATCGGTGATTAAATAAACCAAACTTCCTGGGCGAGCAAGTTGTCTTAGTCGTGCACAATTCTCTTCAAAAGCAGCATTGGCAGAATCATGCTGCTGCTCAATAGACAAATGTTCTAGGTGTTTTTGCTGTTCGATAGATAACGTATGCCGATGAGTTTCTACTAAACTGTGTAAATAATGAAGCACACCTTGTTTGCGACTGCGCGGTTTTAATTCACTATGTTTATGCTGATTAAAAACAATACCGCCGACTCTATCGCCTCGGCCTTTAGCATGCCAAGTCACTAATGCCGCTAGGTGTGCAGCTTGTACTGATTTAAATAAAAACTGACTACCAAACAACATTGAATTACTGAGGTCGGTTACTACGAGTACTGGACGTTCAACTTCTTCACGAAAAATTTTAGTATGGGTTTTACCTGTTCGTGCTGTTACCCGCCAATCGATGGCACGTATATCGTCACCATTTTGATAATGACGCACTTCGTCAAATTCCATACCTCGCCCTTTACTACGAGATAAGTAATTACCTGACATTTGGCCATGCTGACTTTTTCGCGCAGCGAGATCAATGAGTCTAGTTTTGTTTTGGTATTGAATTAATTCATCGATTGATAATTCAATACCATTACTTAAAACACTACTAAGCAGATTTGCAATGTCTTGCTGGTTTTTTTCTTTTTTTTGATTAAGCCACATAAATTTACTTACAAGATTGATCGTTCATTATTTAATGTTGTTAAAGCAATTGCTGCTATTTAAGCAACAGCGACTAAGCTTAGTAAGTGATCAAGAAGTTGATTACTGTTAATACCTTCAGCTTCAGCTTGGTAAGTCAGCAAAATGCGGTGACGTAATACATTATGGAATACGGCTTGTACATCTTCAGGGCTAACAAAATCACGGTTATGTAACCAAGCTCTAGCACGTGAACATCGGTCAAGTGCAATGGTTGCTCGGGGACTTGCGCCATAAGCGAGCCATTTTTTTAATTGGTCGTCATATTTTTCTGGAGTACGCGTCGCCATAATTAAATCAACAATATAATTTTCAATGGCCGGTGCCATATGAATTTCCATCACTTGGTCGCGAGCAGCAAAAATATCACTTTGCGATATTTCTTTTACCGGTTTTTTACTTTCTTTGTTATGTTGAAGTGCTTCACCGCGGTTGAGCTTTAAAATAGCTAATTCACTTACAGCATCAGGATAATCAATTTCAATGTGCATTAAAAAGCGATCCAATTGTGCTTCAGGAAGAGGGTAAGTACCTTCTTGTTCAATAGGATTCTGTGTTGCCATCACTAAGAATAAGTCAGGAAGAGGATAAGTATTGCGTCCAACCGTAATTTGTCCCTCTGCCATCGCCTCTAATAAAGCGGATTGTACTTTTGCTGGCGCGCGGTTGATTTCATCAGCGAGTACTAAATTTCTAAAAAGAGGACCTGGCTGAAAAACAAAAGTACCATCTTCAGGGCGATAAATATCTGTGCCGGTTAAATCAGCAGGTAATAAATCAGGGGTAAATTGCACGCGGTGAAAATCAGCTTCAATACCTTCAGCTAATGCATTTACGGCACGAGTTTTTGCTAAGCCGGGAGGACCTTCTACAATTAGGTGACCATTGGCAAGCAATGCAATAAGTAAATTTTCAACAAGGGCGTGTTGACCTATAATTTGTTGAGATAAGTATTCTTTTAAAGATGAAAAATGTTCAATTGCCATGCTAACTACCACTTACTTGTTTTTATTGTTAAACCTGAGGGTATATATATAAGGTTCAGGTACCATAAAACAAGGATTTTTTACAATTTGACATGATTTTTAACAATTTATTTTTGAATGAATAGCTCACGTTTTAGCTGGGAGTTGTATTTATTTCATTTGAGGTTAGAATAAAGCAATCAATAAGTGGTCAGACCTCTTGGTTTGAAGACGATAAAATTAGATATTACGATGGAAGGGTAAAACATGACAAAAATGAATTTAACGACTCGAAACGGAGAACGCATCGCTGTAGTGGCTGGGTTGCGAACACCTTTTGCAAAACAAGCCACTGCTTTTCATGGTGTACCAGCAGTAGATTTAGGAAAAATTGTCGTTAATGAATTGCTAAAAAAGCATGATATTGACCCTACTATTATAGATCAATTGGTTTTTGGCCAAGTGGTACAAATGCCTGAAGCGCCAAACATTGCCCGCGAAATTGTTTTGGGTACTGGCATGAATGTAAATACCGACGCCTATAGTGTCTCAAGAGCTTGTGCAACAAGCTTTCAATCAACGGTTAATGTAACAGAAGCTATTATGGCCGGTTATGTTGATGTGGGTATCGCTGGTGGTGCTGATTCTTCATCAGTTGCGCCTATTGGCGTGTCAAAAAAGTTTGCACGTATCTTACTTGATTTGAGTAAAGCTAGAAGCTTGGGGCAAAAAATATCACTTATTCGTCAGTTGGGCCTAAAAGATATTATGCCTGTTCCACCTGCTGTTGCTGAATACTCTACGGGTATATCGATGGGTCAGACTGCAGAGCAGATGGCAAAAACCCATAATATCTCTCGTGAAGCTCAAGATGAATTAGCGCACCGTTCGCATACTTTAGCCACAAAAAGTTGGCAAGAAGGTAAGTTAACCGGTGAGGTGATGACCGCCTACAGTGAACCTTATAAAAGCTTTATTGAAAAAGATAACTGTATTCGTGAGAACTCAGAACTTGCCAGTTATAAAAAATTACGTCCTTGTTTTGATAGAAAACACGGCACAGTGACTGCAGCAACAAGTACACCATTAACAGATGGTGCCTCTGCCATTATTTTAATGCGTGAAGGGCGTGCAAAAGAATTAGGTTATAAACCGCTTGGTTAT
This sequence comes from Colwellia sp. BRX10-4, assembly GCF_014077465.1. NCBI lineage: Bacteria > Pseudomonadati > Pseudomonadota > Gammaproteobacteria > Alteromonadales > Colwelliaceae > Colwellia > Colwellia sp. BRX10-4. The sequence continues at coordinate 6,225 of NZ_JACGVZ010000009.1, forward strand.
ATCAAAAGTTATGCTTTTGCTGCCATTGATGTTTGGCAAGATATGCTTATGGGGCCAAGTTATGCGACGCCATTAGCACTTAAGCGTGCAGGTATGGAATTAAAAGATTTAGATTTAATTGAAATGCATGAAGCCTTTGCAGCACAAGCGCTTGCTAATATGAAAATGTTTGCCAGTACAAAATTTGCCCGTGAGCAATTAGGTCAAGATAAAGCGATTGGCGATATTGATATGGCTAAATTTAACGTGATGGGTGGTTCGTTAGCTTATGGTCATCCTTTTGCAGCAACAGGTACTCGTTTAATTGTACAAACCCTTAATGAGTTAAATCGTCGAGGTGGAGGTACTGGGTTAACTACCGCATGTGCCGCTGGTGGTTTAGGCGCTGCAATGATAGTGGAGACTGACTAATGACTGCACCTAATAACACTCAAGCAAACGATGAAGCGCTTAAACAAGAGAGTAACAATATGAGTACGTTTACATTAATTCGCCAAGACAATGGTATTGCTCATTTAGTGATGGACGTGATTGGCGAATCCATGAATACCTTAAAAGCTGAGTTTTCTGAAGAAATTGATACGGTATTAAAAGAAATACGTAATGACAATACGATTAAAGGTGTTGTCTTAATCAGTGGCAAAAAAGATTCTTTTGTTGCTGGCGCAGATATTAATATGCTGGCGAGCTGTCAAAGTGCGAGTGAAGCAACGGCTCTTTCTCGCAATGGGCAAATGATTTTTGATCAAATTGAAAACCTCTCAATTCCTGTTGTTGCTGCTATTAATGGTGCTTGCCTAGGCGGCGGACTTGAACTTGCTATGGCGTGTCATGCTCGTATTTGTAGTGATAATGGCAAAACAGCCTTGGGTTTACCTGAAGTACAGTTAGGCTTATTACCGGGGAGCGGTGGTACGCAGCGTTTACCAAAATTGGTTGGTATTCAAAAAGCATTAGATATGATGCTAACTGGAAAACAATTACGCGCGAAACAAGCCTTGAAGATGGGCTTGGTTGTTGATGTTGTGCCAAACAGTATTTTAATTTCTGCTGCTGAAAACTTAGTGCTAGCGGCGCAAGGTAAAGCGAGTAAAATTAAAAAGAGTCAACGCAAAATCAGTGTTTTAGATAAGGCACTTGAAGGTAATGCGGTTGGCCGTAAAATAATTTTCAATCAGGCGACTAAATCTGTATTAGCTAAAACCAAAGGCAATTATCCTTCACCCCTCAAAATTATTGATAGTGTACGCATTGGTATCGAAAAATCATCGGTTAGTGGTTACCAAACTGAAGCTGATCATTTTGGTGAACTTGTTATGTCACCAGAATCAGCTCAATTAAGACAAATATTTTTTGCTACTACCGACATGAAAAAAGAGCAGGGCATCGAAGGTGTTAATGCTAAGCCGATTAGCCAAATTGGTGTTTTAGGTGGTGGCTTAATGGGCGGTGGTATTGCTTTTGTTAGTGCAACTAAAGCGAATGTTGATGTACGTATTAAAGATATTGCGCCGCAAGGTATCAGCCATGCGATGAAATATGGTTATGACATACTCAACAAAAAAGTTAAACGTCGCTTTATGTTGAAAAGTGAAATGCAAAAGCAATTGGCTAAAATTACGGGTTGTGTTGATTATAGCGGTTTTAAAAACGTTGATATGGTTATAGAAGCTGTTTTTGAAGACTTGTCATTAAAGCAAAAAATGGTTGATGACATGGAAAGTATTTGTGCTGAAGACACTATTTTTGCGAGTAATACCTCAAGTTTACCTATCGGACAAATAGCAGCAAAGGCTTTACGCCCCGAAAATGTCATTGGACTGCATTATTTTTCTCCGGTAGATAAAATGCCGTTAGCTGAAATTATTGCACATTCAAAAACCTCTGATCAAACTATTTCAACGACAGTTGCTTTTGCTAAAAAACAAGGTAAAACGCCGATAGTTGTTAAAGACAAAGCGGGTTTCTATGTTAATCGTATCTTAGCGCCTTATATGAATGAAGCCGCCTTATTATTACTCGAAGGCGAATCGATTGGTAAGTTAGATAAAGCACTGGTTAAGTTCGGCTTTCCCGTCGGACCGATACAATTACTAGATGAAGTCGGTATTGATATAGGCGCTAAAATTGGTCCTATTTTACAAGCTGAATTAGGCGAGCGATTTGCTGCACCAGAAGCATTTAATAAACTTATTGCTGATAAACGTTTAGGTAAAAAAGTGCAGAAAGGCTTTTACCTCTATAAAGATAAAAATGGTAAAAAAGTCACCAAAAAACTTGTTGATGAATCTGTCTATCCATTATTAAACATCATCATTAAAGATCAAAAAACAAATGATGAACTTGTCCAGCGCTGTGTTTTTATGATGTTGAATGAAGCTGCTAGGTGTTTAGATGAAGGTATTATTCGTAATGCTAGAGACGGTGATATCGGCGCTATCTTCGGTATCGGATTCCCACCATTTTTAGGTGGACCATTCCATTATATCGATACGTTAGGTGCAGAGGTAATTGTTAATAAGTTGAACCTGTGGAGCACTGAACTAGGCGAACGATTCAAGCCTTGTCAGGCATTAATTACCATGGCTGAAACCGGTAATAAATATTATCAGTAACAGGCAATGTTATGCCACCTCGGTGGCAATTTAACGAAAAAGAGGCCATTTAATGCCTCTTTTTTTATGCTTTTTACCCTTTAAAAATAAGTTGAATAAATACTCTAAATTAGTTATATTTTGCTTATAAAGTTTTAGCCATTCTTTTAGTCAGTTTAGCGGTAAATATTATGTTGTTATTTTTAGCGGTTGTCAGTGTTGTTTGTTCGATGTTCTTTTACTGCCAGGCATTACGAAGTGGTTTAGGTTTGAAACGTTGGGCCTGTGCAGGATTAGTTTTTGGGCCTTTCATTTGGCCAATGTTCTGTATGAAGAAACGAATGGAAATGAATAAGATGTTTGGCTTTAATACACTAATTTTAAAAGCTTAGAAGTTTTTAAAATTAATTTTTCTTTATCACTCTAGATAAAATAAGACAGCTACATTCCTTGTAGCAAACAGTGCCTTTCTTCAAACTAACCATTGATAATAGTGGTTCAATGATTATTACTTCCACCACTTACTGGCTGGCATTTCTTTAATTTCAATGCTAGCAGCAATAGGGTTTGCTTTAGTTGTTACAAATAGAGCTTTAAATAAGTTGATCATCTTGGACCCCTAGATACGAACGCCATTTAGATTACGACCTGTTAATTCCACATCAGATCTTGAATCATTGATGCGAACACCATTAAGATTACGACCTGTTAATTCAACATCCGATTTTGAATTATTGATGCGAACACCATTAAGATTACGACCTGTTAATTCAACATCCGATTTTGAATTATTGATGCGAACACCATTAAGATTACGACCTGTTAATTCAACATCTGATGTTGAATTATTGATGCGAACACCATTAAGGTTACGCCCTGTTTCAATCATATTTAATGAGTTGGTTTCTATAACAGGTAATGGTGAAACTGACATTGTCATTGATAAAATAAGTGAGCTAAGCATTCATATTTCCTTCATTAGTTTTTATTAATTTCATGAATGTTAAAGCATAGAGTGTGCCAAGAATTAAGAGCCTTACTTAATAAGGCTTTTAAAGGGGGGGGGGTAGTGTGATCGTATTTTTGTCAAAACTTTGTCAAAGGTAGTGCCGTTGTTTAGTCACTTTATTTACAAAGTGACATTAACGTGACGTTTTGCCAAAATCAGTCGATTTGTTAGTTATTTGGTGCGAGAGGAGATATTTCTGAAAGTGATTTTCTGGTAAGGGTTTACTATATAAATACCCCTGTAATTGCTCACAGCGTAAACCAGAGAGGAAGTTGAGCTGTTGATTGGTCTCAACTCCCTCTGCGACTACTTGCATGCCTAAGTTGTGCGCAATTGTCACTATAGTAGCAACCATGTTACGTCCTTGCTCAGACTCTTCAATATCATCAACAAAAGCTTTATCTATTTTTAAGGTATTAAGCGGAAACTTCTTTAAATAAGCGAGCGATGAGTAGCCAGTACCAAAATCATCTAACGACAAGTGAATACCCATAGCTCGAATTTGCAACATAATATCAATGGCTTTTTGGGGTGAGTCCATTACCGTACCTTCCGTTATTTCTAATTCAAGGTACTTAGCCGGTAATTGACTTTCTTTGAGAATGTCAGCAATCATGCCAACCAAATTAGGCTGGGTAAATTGCACCGCTGATAAATTGACCGCTACCCGACCACTAAATAGCCCGGCATCAACCCATTTTTTAGTTGCAAAACATGACTTTCTTAAAACCACTTCGCCAATGTCAATTATTTGGCCTGTTTCTTCCGAAATAGGGATAAAAGTTATTGGGCTAATGATGCCTTTTTTAGGGGTTTCGAAACGCACTAAGGCTTCCATACCGGCCACTTTACCGGTAGAAATTTCAATCTTAGGTTGATAGAAGACTGAGAAGGAATCTTCTTTTAAACCATGGCGTATTAAGCTTTCTACTTGTAAACGCTTAACAGCAGCTTTGTTCATCGAGTCACTAAAGAACTGATACTTATTACCACCATTATTTTTAGCATGGTACATGGCCGTATCTGCGTTTTTAAGAAGCTCTTGTGGTGATATACCATCTTCAGGATAAAGTACAATACCTAAGCTACTAAAAAGAACCACTTCTTGATTTCTCAGTTTCAGTGGCTGGGCAATGGTCGTTAGCACATCTTTAGCAATACTGGTGATTGTATGGATATCGTTGGTGTTTTCAATAATAATACTAAATTCGTCACCACCTAAGCGGTAAACCGTATCTTGCTTTCTGCCAACAGCTTGCATTCTCTTTGCTACTTGGCATAGAAGTACGTCTCCTACTTCGTGTCCCATAGAGTCATTAATCTTTTTAAAATTATCTAAATCAAAAACCAGTAGAGCATGAGGGGCTTTTTTATTAACTAGCAGAGTTAAATTAGCTTGAAAATATGAACGATTAGGAAGGCCTGTTAAGGTATCACTATTGGCGAGTTTTCGCAGTTCTGCTTCAGTTTCTTTGCGTTTAGTTATATCAGAAAACACACCAACAAAATGAGAAATACTTTTATTCTCATCAAGTATCACATCGATATTTAGGTCGGTTAAATACTCTTCGCCATTATCACGTTTACTTTCGATTTCATCGTGCCAACTTCCTTTGGTTATTAAGTGCTTTTTTACATCTTTGGTGAAACTTTTTGGGTATTGGGCAAAATCTAACGTTATACCAAGCATCTCTTTACGCGTTTTTTGGGTGATGCGTTGGTAAGATTTATTGACATCAACAATATTAAAAGCACGATCGTATATAACAACCGCATCAGAAATATTTTCAATACACTTGGCAAATAACTTTAAACGTTCGTCAGCTTTTTTTATGCGACTTATATCTTTTAAAGTACCTGTCATACGGGTTGGGGTGCCTTTTTCATCGCGTTCAACTATTTTCCCACGGTCAAGCACCCATATCCATTTATCATCTTTATTTTTAACGCGATAGGTTGCTTCAAAATGGTCAGTGTCGTTATCAAAATGGTCATTTATCGCGTCACGAACACGCGCAATATCGTGTTCATTAATGTTAGTCTTATCTGCACCTACGTTGCGTTTACCATCTTGCGGAAATTCTAAAATCCCCCAAATATTTGAACGATAAATTTTTCCAGTTACTATATTCCAATCCCACATCTCATCGCCACTTCCCCATAAGGAAAGTTTCAAACGTTCTTCACTTTTTTGAATTTGTAAGTGAAATAAACGCTTATGGCGTATTTGCTGAACAAAATAAGCAATGACTAATAAGATAAGTAAGGCATAAATACTAATGGCACCTTTTGATAACCACCAAGGAGCTAGTATATGGATATTTAAGGTACTCTTTTTACTTGGAACGGTATCTAGCAAATCATAGGCTTCAACTTCAAAGATATAGTCACCTGCACTAAGGTTAGTGTAAGTTGCTCTATGGTTGTTTTTTCCTGCATAAATCCATTTTTTTTCTAAATTTAATAAGCGATAGCGATAGGACAATTGATTTATGTGTTTGGAATTTGGGGAAATAAATTCAAGGCTAAATGGGGATTGTTTATGTTCAAGAGTGAGTTTTGTTAATTGGCTTAACTTACTGGGTAAAGTGTAGCTATTAGATAAACGACTTTGCTTACTTTCTATATTGATTTTTTTGTTTGCTATGAATAAATCAATAAAAATAGGTTTATTTAATTCTTGATCTATTCCTAATATTTTAGTTGGAAATATTTTATGGAAACCATTATTTCCACCAAAATATATATCTTGATTAGATGTTATTATTGATGAATTCCAGATGAATTCATTATCTAATAAATGAAGGTCTTTACTAAAGTTTTTAATCGTTTTACTAATTGGTGAGATAACACTAATTGCTCCATTTGTTGATAGCCAAGCATTATCCTTTGTATCTAGTTCCACTGAATATATTAAGTTGTTTTCTAACCCATTACTTTTATTAAAGTGAATAGACGACTTTTTATTTTTATCATATAGTGAAATACCTTGTTCAGAGCTTAACCATACCCAATTATTTGAAACTTTAATATTGGTAACTTCTATAGCTGGTAAATCTTCAATGTTTGCGACTGTCTTGTATGAAAATTCTTTTGATGATAGATCTAAAGAAATTAATTTATTGTTAGTAGTTAGTGTCCATAGAGTATTTTTTTTATCAATATGAATAGCTTTAAATTGGCCACTATCTTTATATTTGATTCTAGAAAATTTGTGAGTCTCAATATGGAAATTAGTTAATAGTCCTTGCTTGTCGATAAACCAGATGTAGTTATTGTGTACTTGAAATGCGTAACTCCTATCGTATTTAGCGTTGTCCCAACTATCTATTTTTTTTGTTTTATTGCTTTCAATATCGTATAAAAAAAGTTTTTCTGAAAAGGTATCCAACCAGATGTTATTATTACTGTCAGCTTGGATTTGAACTATATATTCATTTGATAATTTAATTTTAGAGACTGTTTTATGTTTATCATCTATATAATTTAATCCCGTATTATCAGAATAATACCAAAGTTTTTCATCTTGAGTTTCTGTAAATGAAACTATTGAAGGTTCGCTATTTCCTGAAATATAATGCTGAAAATATTTACTATCCTCTACAAAAAAACTAATTCCCTTACCTTTTGTTCCTATCCACAGGTTATTAGAACGGTCTTTGGTAATTGTAAAAATTGTTTCTTTTAATGATTTCGAGGTATTTATTGAGTGTTGATGAAAACTAATTTCACCTGTGCGTAAATCAACTGTATTTAAGCCATTTTCGGTTCCAAACCAAACTGTATTTTCGTTTAACTGAACAATACTTCGAACCTTATTTGAAACAATTTTATTTACCGGATGATCTACATTATAGCGACTAACTAAATTATAGTTTTTATCTATTACATAAACGCCGAGATCGGTCGCTAACCAATATTCTTTATTGATTTCCTTTATATCAAATAATGAATTAGCCTCAATGGTTATATGCCATTTGTTGTTTGTTTTTTGAAGGGAACCGGAGTAGTTGCGATCTAGATTTACTAAATATATCCCCTTGTCATAACTACCGAACCAATAATTACCATTATCATCTTGATACATGGTTTTTATTTCTTTGATATTATTATTAAGCCCATGAACGGTTATATGTGAAAATTTTCCTCCATCAACGTACTTTTGAATACCATTTGTTGTAGATATCCAAATAGTTCCTTTTTTATCTTGATAGATATCCCAAACCTTATCGTCTTTTAATGACTCATTATTACCTTCTTGATGATAATAATTTTCAAAATTATCAAGTAGTACATTATATTTACTTAAACCTTTCTGGGTACCAACCCATAGCACCCCATCTTTATCAATAAATACTTTACGGATAAAGTTATTGGCAATCGAATTGGGGTTTTCTAAATTTTTACGATAATGTACGAAGTTTTTTCCATCATATCTATTGAGGCCATCTTCTGTCGCTATCCATATAAAACCATCGAGATCTTGAGCAATATCAAAGACGTTATTTTGGCTTAAGCCCTCAGTGGTTAATAAATGCTTGAATTTTAAAGCGGCTTGGCTGGATAGTGAGGTGTTTTCTGCAATAAGGTTTTCTGTTGTTGTTTGTTCAGCCAAAGCACTTTGGGTACCAAATATTAACGCGAGAGTGAGTAAGCATAAAATGCGGAATAACTGTTGGAATTTTATCAGATGAGTTTTTGGAAAAAAATTAAACACAAATACAACCTTGGATAGAAGCTTCAATTAGGCTTATTTACACCACTCACTAATATAAAATAGAAGAAAAATATTTATAATGAATTGTTGGACCGTTTGAACGGTATAAATTAAGCAAGCAATTTTATTATTTTTGTTATTTATATTGCATCAAGCCACATTACAAATCATGGCTAGAGTTAAGTCAACTTATTTACCCTTATATGGATAAGATACTCAGATAAATTAATATCAATAGCCCTAATATTTTATCGGCAGGTTTAGTATTTTCTTTGACAATTTTTTAATTTTTTTTCAATACTTTCATTGTGCTGCAATGTTTTCTCATCATTTTCCGCCATGTTTTCTTGGTAACTCGCTAAGGTTATCCTGTCGGTATTGTTGTTAAATAAAAGTTGTTGAGTAAAGAAGCGACTAATATCATCAATCGCCAATGACAAAATAACGTTGATCAATTTTTGTTTCTCGTCGAAATTCGTTTCTTTATTACAAATAGCGGCCCAAAATCGTTGGCTCTTTATTCGCAAACTAGAGTCTTTTTCTTGTAATTGACTCGCCAAGCCTTGTTGAATATGTTGCCAATCTTGCTCAGATAACAGTGTTAAATTGTCCTGTGCTCTATTAATAAACTCGTTTATTTCTTTTACTAAAACAGTGGCGTCAACCTGCGGTGACTGTATATAGAAAGCGATACCTGGATAACGATTAATAGGAATGAAGCCAACCCCTACCAGATAACCAAATTGTTTTTCAGTGCGCATTTCTTGAAAAAATAGGGGTGACAATATTTGGCTGGCGATCATCGTTATCGCTATTGTTGTTAAATCTTTTCCTACGAACGGGTAATACACCACGGCAGCATGATCATGTTCTGGTAAATGCAAAGGAAGGTGAATGTCACCTTGGTCTTCAATATCAAGAACAGGTACATTAACGGCATACTTATCTGAATAATGATGACTAAATGCTGCCTTTAATTGTTCACTAAATTTCAACGCATGTTCAGGTAACCAATTGCCATGCATTAACGCCTCAATAGTTATCTCATCAAACAAGTGTTCTCTAAAGGAGACAAACTCTTCAAAAGAAGTGTTTTCTAGCGCGTTAGCGAGAGAACTACTGGTTGGGTTTTTAGGTTGCATTGTTGAGCTAAGAATCGAAAATAATTGTGAAATAGATTTACTGGTTTGCGCGTTATGCCAGTGGTTAATCAATTGTTTTTTAAATAACTCAAACTTTTCTTCAATGAAGTTCTCAGTGACTAGACTTATCAATAACTGTTCGAGTAACTTGTCTTGTTTAGTACTAACCCCTGATAGTTGTAAGGTAATACCACCTTGGTGCGAAAACAAATGGTAATGAATTCCAGCTAATTCAGCATCATAATGCTGTTCAATAACAGCATCGCTATACAAATCAACAAATAACCGTGTCATTGCAATATGTTTGCTGTCTTTTATCGTTAAGGGTGCATCAATACCAATGTAAATATAGCCCTTGGGGACAATAAAAGTACTGTCTTGTTTAAACCAAACAGATAAACCATCAATTTTTTCAATTAATTTGGGGGTTTTATTACTCTGCTTAGCAACAGGTTTACACGGATATATTTTGGGCTCTTTGACAATATAAGGATTACTTAGTGGCAAAGAAAAGTTAGCTGTTAATGCTTCATTTTCCCAAGTGTTAATTTGCAGTTGAGTTATTTTTTCAATACTGAAAGGGACTTGGTACCAAAAACTATTTTTATCAAATTCATTTTGCGCACTAATATGAATAATGCGCATATTACTTGCTGATAAATAGCCCAACAAGACATTGATTTCTTGTTGTTGCATACCATCCATTATGTAGTCACCGTAAATATAATCTTCGGGTCCGTAATGCTGCATGTTAATAACTAACTGACAAACAGAATCTAAGGGTTTTAGTTTTTCTTGGTAACTGAACGATAAATTAGCGATTGCCTGCTTTTCTTGATAATAAAACTCATCAACAGGTTTGCTCTTCATTAAATTTAGGTAAGAAAAAATACTGCTAATGATTTCGTTAATATGCTGCTCACCTAATTCAGTAAGCGAAATACTTAAATTGAAATCTTTAAAGTTTGAACCATTTACTCCTGAACCAGCGGTTAAGCTAAGTGCCCAACGCTGCTTTTTCAGATAAGACAATATACTGCCTTTACCCTCATGGCCCAATAAATAGGTCAAAATAGATTCTGGTTTGTTGCGGTAGTAGGGGTCAATGCTGGGCATTGCAAAACTAACAATAAGTTGCCTATCATTCTTTACCGGTTTTACATTGATTTTTATTTGTTGGTGCTCAGGTAAATAAAGCGGTGTATCTATTGCTTTTGGGGGTGAGGTTGCAGCTTTTATATCGGTAAATTTATTCTTTGCTAATTGCGATAACTCATCAAGTGACTGCGGGCCTTCTAAAACAAGTGTCATTATATTGGCACGATAGTGTTGTTGAAAAAAGTCACGTATTTCGGTTGTTAGGTCACTTTCTTTTCTGTCGGCTAGAGTATCAATTGAACCAACCGAGAATTTTGAAAAAGGATGAGCTTGATTGATAGTTTCTTTGTGAACATCGTATAAACGACGAATATCGTCTTTAAGTTTAAGTTTAAACTCAGCATCTACATTTTGACGTTCTTTTTCAACAAACTCTTGTGAGAGTAACGGACTGATAAAGAATTGGCTAAAACGATCTAAAGCAAAAGTAAAATGTTGATGTTGAATATCAAAGAAAAAACAGGTGTGCTCAGTTGCTGTCCATGCATTATTACTGCCGCCATGTTGACTAATATATTTTTGATATTCACTGCCATCAGGATAAGACTTAGTGCCTAAAAATAGCATGTGTTCTAGAAAATGGGCTAAACCTTCACGGTTGCTGGGGTCACTAAAGTGGCCAATATTTACTGCCAATGCTGCAGCTGATTTATTGGTTTGTTCGTTGTGAACTAATAGAACACGCAAGCCATTAGCTAATGTTAAGGTTTTATATTGCTTGTTGTCATTTGGGCTTTGTTTCAATATCGGCTCCGGCAAACACTGCAGCAACCTCATTTGTGACGAACACTGGAAAGGTAAGCGTTTGTTTCTAAGATTATTTTAATTATCTAGTTAAATTACCTGAAGCACCAACTAGAGTCTATTGTATTCTTAATTTATCTATTAATTATCTATACTATAGACTGAAATAAGCGCTAAAATGCCATCGATTTGAAGATATGATGTTATTTGGAAAATTTATGCGAATATTTGTAATGCGACATGGTCAAGCTCAAGCAATGGCTCCTTCTGATAAAAGTCGTGAATTAACTGCGGTTGGTCAACGTGAAGCTGAAATGATGGCAAAGAAATTGGTCCATCAAAAAGAGCACTTTGATGCTATTTTTGTTAGCCCTTATGTTCGCGCTCAACAAACCGCAAAAATTGTAAAAAACATCTTAGCAACTACAACAACTCTAACTACGCTTGAATTTATAACGCCAGAAGACTCAGCTCAACAAATGCATAATTATATTGATGTTGCTTTCATCGATAATGCCCAGGCAAATGTACTTATTGTTTCACATATGCCTTTGGTCTGCTATTTAGTGGAGGAGTTTACCTGTGGTCAACATGCGCCGTTATTTGAAACCGCCTCTATTGCGGTTATTGATTATGATATTAGTTCAGCGAAAGGGCGGTTAGTTTCGCATACGACACCCAACAGTCTTTAGTGCTCTGGTTAGATAATATCAGCGAAGCGATCATTAAGTTCAACTAAAACCAATAATGCGCCATTACCACCCCACTCAAGTGGTGCTTGATGAAAAGCCATTACGTCAGGGTGTTGCACTAGCCAATGTGGGACTTTATTTTTAAGCACCTGTGAACCTAAGCCATGTACAATACAGACACACTTCGCATGTTCTTTTTTACAAGCAAACATTAGCGCGGCAATTTCTAATTTGGCTGTTTTCTGATCTAAACCATGTAAATCTAAAATTAAATCGGGTGCGTACTGACCGCGTCTTAAATTTTTAGCCTCAAAGCTGTCAACATCTTCACGCACATATTTCATCGGCCCTTGCTGATTCAGATTTGGTTCAAACTCATCAGAAAAGTAGAACTCAGCATGTTGTTTTTTCTTCGCATCTCCTTTGTTTTTTCCAAGATGTAAAGATTGATTTTGGCTTTGCTTTTTTATAGGCGCAATTTTATCTTGCACAATTGGCTTTACTTTACCAATAGCCTGCATAAATAAATCTTTCTCATCGGGTGTCAATGCGTCTTTAAATTTCATATTGGAAACTACATTCTTACTTTAAGAGGGAAAACAATTCAAATTCTAAAAACATCTGTGGGCAATAACAAGCAAAAGGTTATAATACTCAGTAAATTAACTCAATGATCAATGTTAATGCTCTAAATATCCAAAAACAGCGTTGCTTTTAATCACAATAGCCAGCTATTAGTCAATCAATCGTCTTGTTCTTGAAAATTTATCTTCATTTAAATTTGCACCATTAATTAATTTAATTGTTATAATACCCCTTATAAAACTTGTTAAATAAAGAGAGTAAATGTGAACGAAGTTGATTTTTCACCGATTAAGGATGAACTGTTTACCATAGGTGATTATCTACGGTTTGCCACCAGTGAATTTAATCAAGCCGAGATTTTTTTTGGTCACGGTACTAATAATGCGTGGCATGAAGCTATTACTTTAGTGATGTTCGCTTTAAACTTGCCAGTAGAACTAAATGAACAAGTGTTTAATTGTCGTTTAACATCCACTGAAAAATCAGCGGTATTGGCCTTAATTGAACGCCGTATCGTCGAACAACTGCCGGCTGCATACTTAACTAATCATGCTCAATTTGTTGGCTTACCCTTTTATGTTGATGAGCGGGTTTTAGTACCACGTTCACCTATTGGTGAATTAATAGAGCAACACTTTTCGCCAAATTTTTCACCAGAAAATCCACCTAAACGTATTCTTGATTTATGTACGGGAAGCGGCTGTATTGCCATTGCTTGCGCTGTAGCATTTCCTGAATCCGAGGTTGATGCGCTCGATTTATCAATTGATGCATTAAATGTTGCACAAATTAATATTGAAAATCATGGTTTAACAGAACAAGTTATTCCAATTCAATCTGACGTTTTTTCTGGGGTTGAGGGGCTAAGTTATGATTTAATCGTAACTAATCCACCTTATGTTGATCAAGAAGACGTTGACGCATTACCGCAAGAATACTTACATGAGCCAGAAATGGGCTTAGGTTCGGGTGTCGATGGCTTAGATATTGTTCGTGAAATTCTTGCTCAAGCGGCGAGTCATTTAAATGAGAACGGTGTTTTAATTTGTGAAGTAGGTAATTCTCAAATTCATGTTGAGCATGTTTATCCACAGGTGCCTTTTACGTGGTTAACCTTTAAAAATGGTGGTCATGGTGTATTTATGTTGACTAAAGAACAGTTAACAAGCCATCAAAATAGTTTTACGCAAGCATTTGAACAAAAGTAATTCAGCTTATTTACCGTAATCGTGTATTCAAATAATAGAGAGAAGATATATTCATGTCAGGCAATACCTTTGGAAAATTATTTACCGTAACATCATTTGGTGAAAGCCATGGTTTAGGCTTAGGTGCAATTATTGATGGTTGTCCGCCAGGACTCGCCTTATCAGAAGCTGACTTACAAGATGATCTTGACCGTCGTCGTCCTGGCACTTCTCGTTATACTACGGCACGTCGTGAAGCCGATCAGGTTAAAATAATGTCGGGTGTTTTTGAAGGCAAAACCACAGGAACGCCTATTGGGCTGTTAATTGAAAATACCGATCAACGTTCAAAAGATTATGGAAATATCGCGCAAAGCTTTCGTCCAGGTCATGCCGATTATACCTATTGGCAAAAATATGGTATTCGTGACTATCGTGGCGGGGGAAGATCGTCAGCACGTGAAACAGCTATGCGAGTTGCCGCAGGCGCCGTAGCTAAAAAGTACTTAAAAGAAAAATTTAATGTTGAAATTCAGGGGTGTGTTACCCAAATAGGTGATGTTTACGCAACTAAAATTGATTGGGATATTGTAGAAAATAATCCATTTTTCTTTCCTGACGAAACTAAACTTGAAACCTTAGACGAATTATTGCGTGGTATTATTCGTGAAAAGGATTCCATTGGCGCTAAAATAATGGTGCGAGCCACTAACGTTCCTGTTGGTTTAGGTGAACCTATTTTTGATCGAATGGACGCTGATATCGCTCATGCGCTTATGGGCATAAATGCTGTTAAAGGTGTTGAAATTGGTGATGGTTTTGCTGTCGTCAATCAAAGAGGCTCAGAGCACCGCGATGAGTTAACACCTGAGGGTTTTGCAAGTAACCACAGTGGAGGCATTTTAGGCGGAATTTCATCAGGACAAAGTATTGTTGCAAATATTGCGATGAAACCAACTTCAAGTATTGGTGTTAGTGGTAAAACCATTGATTTAGATGGTAAAGCGACTGACTTAGTAACTAGAGGTCGCCATGACCCTTGTGTGGGTATTCGTGCGGTTCCTATTGCTGAAGCTATGTTAGCACTAACCTTGATGGATCATTTTTTACGTCATCGCGGACAAAATGCTGATGTTGTTTGCGTAACACCTGATATTGAAGCTTAAGTAGTGTTTATAATTAAAAACCAAAAGTGATGACATCAGTCAAGTTTGTCAGGCTGTCTTCGAGTTACTTTTGGTATTTTGCTATTTTAGGCTTGATCATTCCCTTCCTACCTGTTTTTCTTGATGCTAAAAGCTTTAGCTCAATTGAAATAGGTGAAATTCTGGCTATTATTACAGCCACTAAAATTATTGGTCCAACTTTTTGGGCTTTTGCCGCCGATAAATCAGGTAAACAATTAGCCATTATTCGCAGTGGAGCCTTGTTGGCATTATTGAGTTTTTCATTACTTTTTTGGCTAAACGGTTATTGGCCTGTTGTTTTTTGTTTAGCGATTTTTAGCTTGTTCTGGACCGCTGTTTTACCTCAGCTTGAAGTGCTTACTCTTAACTCCATTAGACGTAGTGCTAAAATTTATGCGCGCATACGCTTATGGGGCAGTATCGGTTTTATTTTCTTAGCTGTGATAGCAGGGGATTTAATTGAACGATATTCCGCAGATGCTTTTACCTATTTAGGTGTAATGGTGCTGGCGGGACTATTTCTTTCAAGCATGAAACTCACCCCTGCAAAAAAGACTAAGAATCCTGTGCAGCAGGTCGAAAAAATTAGTGATAAAATATTCAGTCGCTCATTTATATTCTTTTTTCTTGCTGGCCTGATGTTACAAATGAGTTTTGGTCCTTATTATGGTTTTTTTGCCCTCTACCTTCGAGAGCTCGGTTATCCAGGATTTGCGGTTGGTATCTTTATTACCATCTCGGTATTGGCTGAAATTCTTATTTTTATCTATGCGAGTATATTCTTTCGATACTTCCGACTAAAAACCTTGCTGGCCATCAGTATATTACTCACCTCGTTACGTTGGTTTATGACGGGTAGTTTTGCCGATGTCATTTGGGTACTTGTTTTAGTACAGTGCATACATGCGCTGAGTTTTGGTTTGTACCATAGTGTTTCTATCCAATTTATCCATCAACATTTTAATCACGACCAACAAAATCGTGGCCAAGCTATTTATATCGGTGGTGTTTATGGTCTAGGTGGTGCGATTGGCGCTTATATTGCTGGTATCGTTTGGCAAGGAGGGCAAGGCAGTGAACTTGCCTATAATCTAGCGGCTTCTGCGGCATTTATTGGCTTTGTGTTAGTGTTATTTATGCAAGATAGGCAACAAGTCAATGTCAATGGTTAAGCCCTAAACGCGCTGTCACCCTTTATATCTTTTTGAACTCTATATATTTGTCAGCCTAGTGGTTAATCACTAGGCTGACATTCATCTTTCTTAATTAATTAACATTTAAAAGAATCGGCTCTCCTAACCCTAATGCCTTTAAACGTGGTAGTTGTGATTTTGCATCACCTACCACTAAGTAAATCATTTGTTGATGGTGTAAATGTTGATTGGCTAAAGACTTGACGTTAGCCAAAGTTAAGCTTTGAACTGATTTTGCTCGTGCTAATACATAGTTTATCGGCAAGTTGTATTGGCTAATATTTTCTAACATGGTCAGTTTAGCGTTATATGTTTCGAATTTTCTCGCATTACTCTTTAAATAATAGCTTTGAGTGGTTGCTAAATCTTGCTCAGTAAAATCAGTTTGATAATTTTCTACCAGCGATTTTATTAATGCTGTAGCCTCTAATGTGACATTGGTGCGCACACCACTGCTAATGATAAACTCGCCACTTGATTTTCTGCCACTAAAACTTGAACGCACGCCGTAGGTATAACCTTTTCCTTCACGTAATTCTTGGGTGAGTTTTGAAGCGAAACTACCACCGCCTAAAATATAATTCATCACTTGAGCACTATAGAAATCTTTATGCATAGCATTTAAGGCTGGTAAGCCAATTCTCAACTGCGATTGCTTAGCATCGGGCACATCATAGAAATATAGGGTTGATGCTGTGGGTAGCGCTGCGGGTAACATCTTAGGCAAAACAGCCTTAGTATTAAGCCAATTATTTTCTAATTTTTTAAAAGCCGTTAATACGCTTGTTTCATCGATATCGCCAACAATATGAATATCCGTTAAATTTGGCGACAGTTTTGTTTGATAAAATATTTTTAAATCAGCTAAAGTGACTTCCTCAACAGACAATAATGTCCCTAATAAGTTATTCGATAAAATATGATTTTTACCATAAAGTAATTTATTCATTTGGTTATTAGCCAATTGGTTGGGGTTGGTTTGCTGTTGTATTATTTGACTAATAATATCTTGCTTGGTGAGAGTAAACTCTTTTTCATCCCAGCGAGGCGCTAAAAGCATCTCTGTGATCAAGTCGACAGTTGCTTGATAATTTCTTGCTAAAGTACTGGCTGACAGTTTTATTGACTCTTGAGTCGCATAAATACTAATGGTAGCGCCAAGTTTATTAATCGCTTCTTCTAGTTGTTGAGGACTTTTATACTTAGTCCCTTTATTCATCATTTCAGCGACCAAGTTGGCGACACCAACTTTTTGTATATTATCAAGTAATAAGCCACCAGCAAACGTTATCTCAAGCTGTACTAAAGGGACTTCGCTATTTTTTATCCCGTAAAAATGTAGCCCATTGCTTAACTGACTTTGCCAAACGGTAGGTACCGATAGCGTTGGGGCTTCACCATATTTAGGTTCACTGGCTCGATTGAAAATTGAAGGTGTATTTACATAACGTGATTGCTGGCCAGCATCAAAACTTTGTTCGGCATTAGCGACAATTTTTTCTTCAATGATTTGTGCTTTTATAGAGTTTTTTAATGCCAAGTTTTTTTGACCTCTCGGTACAAAGCTGGTGGCAACAAAACTTTTGTCTTTAATATATTGATGATAAACACGTAAAACATCTGCTTTGTTGACGGCTAAAATATTTTTAGCTTCTTGGTTAATAAAACCAGGATCTTGAGTAAAGATATTATATTGTGCTAATTTAAAGCCTTTACCTAATACACTTGAAAGCCCACGATAGAAGGCTGTTTCTTGACCTGCCTTAATCGTAGCAAGATCTTCATCACTAAAACCTTTTGTTTCAAACTCGTTCAGTGCTTGACTAATTGCTTGGTCAATCTGGTTTAAGTCAGTTTTCTCAAAGCCTCTTACCTTTACCATTAATTGGCCAGCCAACTCTGATTGGTATTGATACATGGTTACTCGAGAGGTCAAGGTTAATTCATCAATTAGCTTTTTATTGAGTAAGGCTTTCTTACCCTCACTGAGCAATTGAACTAAAACATTTAATGCGTAACTGTCTGAGTGATATTGTGGGACTGTTGGCCAAGTTAGGCTGAGTTCGGGTAACTTAGCAAAATTATCTTCATGATAAATTTTCTTGGTTGTTGTTAGATTTGCCGCTTGCTTGGCAAGGGGCGTTATTTCATTACCCGCCTTAATCTCATCAAAATACTGATGTACCCAAGCTTTTGCTTGTGCTTCATCAAAGTCACCGGCAATAACCAAGGTAACATTATTGGGTACATACCAGCTTTTAAAGAAATCTTTAACATCTTGAAGTGTTGAGTTTTGTAAATCAGATAATGAACCAATCACTTGCCAGTTGTATGGGTGACTCTCTGGATAAAGATTTTTATCAATAACATACTGTGTATGACCATAAGGTCGGTTGTCATAACTTTGTCTTTTTTCATTTTTAACCACTTGTTTTTCTTTGGCGAGTACTTCTTCGGTCACCGTATTAATAAAAAACCCTAGTTTGTCAGCTTCAGCCCAGATCATTTTTTCTAAAGCATCATTGGGGACAGTTTGATAGTAATTTGTTCTATCGCGGCTAGTGGAGCCGTTTGCACCCGAGCCGCCAATACGGGCACTCATTTTGTCTAACCCACCTTTACCCAGATTTTCAGACTCAAGAAAGAGCAAATGTTCAAATAAATGAGCAAAGCCTGTTCGTCCTTGTGTTTCACGAGCAGATCCAACATGTGCCGTTAATGCAACAGCAACAACTGGGTCTGAGCGGTCTATATGAAGTACAACTTCTAAGCCGTTAGCTAAGACGAACTTGCTATATTCAATATTGATGGCGTTATCAACCACATCAGTCTGATCAGATGGTTGGCTGATTTTTACTGAGTTAATTGATTTTTCTGCTGTATTACAGCCAGTGTTCGCAAGAACAGTTAATAATGAAAAGCTTAGCGCTGCCCACTTCATGAGAGAAACCTTATTTTAATGATTAAATAAATATTGCTGATATTGTGCCTTTTATTTATCCAAACACCAATAAAAGTAACGTTACAAAGTAAATTTAATGTTAATAAGTATTACCAAGGTATAAAAAAAGCGCCGTAAGCGCTTCTTTCAAATCTATTTATCTAAATGGTGACTATTTATTTAACGCTTCACCTAAGTGAGGGCGGATATCTTTTAGAATAGTTTTTAATAAACGTGGACAAGCAGCAACAATATTACCTGAAACAGTATGGTTGTGATCGCCAACGAAATCAGTGACTAAACCACCGGCTTCAATAATTAATAATTCACCAGCAGCAGATTCCCAAGGTTTTAAACCAATTTGGAAATATCCGTCAACACGTCCGGCAGCGACATAAGCTAAATCTAAAGCTGGAGAGCCCGAGCTGCGAAGATCTGATGATTTAGTAAATAATGTTTTAAACATTTCTAAGTAAGCGTTGCTGTGTTGCTTGTGCTTAAATGGGAAACCTGTGGCAACAATGGCACCAGAGAGTTCTTTATGTTGTTTTACGCGAATACGAAAGCCATTAAGTTGTGCGCCTTTACCACGACTAGCAGTAAAAAGTTCACCGCGAGAAGGATCAAAGATGATGGCTTGATCTAATTTACCTTTGACTTTCAAAGCAATAGACACTGAAAAATGTGGAATGCCTTTAATAAAGTTCGTTGTACCGTTTATTGGATCAATAACCCACTGGAAGTCGTCATCTTTTCCTTTGATCACACCACATTCTTCACCAATAATTGTATGGTTAGGGTATGATTTTTTTAATGTTTCAATAATGGCTTCTTCAGCGCTTAGGTCAGCACTAGTGACAAAATCATTTGTCCCTTTTGCTTGAACTTCAACTTTATCTAATTGTTCGATGGCACGAACAATAACTTTACCTGCGTTACGCGCAGCGCGAATACCAATATTAAGCATAGGATGCATATAGAGACTACCTTTTACATATTTGTAAATAGAATTAAACAGTATAACAACTTTTATAAAGAACGAGGCTTGCCGCCGAGCGGATTTTCAAGCGCGAAAATTATAGCAAAGTTATCGGTAATTAGCGACATTGTTTTTTATATAAAATATCAAAGAAAAAATTTCATAGATGTTTAATAACTAACACATAATTTTTCGCACTAACCATTCTCAATAAATTTGATGATTTTTTCTCAGCACAAGGTTAATGTTCTATGATAATATTATTATCAATTTTAGCCATCTAGATAGTTAATACCAGTAGGTATAATTTATTTTATAAATTAACTATAAATTGAGTAATTTAAGATAATGTCAGAGCAATCATCACTTTTAAGTAATGTTCGGATTGTATTAGTTAATACTTCCGATTGTCGTAATATTGGTTCAGCCGCACGCGCCATGAAAACAATGGGGCTAAGTGAACTTATATTAGTTGATCCTATTGAAATGCCAAATGGTCAAGCACAAGCTTTAGCAGCAGGGGCTACTGATGTACTAAAAAATGCCAAGGTTGTTGCTACTTTAGCGGAAGCTATTAGTGATTGTGGTTTAGTCGTTGGTACCAGTGCACGTTCTCGTACTTTACCTTGGCCAATGTTGGAGCCAAGAGGCTGTGGAGAAAAACTTGTCGAAGAAGCCTATAACTTTCCAGTTGCTTTAGTTTTTGGTCGTGAGAGCAGTGGTTTAACTAACGACGAATTACAACTTTGTCATTTTCATGTGCAAATTCCAGCAAACCCTGATTACAGTTCGTTGAACTTAGCGATGGCGGTTCAAACCTTAAGTTATGAAGTGCGGACTAGTTTTTTAATTGATCAACAAAAAGCATTTCAAACGAAAGGCGAAAATTTAAGTAAAAATTTACCAAAAAAGACGCTTGATGAAGACGATTATCCGATTATGGACGAAACTGAGCGCTTTTATCAACATTTTGAAGATGCTTTAAAAGAAACTGGCTTTATAACGCCGAGTCATCCAGGTTTAGTGATGACTAAGTTACGCCGCTTATTCAATCGCGCCCGTCCCGATGTTAAAGAAGTCAAAATGATGCGTGGAATTTTAGCTTCAGTGCAAAGAGCCGCTAAAGCTAATAATAAAGAAGCAAACAAAGAATAATAAAAGTAAGCAATCATACCCGTTTCGTGCAAAGTGCCTTCTAAATTCAGCATGTTGGCCGATAACGGGTATATATTGGTACTTGCCTTAACCAATATATAGAAGGATAGAAATATGTTCAGCCGTATCAGAGAAGATATTAAAAGTGTCTTTGATAGAGATCCCGCCGCTCGAAATACACTAGAAGTTCTCACCAATTATCCTGGTATGCATGCCATTTGGATCCATCGCTTGAGCCATAAGTTGTGGAAAAATAACTGGTATTTACTTGCGCGTAGCTTATCGACATTTTCACGTTGGTTAACTGGTGTTGAAATTCATCCAGGAGCAACACTTGGACGTCGTTTTTTTATTGACCATGGCATGGGGATCGTTATTGGTGAAACCGCTGAGATTGGCAACGATGTTACCTTGTATCACGGTGTTACTCTGGGAGGCACAAGCTGGAATGCCGGTAAACGTCATCCAACATTAGAAGACAACGTGGTTATCGGTGCAGGAGCTCAGGTCCTTGGCCCCATTACTATCGGTAAAGGCGGTAAAGTTGGCTCAAACTCTGTGGTGGTGAAAGATGTGCCTGCTAATGCAACAGCTGTTGGTATTCCAGCACGTATTGTTAATGAAAAAAGCCAGTCAGAAAAAGAACAACGTGACCAAGTGGCTAAAAAGTTTGGTTTCGATGCCTATGCGGTATCTGCAGATAATCCTGATCCCGTCGCTAAAGCCATTGGTCGAGTACTTGATCATATGCACTTAATGGATAAAAAAGTCGCTGATTTATGTAAAGAAGTCAATCATCTTGGTGGTGAAGTATGTCTAGAGGATTTACCCGAGCTACGAGTTGGCGAATTTATTGAAGATGAAATAGCGGCGGCTAAACGTCGAGAAAAACGTGTAGAGTCATTTGATCCTGAAATATAATAGAAAATAATTGATGAGTTAACTGATGTTTGTCCCTATCAAACTTAGGTATCGCGCTATTAATTGCTTGTTTTTACAACAGGTGTAGAATACTTGAGTAAAACAGTCGGGTATTTAGTTGACTATTTTATAAGGTTATGTAAAATTGATAACGATTCGACAGGGGCACACAATGAAACTGACTTCAAAAGGGCGTTACGCTGTAACTGCTATGTTAGATGTAGCAATACATGCAGTAACTGGACCCGTACCTTTAGCCGATATTTCAGAGCGACAGGGGATCTCGTTGTCATATTTAGAACAACTATTCTCTCGGTTAAGAAAATATGGTTTAGTAAATAGTATTAGAGGTCCTGGCGGAGGTTATCGCTTAGGGATGTGTTCTGCAGAAATTTCGATTGCTGATGTTATCAATGCTGTTGATGAATCTATTAAAGCGACGAGATGTGACGGTAAAGGTAATTGCCAAAACGGTGACGAATGCTTAACCCATACGTTGTGGGAAGGTTTAAGTGACCGAATCGAAGATTTTTTAAAAAACATAACGTTGGCCGAACTTGTCGAGCAACGCAATGTGAAATTAGTGTCTAGACGACAAGACAAAGCACATGCGCGAGCAAACAAAGTTATGCCGTCATTAGAAACATTAATTAAAACCAAGAATATTATGCACGACATGCACTAAATGCGTGTTGTTAAACTGGAGAACGTTAGCGAATGAAGCTTCCTATTTATTTTGATTACTCAGCTACAACACCTGTAGACAAACGTGTTGCAGAAAAAATGATGCAGTATATGACTACTGACGGTTTTTACGGTAACCCTGCATCTCGTTCACACAAATTTGGCTGGCAAGCTGAAGAAGCGGTTGATATTGCACGAAATCAAGTCGCAGAGCTTATTAATGCCGACCCTCGTGAGATTGTTTTTACCTCAGGAGCTACCGAGTCAAATAACCTAGCCATTAAAGGCGCTGCCAACTTTTATCGTAAAAAAGGTAAGCACGTTATTACCTGTAAAACAGAGCATAAGGCTGTTTTAGATACTTGTCGCGAACTAGAGCGTCAAGGTTTTGAAGTGACTTATTTAGATCCTGAGAGCAGTGGTTTGATTGATCTTGATAAATTAGCAGCTGCTATGCGTGATGACACTATATTAGTTAGCATTATGCATCTTAATAATGAAATTGGTGTTATTCAAGACGTCGCTGCAATCGGCGAAATGTGTCGAGCACGTAAAATTGTTTTTCATGTTGATGGTGCACAAAGTGTTGGCAAAATCGAAGTAGACATGGAAAAGTTGAAAATTGATTTAATGTCAATTTCAGCACATAAATTCTATGGTCCAAAAGGTATGGGCGCTATGTATGTACGTCGTAAGCCTCGTATTCGTCTTGAAGCTCAAATGCATGGCGGAGGACACGAACGCGGTATGCGTAGTGGTACATTGCCAACGCATCAAATCGTTGGTTTAGGTGAAGCTTGCCGTATTGCCAAAGAAGAAATTACTCAAGACATCGCTCACGTAACTGAAATGCGTGATCGTTTATGGGCTGGCTTGAACACCATGGAACAAGTTTTTGTTAACGGAGATTTTGATAATCGTTATCCGGGTAACTTAAACGTAAGTTTTAACTTTGTTGAAGGTGAGTCTTTGATTATGGCGCTTAAAGATTTAGCGGTTTCTTCTGGCTCAGCATGTACTTCAGCTAGTTTAGAGCCTTCGTATGTTCTACGTGCTTTAGGTTTAAATGACGAAATGGCACATAGCTCAATTCGTTTTAGCTTTGGCCGTTTTACCACGACTGAAGAAGTAGACTACGCGATTACACTTATTCAAAAATCAATTGGGCATTTACGTGATATGTCACCACTTTGGGAAATGTTCCAAGACGGTATTGATCTAGACTCAATTGAATGGGCTGCTCACTAAGCATCCCCACTAAAAATTTTACTGATGAGCGGGCATTTTGTTTCGTTCATCGCTATTAGGAGAGAAATCATGGCTTATTCAGAAAAAGTAATTGATCACTATGAAAACCCACGTAATGTTGGCTCAATGGATAAAAACGATCCACAAGTAGCAACAGGAATGGTTGGCGCACCGGCATGTGGTGACGTAATGAAGTTACAACTAAAAATCAACGCTGACGGTATTATTGAAGACGCTAAGTTTAAAACTTATGGTTGTGGTTCTGCAATTGCATCAAGTTCATTAGTGACTGAATGGGTAAAAGGTAAGTCAATTGACGAAGCAGGGAAAATTAAAAATACTGCTATTGCCGAAGAGCTTGCTTTACCGCCTGTAAAAATTCATTGCTCTATTTTAGCTGAAGATGCTATCAAAGCAGCGATTGAAGATTACCGCAGTAAAACTGTTTAAACATCGGAGTTATTTATGAGTGTTACAATGACGAAAGACGCAGCAGACCGTGTTCAGTCATTTATTACCAATCGAGGCAAAGGTCTCGGTTTACGTCTTGGTATTAAAACAACGGGATGTTCTGGTTTAGCTTATGTGATGGAATTTGTTGATGAGTTAAATGAAGATGATACGTTGTTTTCAATCTCTGATGTGAATATCATTATCGATGGAAAAAGTTTAGTTTACCTTGACGGTATTGAAGTTGATTTTGTTAAGGAAGGTCTAAACGAAGGTTTTAAATTCACAAACCCGAATGCCAAAGGCGAGTGTGGTTGTGGTGAAAGCTTTAACGTTTAATACCAAGTCTCTAAGCCTTTTAAATATTGCTGAGTAGCAAGTAACTTGGTCGCAGTGGTATATATTTTGTGAACGACTTAATGTTAAGTCGTTCGCTGGAGTTTTTGTGAATTATTTTCAGATTTTCGGTTTTACAGAGCAATATGAACTCAATGTTCATAAATTAGCTGATATTTACCAAACACTACAAAAAAAAGTACATCCAGACAAGTTCGCTCATGCTTCTAGTCAAGAGCAATTAGTCGCCGTTAAAAGATCCACCTTAATTAATGATGCCTATCAAACACTAAAACATCCCTTAAAACGTGCACAATATCTATTAACATTGCGAGAAAGTGATCAGCCAAATGAACAAGCTTCATTTAGTGATAACAGTTTTTTAATGCGCCAAATGGAATTACATGAAATGCTTGACGATGTTAAGCATGCTGACGACCATGAAGCTGCCATTCTAAGTTATGCTGCAGTATTAAATACCGGCTTTGAAGAACTCGCTTTAGAGATGCATACCTTGCTTGATGAAAACACCATCCAGTCAAACTTATTGGCGGGTGATAAATTACGAAAGTTAAAGTTTTATCAAAAGTTACGTGTCGATCTCGATAAATTAGAAGATCAACTTTTCAATGACGACTGATCGTTAGTTCATATGAATTTTAGTTTAATAAAATAACAGCAAATCGATGTTTTTTTATTTACAATGAAATATCATACCGCCCGTTAATCGTAATCGAATATAAAAGAGTCTAAAAATGGCGTTATTACAAATAGCTGAACCTGGCCAAAGCACGGTTCCTCATGAACATCGCCTCGCCGCAGGTATTGATTTAGGTACAACTAACTCTCTTATCGCCAGCGTTAAAAGTGGTTTATCTGAAACCTTAGTTGATGACGAAGGACGAGATATATTACCCTCAGTGGTGAGTTACCAAGCGAATCAAGTCTTGGTAGGCCATGCTGCTAAAGCACATTCGGTAAGTGATCCAGAAAATACAATTGTCTCAGCTAAACGCCTAATTGGTCGTTCATTAGCTGATATCCGCAAAAAATACCCTTCACTGCCATATTCCTTTTCAGGTGACGAAAGTCATCCTAGCATCACTACACGTACTGGCGAAGTAAACCCAGTGCAAGTATCGGCAGAGATATTAAAAAGCTTAAAGCAACGTGCTGAACATACATTAGGTGGTGAGTTGACCGGTGTTGTTATCACTGTGCCTGCTTACTTTGATGATGCCCAGCGCCACAGTACCAAAGATGCGGCAAAACTTGCCGACCTTAAAGTTTTACGTTTACTTAATGAGCCTACTGCGGCTGCGGTCGCTTATGGTTTAGACAGTGGCAAAGAAGGTATTGTTGCCGTTTATGATTTAGGCGGTGGCACCTTTGATATCTCAGTATTACGTCTCAATAAAGGTGTCTTTGAAGTATTAGCGACCGGTGGTGATTCAGCGCTAGGTGGTGATGACTTTGACAATCTTCTTGTTGACCACATTATCGAACAGACGGGTTTGCAACGACCATTGTCAGCAACAACAGAGCGTCAATTGTTACAGCAGGCCTGTTACGTTAAAGAACAACTTACAGAAAATGAAGTTATTAATTTCTCATTAACGCTAGAAAATGGTGATGAAAAACATGGTGAAGTTAATCGTGTGATGTTTGAATCTTTAATCAATACCTTAGTAACTAAAACATTACGTGCCTGTCGACGCGCATTAAAAGATGCTGATATTAGTGTTGATGAAGTCATTGAAGTGGTGATGGTTGGTGGTTCAACACGTGTTCCTATCGTTCGCCAACAGGTTGAAAAATATTTTAATCGCTTACCGTTAACGTCTATTGACCCCGATAAAGTGGTTGCCATTGGCGCTGCGATTCAAGCCGATATTTTGGCGGGTAATAAGCCCGACAGCGATATTTTGTTACTTGATGTTATTCCTTTATCACTTGGCCTAGAAACGATGGGTGGATTGGTTGAAAAAGTTATTCCTAGAAATACGACAATTCCTGTTGCTAAAGCACAAGAGTTTACGACCTTTAAAGATGGCCAAACGGCTATGGCTGTTCATGTGTTGCAAGGTGAACGTGAGCTTGTTGAAGATTGTCGTTCGTTAGCTCGATTTGAATTGCGTGGTATCCCAGCGATGACTGCTGGTGCTGCTCATATTCGTGTTACGTTTAAAGTTGACGCTGACGGTTTATTAGAAGTGTCAGCCATGGAGAAGTCAACAGGGATTGAAACAGGTATCACGGTGAAGCCCTCTTTTGGTTTAGAAGAGCAGGAAATTACTCAAATGCTCAGAGATTCAATGAGCAATGCTCAGCAAGATATACAAGCGCGTATGTTGAAAGAACAACAAGTTGAAGCCTCACGAGTTATTGAATCAGTACAATCGGCACTGATTAATGACAGCGCATTACTAAATCATGACGAAATTACCACAATAAACAATGCAATAACCGCTTTAGCGAAGATTGCCCAAAGCACGGTTGCCGATGATATTGAAGCAGCTATTGAAATATTAAATGAAAGTACCGCTATTTTTGCTGAACGTCGTATGGATTCTTCGATAAAAACAGCACTAGCAGGACATTCAGTAGACGAAGTTTAAAAACTTTTAGGAGCTAAGAAAATGGCGAAAATTATATTCCTTCCTAACGAAGACTTATGCCCAGATGGTGCAGTGGTTGAGGCAGAAAAAGGTGAAAGTGTACTTAATGTTGCACTGCGTAATGATATTGGCGTTGAGCATGCTTGTGAAAAAGTATGTGCTTGTACTACTTGTCATATGATCATACGTGAAGGTTTTGATTCAATTGCAGAAAGTGATGAACTTGAAGATGACATGCTAGATAGAGCTTGGGGATTAGAGCCTGAGTCTCGTTTAGGCTGTCAAGCGCTTGTTGGTGATGAAGACCTAGTTGTTGAAATCCCAAAATATACGGTCAATATGGTTTCTGAAAACCACTAGTCATTTTTCTCAATTTGATAGATAGGGCAGTAACATGTTAATGTTACTGCCCTTTTTTGTTGTAGCACCCTATAACTATTTTTTAGGGGGGACTTTAGTCAACCTTTCCGTACGGCTAAATCAACTGTATTACTGAGATAAATAGACAGGACATTAAAAATTTGCTCTACTCACCATAAATATTTACGCGTTGTAATCGCTCAATAATAGTCAATATATTTTAAAAATAACTTTAGGCATAATGAATTTGTCCGAACTATCTAAATCAGAAACGATAAAAAGCTTAACCATCACTAATCAGTTTGCGACTGATATATTGTTATTAAATACCCCAAGTGAAATTTGGCAATATTTAGCTCAAAATATTGTCGAAAAATTAGGTTTTGAAGATGCCGTTATTTACACTTTAGATTCAGGGGGGATGACGTTAAGTCGAATGTCGGGCTTTGACAAAAAAAAATCCTTCAATGAGGCTGAAATTAGTACTAGTTCAATAAGAGATACTTCGTCTAACTCTATGATTATACCTTTTAATAAAGGTGTTATAGGGAAAGTTGCTGCGACTAAACAACCGATATTGGTAAAAGATACCCGTGAGTTTGAAAGCTATATTGTTGAGGATGAAACAACTTTATCTGAGTTAGCTGTTCCTATTTTATTTCAGCAGCAATTATTAGGTGTTATTGATTCTGAACATGCCAGAGTTAATTTTTATACTGAGTATCATCTGAAAACACTCACTGCGTTAGCAACAATTACCGCAATGAAAATTTCTCAAATTATTAAAGTCGATGGCCTAGAAGAGGTCATCGAAAATTTAGAGTATGCCAATAAAATTCAAGATGCACTGTTTGAAATAGCAGAAATTATCTTTAAAACTAAAAATATTGATGAGTTTTATCAATATTTGCACCAGTGTATTGGCAGACTGACCTTGGCGAAAAACTTTTTTGTCGCACTATTAAAAGATGATGGTCAAACAATAGATTTTCCTTATGCTATTGATGAGTTTGATGATAGCTCAACGTTTACTAGTATTAATATCGATCCTAATTTTTTAAGTATTACTGGTTATGCGTTAGCTAAAGACCAGCCTTTTCTATTTTATGAAGAAGATATTCAAAAGATGCTTGATGAAAAAGCCATCTATATTCGTGGTAACATCCCCAAAGCCTGGTTAGGAGTGCCTTTTGGTAGTGGGATAAATAAGGGCATAGTTGTCGTACAAAGTTATAGTACTGAATTCTTATTTCAAGAAAAAGACAAACAATTGTTAATGTTTGTTGCTAAGCATATCAATAATGCCATCGAAAGAATGGAGGCTAAACAAAAGTTACAATTTTTAGCCTTACATGATCCTTTAACCAATTTACCGAATCGTTCGCTATTCAAAGACAGAACCCAACATGCATTTTTACATTGCCAGAATAATCGCCAAGACAATATAGCGATATTATTTATTGATGTAGACAGGTTTAAGCAAATTAATGATACTTATGGTCATCATGTTGGCGACAAATTACTGATTGGTATAGCGCAAGCAATAATGACTAGATTAAGAAATACTGATACGTTAGCTCGCTTAGGTGGTGATGAATTTGCCATACTACTTGATGGGAAAATTGATTATGAGACTATCTGCCGTATAACTGAAAGTATTCTTGTCGCTACGGCCTCTGCCTTCAATATCGACAGTTTGAATATCTTTAGCAGTGTCAGTATCGGTATAGCGACTTATAACAATTCAAGTGAAAGCGCCGAACAATTATTGATTGATGCCGATCATGCGATGTATCAAGCTAAGTTGAAAGGGCGCAATCAGTATGTTTTCTTCGAAGCGCTCGAAGAACAAAATAAATCAACCAATGTCAAAGTTGAGTATGATTTTGATAATGCGGTTAAAAATTCAGAGTTTGTCGGTAATTACCAACCCTTGATTGATTTTGACAGTGGCAAGGTTATTGGTGCTGAAATACTAGTACGTTGGCAGCATCCTAAATTAGGGCTTTTGTATCCCGATTTTTTTATTCCCATTTTAGAAAAATCAGGTCAGATAGTACAGCTTGATCTTTATATGCTCAAGCTTGCGGTCAGTAAATTAAATTTATGGGTTGACTGGTTACCAAAACAATTTAAATTGAGTGTTAACGTTTCAACATCAGGTTTTGCATCTAAAGACTTTATTGGCTATTTACAAGACCAGCACCTGATATCTGCCGATATTACTGATCGATTATGTGTAGAAATCACTGAAGAAAGCCTCATCCTAAACGTTGACGCGGTCAAAAACCATTTAGACATTTTGAAAAGTATTAATATCTCGGTTGCCCTAGATGATTTTGGAACCGGCTTTTCATCGTTAAGTTATTTGCACCAATTTTCTTTAGACTTTTTAAAAATAGATAAAAGCTTTGTTGACGACTTAAATGCAGTCAATAGTAAGGTCTTGATACTGGAAGCTGTGGTTAATTTAGCTAAATCCTTAAATATTAAAACTACCGCAGAGGGGATTGAAACTGTGGAACAATATCAGAAGCTTAAAGAGATTGGTTGCGATTTAGGCCAAGGATATCATATTGCTAAACCATTACTTGAGAGCGACTTTAAGCGCTTCTTCTTAAACAGAGTAAGCTAAGGTTTGTTGTTAAATTAATATACCTTGACTTTAAGCCTTTCTGTCAATTATAAATAATGTATAAAAATATTAAAGCGCCGGGTACTTTCAATCGTTACCGTTAAATAGGAAATAATATGTGTGATTTACCCTCGGCGGCTGATAAAGCAGCGGCCAAAGAAAAAAAGCATATTGAACGTCAAAAGAAAATTAAAGCTAACGTTGACCAACGAATTGCTCAAGCAACAGAAGAACGTGGTGTTTTTGTAGTAATAACGGGTAATGGCAAAGGTAAAAGTACCTCTGGTTTTGGTACGGTATTGCGTGCTATTGGTCACGGCCAAAAAGCTGGTGTTGTACAGTTTATTAAAGGCACTCAATGGGAATGTGGTGAGATGAATATTCTCAAACAATTCGCTGTTAAGCACCATGTTATGGGAACCGGCTTTACCTGGGAAACACAAAGTACTGAAACTGATGTAGTAGCAGCAAAAGTTGCTTGGCAAAAAAGTAAGGAAATGTTGAGTGATGAAACGCTTGATATTGTTTTACTTGATGAAATGACCTACATGGTGACTTATGGCTATATTGAACTAGACGAAGTCATTGAGGCATTGAATAATAGACCTAAAATGCAGCATGTACTTATAACAGGACGCGCTTGTCATCGCCGTTTAATCGAGTTGGCTGATACTGTATCTGAAGTTCAACCAATTAAGCACGCTTTTAAAGCTGGCGTTAAAGCACAAAAAGGACTTGACTGGTAAAGTAGGTAATCTACTAAAAGCACGGGTCTCGTTATATTATCGACTTAATTAGAAGCTATATGGAAACAATGAATCACGCTTTAGCGACTTAATCTGTTCACGAAACCCCTGTAGTATTATTAACAGTAAACTAAATAGTAATATGCTAATGAACATCCAAATTAACATCAAAAACACCACAAAGCACTATGGCTGGGTCAGTATCTTTTTACACTGGTTCGTTGCGTTAACCGTTATTGGGCTCTTTGCTTTAGGCTACTGGATGGTTGATCTCGATTATTACAATCCTTGGAATAAACAAGGGCCTGATCTTCATAAAAGTATTGGTATACTCTTGTTCTTTGTAATGATTTTTCGTTTGATTTGGCGCAGCGCTCAGATAAAACCAAAAGCGCTTAAAACACATAGCGATACAGAAAAAAAACTTGGACATTTTATGCATGTATTTTTGTATACTGCGCTGTTTATTTTAATGATCTGTGGTTATTTAATTTCTACGGCTGATGGACGTGCAATTGAAGTTTTTCAGTTGATATCAATAATGAGTTTTGGTGAACTGTTTACTAATCAGGAAGACCTTGCCGGTGCGGTGCATAAATATCTTGCTTACCTATTGATGTGTTCTGTTGTTTTACATGCATTAGCAGCGCTAAAGCATCATTTTATCGATAAAGATAACACATTAACAAGAATGCTTGGTTATCAGCGTTTAAACAATCAATAGACTTTATTCATACGATTAAATAAAAAAGGACTCACATGAAAAAATTATTACTTGCCTCAATATTGCCAACGCTACTTATGACGTCTGCTTTCACACCCACAGTTAATGCAGCAGACTACATCGTAGATTACAAAGGCGCGCATGCTTCCGTTAACTTCAAAATTAAGCATTTGGGTTACAGTTGGTTAATGGGACGTTTTGATAAGTTTAGTGGCAGTTTTAGTTATGATGCAGCTGATTTATCTACGGCTAAAATTGAAATGTTGGTGGATACCACTAGCTTAAATACTAACCATGGCGAACGTGATAAGCATGTTCGTAGTGATGACTTTCTTGATGTGGATAAGTTTGGAAGTGCAAAATTTGTTAGCACTAGCATTACTGATAATGGTCAAAATAAATTAGCAATTAACGGCACTTTAACCTTACACGGTGTTAGTAAAGACATTATTATTGACGCGATAAAAATTGGTGAGGGTAAAGATCCTTGGGGTGGTTATCGTGTTGGCTTTAGTGGAACAACAAAAATTGGTTTAGCTGATTTTGGTATTCCAGACACGTTAGGACCTGCTTCATCACATGTTGAATTAGAATTACATATAGAAGGCATCAGAAAATAGTCATTGGTTAAACGTCTTACCGATGTTTTTATTTTTAGACACTATCAGATAATCATATTAATTTACTTGATAAAAATAAAGCCAGCATCAGTGCTGGCTTTATTTTTATAAAATTACAGCGATTTTATCGGTGATATTTATAAACAGTAATAGTTTTTATTGTGTTTATTTATATTTTTATTGAAAATAATACAAGAAGATTCTTATGGATTAACTTACCTTTTTAAATTTTTTTCGGTAAAAGAAGCCTTGAACAAAATCAACATTTAACTGTTTTGCGAAGCATAAATCTTCTGCGGTTTCTACGCCTTCTAAGATAACCTTTTTACCAGTATTTCGCGCATAGTTGATCATCGACTCAACGAGTAACATAAAGTTACGGTTAGACCTATTAGTGACGACATATCTGTCAAGTTTGATATATTCAACAAGCTGAATCACAGCCATCGACACCATAGACTGTGGATTACAGAGATCGTCTATAGCGGTATGAATGTTATTTTTTGATAGGTTATCAATCATCGCTAAGCTCATAATAGCGTCATTTATTTCTGAATTTTCGATGAGCTCAACAATGATTTTAGATTTTTTGAAATCTTTAAATAATTTCAAAAATGGATTGTCATCCTTTAAAGTCCCCGTTGAAAAATAAGAGTCTTGGTCTAAATTAACAAAAATGTCTATCTTACTGGGAGCATAGGCGAGTTGTAATTTTTTTTGTTGGTATTCTACTTGAAACAAACTGAGTGGACTGTCATGTAAAGAAGAATAAACAAGATCAGGTCGTATCGCTAAGTTATCTTTAGTAAAAAACCGTGATAAACATTCATAGGCAAATATTTCTTGGCTTTTGATGCAAACAATAGGTTGATATTCAACGCCATAGCGCTGACTTTCCATCAGATCTATCAAAGTGGAGGGTGGAAGATGAGTTTTATTTTTCATAAATGTTCAGGTTGCCATAGGACTAACCTGTCCTACAGCTTAAATATAATCTCCATTGTAAATGATAATCATTATCATGTGAAGCTGTTGGTTATATTGCTAATAAGATTAGCGCTATAGAAACATATAAATTTAGCTAAAATTACGTTTAGCTGTTAAAATTCGCGCGAATTTTTTAATGGCTGATTATTCGGCACTCACATTCAATTAAGGTGCTTTTATGTCTAAATTTTTTTATCGCGGTACTCCTGATGTTATGGGCACTCACGGCAGTGCAGGTTATAAACCTAATCGTGGCGTTAAGCTCGGTAGTGCAGCAAAACCATTAATGCTTGTTGTTGCATCAAAAGAAAGACAGCAAGAAGTTATCGCTATTGTTACTGAGCACAATTTTATTGCTAACATTGAAATTAATGCTGATGTAAAAGAAAATATTGTTGAGCTAGAAGCGGCATTAAATGTCCCTAAAACACAGCGTTTTGATAAAACACCGAACAGAAACGATCCTTGTTCTTGTGGAAGTACTAAAAAATATAAAAAATGCTGTGGATAAATGAGTCATAGCTTTAATAAAAAAGGCTGAGAAATTATTTCTCGGCCTTTTTTATTAAAGCAATTATGGTAAAAAGAGTAAAATTGACAGATACTTACCCCTCAGTTGTTGTTAATAGGAGAGGATCATTAAGTGAAAAAAATCAGCTTAACGCAAGATGAAAATTTATCATTTAAAGTTAGCCAGCAATTATCACCACAAGAATCACAACGTTTTGATCTTTATTTTTCTATTCCCGAAGAAATGGGCATTAATGCTATTACCCTCAGTGAAGATAATTACTTTCACAGCAGTATTCGAAGCCATAGTGCTTACTTTTCTCGCCAAGTGCATTTACCTTTAGTTCGTAGCCGATTTATAAGCCAAAAAAAGGGTGATCAGGGCGACTATCGCAGTAACTTAAACTTATTTTCTTATCAATTTAGGGTCGCACTCGAAACAGATATTAAGCAAGCCTTACAAAAAAAAGATATCGAAATTTTTTATCAATATGCACTTGAATTGGTTGAGCAAACACAAAGCTTGTTAAAAAAACTGCGCCGCTATACTCCTTTAGATCAAAAACTAAGTTCTTACTTTGAAAATGTAGATAATTACTTAAGCTGGTACACCGAACAGTCATTTCTTAATTTGCTTGCCAATGGACCAAAAAGCTCAGAACATGCAGAAACCCGAGAGGTGTTGTTTGCCTTGTGTCGCCAAGAAAATAATTACCGAACAGAGCGCCAGTATAATTCAAAAATTACGCTAGCAGACCCAAATCGTATCACTAACAAAATGCGCTTGTTGCAGCGATTAAGTGAATTCGGTGTGGTCTTTAAAAGAACCACTCATGACCTAGACAATAATCTAAGACGCTTAGTTCGTGGTAGCATTACCGCTGTCGTTATGGCGTTCGTGATGTCAATTGTGCTCAACGCTCGCTCAGCATTTAACGAAGTAACTTTAGTACTGATCACTTTTTTAGGGGTGATTTATGGTGTCCGTGAAATATTTAAGGATGATCTCACACGCTATCTTTGGCGAAAAATTCAGCGAGGACGACCCAAGTGGCAGCATGTATTTACCGATAGTATGTCTAAAAATAAAATGTCTATGCAAACCCTATGGCTTGATTATATTAAGAACAAAGACTTACCTGATATTGTTAATAAACATTTTCAACAACGCCGTCAACAAAACAAGCAAGCGGCACAACTTTTACATTTTCGCTGTAATTCAAAAGTTATTGCTAAAGAGTTTATCCCTGGCTTTAAAGAGATTCAGCACCAGATGTTTTTTAATTTAACACCTTTTGTGCGTTTTTTGAAAAAAGGAGAAGGGCGTTTATATGCCCTTGATGGCAGCAAGATATCTAATCAAGGTGTTGAACGACGTTATCAGATAAATTTAGCGGTTGTGCAAGAGCAAAAAATACCGGGTAATAAAACTAAACAATACATTCAGCGTTTTAAAATAACAATGAATCGTTCGAAAATCATTAACATCGAAGGGATGAAATCAGAACAAAATTTTGAAGGAAATCCACTTTAGTATAAGTTGGCCAGTTTATTTGCAAATATATTATTTGTCGTTGAACTGGCCATAATAAAATTAGCGGTTAATCAATCGCTAAACTATCGAATTATCGGCCTTATAAACATCAAAATCAATCGTCTCTATTTTAACGGTTCTAAGCATACCCCCAATACCAACAAAGGCAATAACTTGAAAGTAGATACTGTTAATAATTATCTCCATATAACCTAGTTGATAAACATCAACTGCTGTATTTGCCATTAAAAATAAGCTTAAGAAAATACTCACTGAGCCCATTGATTGTAAAGCAAATTGAGTTTGACTACTTCTATCTTTCACGGCTTGGTGGGGATCTAAACGTTTGCCGGTAAGGTGCCAAACGGCTAAACCAATAAAGAGTGCATATACTAAACTTAGTGTTACTATTTTAATCATCAAGTCGCTGGTAATCGCAAAATCATGAATATATAAATCAAATAAAATATAAGAAAATAATAACACCACAGCTGAAATAACCAATAAAGGTGAAACATAATTGAACAAGTGACGTGGGGTCAAATCTGCGGTACGACTGGTACGCTTATTGGCTTTTCTCATCAGTTTAAATTGTTTACACCCAGAGACTTCTAACAACATATAGGGGATAAACTGCACCATACCAAACATTAAGGGTAACCCTTCTGCAAATTTCTGCTTATCACTATAATCTTTTGACATCAAAACATAGAACCCCAGTAATATCAGACCAATAACCAGTATTATTTGATTAAGTAATCGATAACGAACCTTAGCTACGTTCACCTGTTCAGTTGACTCAGGGTAAAGTTTTGGATAACTCTCCGGCGGAAAATTTTTTAAAACCCCATCAATTTTTTTAATTATTTGCTTAGGGTAATAGTATGAAATGAGTATAATTTGGCTTAAAAATAATGTGTAAAATAAAATGTTAATAGACATCTTCTGCTCCTTAATTGTTTTTACTGTTCATTGCACTACTAAAAGCAATACGTATTTCTGAGTCGGTTACCCCTGCCGTTTTACAGGCAGAAATAGCATTATCTAACTGTGCTAAAACATCAGCATTTAAATCCATCTTACTATTTACGATTGCATCAGGGTGAACAAAGGTACCTCGATAACCTTTGCTTTGAATGACTAAGTCTCGTTCTAATAATTTGTAAGCTTTAGCAACAGTTTTACTGTTGAGCTCTAAATCATTAGCCAATTGTCTAATCGAAGGAAGTGGGTCTCCCGGTCTAACCTTATCGCTAATAACCGCTGATTTTATTTGTTCAACGAGTTGTGTAAATAACGGCATCGGATCTTCTATATTAATGGTAATTTCCATATTTCTTTGTCTGCTCCAGTTGTTCCGTGTGTGGTGATGGTACAACTATAACATCGATCAAGGCAAGTAAAAATAGTTTGTTTTTTGAACTATTGAGGTATTAAGAAAAGTGTTTTTGATTTATATTAATAAAATCATGTTCTTGCGTGGATGTGTGGGTACAGAGGTCGTATACAATAAAGCCTGAATATTTCGGTGATATCAGTGATATCGAGATATTCAGGCTTAAGGTTATTTACAAAGGGGATTACTTAACTTCTTCTCCTGCGGCTTGTTTATCAGCATGATAGCTTGAACGCACTAAAGGCCCACAGGCTGCATGGTTAAAGCCCATCTTAATAGCTTCAGCTTGATACATATCGAAAACATCAGGGTGAACGTAGCGTTCTACCGGTAAATGATGTTTACTCGGCTGTAAATACTGACCAATGGTAAGCATAGTGACGCCATGGCTTCGGAGGTCGCGCATAACTTGTAAAATTTCTTCGTCTGTTTCACCTAAGCCAACCATTAAACCTGACTTTGTCGGAACTTCTGGATTGGCTTCGCCAAATTTTTTCAGTAAATCTAACGACCATTGGTAGTTAGCGCCTGGACGTGCTTTAGTATAAAGACGTGGTGCTGTTTCTAAATTATGATTAAATACATGTGGAGGATTAGCATTTAAAATTTCTAAGGCACGGTCCATACGACCACGAAAATCAGGGACTAAAATCTCAACTTTAGTATTTGGTGCATGTATAGCTATTTCAGTAATACAATCAGCAAACTGTTGAGCGCCACCATCACGTAAATCATCACGGTCAACCGAAGTGATCACCACGTATTTCAGTTTCATATCTTTAAGTGTTAGTGCTAACTTTTTAGCCTCATCGACTTTAGGGGCTAAAGGTCGACCGTGGCCAACATCACAAAAAGGACAACGGCGTGTACAGATATCACCTAAGATCATAAAAGTGGCGGTACCGTGGTTAAAACACTCGGATAAGTTTGGACAAGAAGCTTCTTCACAGACTGAATGTAAGTCATGTTTACGTAGCGCTGCTTTTATACTGTCAATCCGTTCTGTCGTACGAGGTAGTTTAATACGTAACCATTTAGGCTTTCTAAGCATGGTTTCACGCTCTGAGGGCACAATTTGAATAGGGATATGCGCCATTTTTTCTGCATCACGCATTTTTGTGCCAGGGATAACTCGAGTTGTTTTAGTGGTCATTCATTTCGTCCCAACCAGTTTTATAACTGATATTATTGGTATTTAATAATTTAGCGAGGTGTTTTACTAAGGATTCACCTGCTTGAGCAGTATCTGTTAATTGACTGATATCGGCTGTTTGCACCATTTCTAGTCCTTGATAACCACAAGGATTTATCCGAAGAAAGGGTGATAAGTCCATATTTACATTCAGTGCCAAACCGTGAAAAGAGCAACCTTTACGCACTCGTAAACCTAACGATGCAATTTTCTTTTCGCCAACATAAACCCCTGGTGCGTCAGGTCTAGCTTTGGCGATAATGTTAAAATCAGCTAATGCGGCAATTAAGCCATTTTCAAGTAGTGTTACTAAATCACGCACGCCCATCTTTCGTCGACGTAAATTTATCATAAAGTAGATAACTTGTTGACCAGGGCCGTGATAAGTCACTTGTCCGCCACGATCTACTTTTACTACTTCTATATCACCCGGCATTAACAAGTGTTCTTCTTTACCTGCTTGCCCTTGTGTGAAAACGGCTGGATGCTCGACTAACCAAAGTTCATCTTGAGTGTCTTCGTTACGATCATCGGTAAATTTTTGCATCCCTTGCCAAACTTTGGTGTAGTCCATAGTGGCAAGTTGTCGAATGATTAACGAATTTTTCAAGTTTATACTTCACTTAATTCTATTGATGTCGATTATATCCAAATAATAATGGGAATACACCGGACAAATACTAAGGTTATTATCGTTACGCAAAAGCGTCATTTTTTTAAAGAACGTAGCGGACGATATCAATAGCCGTTAATTCTGTATAAATTGTTTCGATATGCTCTTTACTGGTAACCGTCACCGCAATTGAAAGCGAATGGTAAGTCCCTTTCGAACTGGCTTTAATTTTAGGAGAGTAATCACCGGGTGCATGCTTTTGTAGTTCATTAATCACTAAATCAGGTAATTCGTCGCAAGCAACGCCCATAACTTTAAAGTTAAGTACGGTCGGAAATTCTAATAATTCATCAAACTTGGTTTTCATTTTCTCTCTCTAAATAGTACTTGGTCAGTAGTCAATCTGGGGGTATTTTATCATTAATCAAATAAAATGTGATCATTGTATTTACCGCTTTTATTATTAATCACCATTTTGTCTTAATAATAAAAAACTCGGCATGAGCCGAGTTTAAAATGACACATTTTTTATTTGCTAACTAGTTCACAAATTGTAGTTTCACATAGTCGACTAACTTGCTGAACATGCCGCCTTCATTAACTTCTTGCAAAGTTACTAATGGGTATTCTGCAATGTCTTCGCCGTCTAAGCGTAAAAATAGTTTACCAACAACGGTTCCCTTAGCTAACGGTGCTTTTAATTGTTGGTCAAGTTCGATACTGGCTGCTAAATTTTTACGTTGACCACGCGGAACTGTAATAGGTGTATCGAGTAAAATACCCAAGTCGACTTCTTTTACATCGCCCATCCAAACTCTATTGGTAGCAAATTTATCACCCGCTTTATAAGGGGTATAGGTTTCGAAGAAGCGAAAGCCATAATTAAGTAACTTTTTACTCTCAACTTTTCTTGCTCGTTCGCTTTCCGTCCCCATAACGACACTAACTAAGCGCATTCCGCCTTTGGTAGCGGATGAAACTAAACTGTAACCTGCCTGAGCGGTATGACCAGTTTTTAAACCGTCAACATTCATGCTTTTATCCCATAATAAATTATTACGGTTGTATTGTTTAATATTGTTATAGCTAAAAACTTTTTGGCTATAAATTTTATATTCTTCTGGTACATCTCGAATAAGTGCCATTGCCAGTGTTGCCATATCACGGGGTGTTGTCTTGTGTTCTTGGCTGTCTAGACCGTGGCTGTTTTCAAAATAACTAGAACTCATTCCTAGTTCTGCCGCATAACCATTCATTAACTGAGCAAAGGTACCTTCGCTACCGGCAATATGTTCAGCCATAGCAACACAAGCATCATTACCTGAAGCGACAATAATCCCTTGATTTAATAACTCTACAGAAACTTCAGTACCAACTTCAATAAACATAAGCGATGAACCCGGGAAGTTCTTTGCCCAAGCTTTTTCACTGACTTTAACTAAGTCAGTGTTGTTGATATTGCCACTGGCTAATTCTTTACCTATGATATAACTGGTCATCATCTTTGTTAAGCTAGCGGGCGCTAACAAAGCATCGGCATTACTCTCTGCAAGAACTTTACCTGTATTGAAATCAATAAGGATATGACCTTTTGCTTTAACTTCTGGTGGTGAGGGAATAATGGTTAATGCTTGGGAAAAAGATGAAAAAGTTAAAAAAATTGCGCCTAAAAGGCAGAGAAGTTTTGTTGAGGTTTTAGCCGTTTTTTTAGCTAATGGGTAAGTCATAATATTCCTACGAAACTGAATGATAAAAGAAGAATTTTTTAGGAGTATACCATCTTTGTTACTGATTGCTATGGTGCTATCGTGGCAAATTGTTACGAATGATTACTTCAGACTAAATGCTTTTGGATAACCTGATTTTTTTAAACTGGTCAATAGTGTGTTTAACGCCTCTTCATCGTTGATTGGGCCCATTTGTACACGAAAAAGGCTATCATTCATTGGGATTATGGTATTTATTTGATATAAATTCTCTAGGGCTTGGGCTGTTTTATTGGCAAGCACTTCATTCTTAGTGGCGAAAACTTGAATATATTTACGTTGTTCACTATCTGTAGATAAGTTGTTTTCAGTCAGTTTTTCATTTATCTCAGTAACAGAAAAATCAGTAATAGCAGTGATCGTTACATTAGCCACCCCTGTTTTCATCATACCCAGTTTATAAGCCGCACTGTACGATAAATCAATAATTCGGTTTTGATGAAAGGGTCCGCGGTCATTTACTCTAACAATTACTGATTGACTATTGGCGTTGTTAGTGACTTTTAAGTAAGTGGGTAGGGGTAAATTTTTATGAGCCGCACTCATAGCGTACATATTATAAATTTCACCATTTGAGGTTAAATGACCATGGAATTTTTCACCATACCAGGAAGCAATACCCGTTTGGCTAAAATTTTCAGCACTTTTTAATACCGAATAAGTTTTGCCGCGCACTTGATACTGGCTTCTATTACCGCCTCTACTATGGGGTTCTGCTCTTGGCGTAATATCAATAAGCTCACTTGCGGTAGGGGCTCGGCTGGGCATACTATCTTTGTGTTGTTGATAGCGTCCGGTATTGACACTGCAGGCAGAAATCGAGACTAAAAGCGTGATTACTAATAATTGTATTTTCACTGGCAGATTCTTTTTATGTTGTTAATCAATTTAAGCAATAAAACGCTTGTGGGTACTAATCGCCATTAGCATGCCAAAACCTGCAAGTAATGTCACCATCGATGTTCCACCGTAACTGACTAAGGGCAAAGGAACGCCAACAACAGGCAATAATCCAGACACCATACCTATATTGACAAAAACATAAACGAAAAAGGTTAAAGTTATACTACCGGCTAAAAGTTTTGTGAATGCATGGTCGGCATGGACAGCAATCCATAAGCCTCGCATTACTATTATTAAATAGACACTGAGCAGTACGGCGACACCTACAAAGCCAAATTCTTCACTAAACACCGCGAAAATAAAGTCGGTATGGCGTTCAGGTAAAAATTCTAGTTGCGACTGTGTACCTTGTAACCAACCTTTGCCATGTAAACCACCTGAACCAATGGCTATTTTTGATTGAATGATATGATATCCAGAGCCAAGTGGGTCTTGCTCTGGGTCAAGAAAAGTTAATACACGCTGCTTCTGATAGGGCTTCATCAAAAACATCCAGAGAATGGGTGCAAATGCCGATGCTAAGCCAATACAAGCGATAATGAGTTTCCAGCTTGCTCCGGCAAGAAAAATCACAAAAACACCTGAACTGGCGATTAACAGTGATGTACCTAAATCAGGTTGCTTAGCAATTAATAAGGTTGGCAATAACACTAAAATAAATGCAATGGTGATGGTCGATATTTTAGCGGGTAAGTCATATTGGCTAACATACCAAGCGATCATAATGGGGACAATCAGTTTCATTATTTCAGAAGGCTGAAATTTCATAAAACCCAAGTCTAACCAACGCTGTGCGCCTTTACCTATATGACCGAATAAAAGTACGGCGATTAAGAGCAGCAAACCTAAAATAAATACGGGCACCGCCCATTTTTGATAGGAAAGGGGAGGGATTTGAGCAACGGCGAACATCACCAACAATGCTATACCTAAGCGGGTTATTTGACGGTAAACAATGGCAGTTTCTTGGCCACCTGCACTATAAACAA
Organism: Colwellia sp. BRX10-4; assembly: GCF_014077465.1. Classification (NCBI taxonomy): domain Bacteria; kingdom Pseudomonadati; phylum Pseudomonadota; class Gammaproteobacteria; order Alteromonadales; family Colwelliaceae; genus Colwellia; species Colwellia sp. BRX10-4. The sequence goes on from NZ_JACGVZ010000009.1 coordinate 48,740, forward strand.
CAAATAGCCCTAAGGTCATTAATGCTAAAATACCCAACAAAAGAGGCAAGTCAATATGAATTCTTTGCCAGAGACTTCGCTGCTTTTGTTGATCATGGCCAATATTACGCACTAGTTACGTCCTGTGTTTTTGTCAACACCATAAACATTATTGTGTTGTGGATGCTTACTTTTATCGGTACTAATAATGACTCTATCACCAAAATATTGATCCATAACTTGGCGCGCTACCGGCGCAGCATTAAAACCACCACCGCCTTCTAAAACATTTTCAACGACAACAGCAACCACTATTTCTGGATTCTCATAAGGAGCAAAAGCGACAAACATAGCATTGTTTCGCTGCCTTTCTTTAGTGGCTTCTGCATCATATTTTTCATCTTGTTTTTTTGCAATAAGTTGTGCTGTACCCGACTTTCCTGCGGCGTCATAGCGAGCACCTTTAAATGCAGGATATTTCTTTTGTGCCGTGTTATGCATAGCATCAAGCACTAAATCCCAGTGTTTATTGTCTTTTAAAATAATCGGAGGTTTATCATCATATTCTGCCATCTTAGTGACCATTTTATTGACCATATCAGCATCACGCTCAGCGGTAATGATCTCCTCATTGATTTGAACTTCTTCCACGACTAACTCTGTAGTAGCACGTAAAAAATGTGGGATTTTAATGTCGCCTTTATTCGTTAAAATAGAAAAAGCTTGAGCTAGCTGTAACGGTGTTACTGTCCAGTAGCCTTGACCAATACCAACCGCGATTGTATCGCCGGTATACCAAGGTTTATTGTATCGACTACGCTTGGTTTCTCTACCAGGCAAAATAGCGCGTTTATCTTCCCAGATATCAACACCCGTAAGATCGCCAAAACCAAATTTTTCCATCATGTCAGTAATCGTATCAATATCTAATTGGTACGCTAAATTATAAAAGAAAACATTACATGAGTGTTCAATGGCTTGATTAAGATCTACCCAGCCATGACCGGGCGCCCACCAATCACGGTATTTACGTTCAAGACCTTTTAGCTGAAACCAGCCAGGGTCGTAGAAGCGTGATTTATTGGTGATTACACCTGCTTCTAATCCTGTTAATCCGAGCAAAGGTTTGACTGTTGAGGCGGGTGGGTAACCTTGTACACTTCGATTAAGTAAGGGTCTGTCGTTTTTAGGATTAAGTAATTTACGATAGTTCTTACTGCTAATGCCATGAACAAATAAGTTTCCGTCATAACTTGGGTTTGAATACATGGCCAATATTTCACCACTTCGTGGATCAATTGCTACTACAGCGCCACGCTTACCAGCTAAGGCACGTTTAGCAATCATTTGTAATTCAATATCAATACTTAGGGTTAAGTTTTTGCCTGATATTGGGGGCGCATAATCAAGCGTTCTTATAATACGACCTTGATTATTTATTTCAACTTCTTGATGACCAATAGTGCCATGAAGAATATTTTCATAATATTTTTCTAAACCAAGCTTACCTATGTTACGGGTTGCTGCATAATCTTCATCTAAATTTTCTTCGGCCAAACGAATTGAATCTTTAAGGTTAATGCGGGCAACATAACCCAAAGAGTGGGTCGTTAAATCACCAAATGGGTAGTATCTTTTAAGACGAGCATCAATAAAAAAACCAGGGAATTTGTGTTGATTGACAGAGAATAATGCAACTTGCTGTGCGCTTAACCGCGAGTGCAGTTCTACCGGTTTAAAGCGTCGTTTACTTTTTAGCGCTTCAAAAAGCTTTTGCTGCTTTTCTTCACTGATATCAAGCAACTCACTGACTTCTACAATGTGTTTCTTCAAATCAACCGTTTGCTCAGCAATAACTTCCAGCGAATAAACGGGTTTGTTATCAGCGAGTAGAATGCCATTACGATCGTAAATTAGGCCGCGATTAGGTGCAACGGGAAGGAGTTTTATTCGATTGGAATTAGAGCGAGTTTGATATTTTTCATAAGAATTAATTTCTAACTCGTAGATATTGCTAATTAAGGTTAACAATAAAGCGAGTATACCGATAAAAGCAATAAAGGTTCTGCGTGCAAATAAATTAGCTTCTGCCGAATGGTTTCGAATAGCAACACGTTTGTTCGATGCCATTATTACTCTCGGTGATACGGGTGGTTATTGTTAATGCTCCAAGCTCGATACAGACTTTCAGCGACAACAATACGCACCATTGGATGTGGCAGGGTTAATGGCGATAAAGACCATTTTTGTTCTGAAGTTTTAATACAAGCGGGGGCTAAACCTTCGGGGCCACCAATAAGTAAAGCCACATCGCGACTGTCTAATTGCCAACGCTTAAGTTGTTGAGCAAGCTGTGGTGTTGTCCACGGTTTACCTTCCACTTCAAGCGTAACAATACGGTTACCCTTTGGGATTGCGTTTAGTAATAATTCGCCTTCTTTTTCTAGAATGCGAGCTATATCGGCGTTTTTACCACGCTTACCTGGCGGGATTTCTACTAAATGAAACGACATGTCGCGCGGAAATCGACGACAATATTCGTTAAAGCCTTGAGTAACCCATGCTGGCATTTTATTGCCAACAGCATATAAGGTAAGTCGCATAATAGTTTAGTTTACCTTCACTATTAGCTTAGTTCCACAATTCTTCTAACTGGTAACGGTCACGAATTTCGTCTGTCATTACGTGAACAATTAAATTGCCTAAATCAACTAACGCCCATTCGCCAACATCATTACCTTCAATACCTAACGGCTCAATACCTTTAGCGCGGCATTCGATGGCAACCGATTGTGCAATAGATTTAACATGGCGATTCGAGTTACCTGAACAGACAACCATATAATCAGCAAAGCCTGATTTTTTTCCGATGTCTAAAGTCGTGATGTCACGACCTTTCATTTCTTCGATTTTTTCAATAACAAATGCGTTTAACGCTTCAACTTGCAAGGGAATTACTCTTAGTGTAAATAATAATGCGCTATAATATCATCATTTTTTCTGCAGGTTAACTAGCAAATTATTTTTGATAGAGTTTTTTTTCAATAATGTAATGATGTACGCATTCTGTTAGGTGATTATTCTGTTTTTTATTGCTTAAAAGTTGTTGGCGTATTTCACTTGAAGAAATATTAAGCGACTGGTTTTGATGGAAAATAATGCCGCCAGCATCTTGTTGCTTTATTTCTGCTAGGTCATCTATTTGATGGTTTTTTAATAGTTGTTGAGTGGCGGTATTAATTTGATTTAATTGATAGCCAGGTCGAATATTGACGACAATATGACAGAGTGACAAAATAGTTTGCCATTGATGCCATAGAGTAAAGTTAAGGAACGAGTCCATCCCTATGATAAAAAAAACCCGACTGTTGGGTTGCTCTTGTTTTATTTCACGTAAACTTTTGACGGTATAAGAAGCGCTATGTCGTTTTAATTCGCGATTATCAAGCTGAAATAATGGCTGCTGTTGGCAAACAAGGTTCACCATAGCTGTTCGGTGCTTAGCGCTGGCTGTTGTGGTGTTTTTATGAGGCGGCAAATGGGCAGGTAAAAAGAAGAGTTGTTCAACATTAAGCCATGTTGCTGTTTCTTTTGCTGTTTCAATATGGCCATTATGGATAGGGTCAAATGTTCCCCCCATTATGGCAATATTTTTCTTAATTTCGCTTACTCGCTTAGTCGAATTCATAATCTAAATTGAATTTTTTGGTGGTTTGCCCGTGATAGAGACTTATACAAACATCTGCCAGTAATATAAAAGGATTAAAGTCACTACTGGTTTTACTGATCAAGTCAGTTTGTGCTAAACGCGCTTGAGCTTGGTAAATATTGTCACGACTAATATGTTTAAGGGCATACTGATACAGAGGTTTCTTTTTATCCCATATTCGATATTTTTTATAAATACTATCGATACTCTCACCTTGTTCAATTTGCTCTAGCATAGTTGATAATTGCACTATCTCTTTGTGAATAAACCAAATAAGCTGACCGATTGCAGCGCCTTCGTGTTGCAGTTGATCTAACATGCCAATACATTTTTTCAAGTCACCACTAAGTAAGGTATCAACCACCTGAAAAGGGTTAAATTTTGCTTGTTTAATGAGTAATTTTTCTGCGTCTTCAGCAACAATTAGTTGTGTACCAAACAACAATGAAAATTTTTGTAATTCTTGTTCTAAAGCCGGTAAGTTACCTTCAAAAAGCTCTATCATCAATGGGGTGACATCGTGATGAATATTTAATTTATGCTGTTTGATTTGTTGATTTAACCACTGTTGTAATTGACGACCTTCAATATCATAAAGCGGGACAAAACAACCTAACTGTTCTAATGATTTAAACCATTTTCGTTTTTGACCCGCACTGTCGATTTTAGGGCCATGAAAGATTAGCTGTACATCAGGATGAAAGTTTTCACTGAGTTTAAGTAGTATTTTACTGCCGGCGTCAGCTATTTTCCCGTTGACTAGTTCTATTTCAATGATGCGCTGTGCTGAAAATAGGCTCATCGCTTGATACTCTTCAACCAAAAGGTTCCAGTCAAATTTATCGTCAGCACTAAAACGGATAACTTCACTAAACCCCTGTTGCTGACAGTGCTGTTTTATTGCGGTTAAGCTGTTGTTCTTTTGCCAAGGCTCATCACCAAAAACTAACCAAACAGGCTTAAACCCCTGATTGAGGGTATTAGATAGCTGGTTATGATAGATCCGCATTAGATTTTAATCGTAGAGAGGTCGCGTAAGATTTTATTAGCCGCTTCTTTACGCATTTCACTTAACATTAATTCCAGTTCCCGACTTTTAGCAAGTGCAATATTGGGATCATCTTGATAATCGCGATTAAGTTCAAAAACAAAAGAGCGAACATCATTTTGTGAAAGTACTAGCCGATATCTAACGGTATAAATCAATTCGTATTCTGCCACTTGCCCATTTGGAAATACGGATAAAGTGCGACGATTTAGGCTGTCTTTTGAAAGTTTAAGTTGCGGGACATTCTCTGTAGCTTGGCTTAGCAACTTTATTTTATTTATCGTTAAGTGTTGCTTAACTTGGCGAGTAAGCTCCCCAAATTTATCAGCGGAACTTAAGTGCAAAGTTTGCAGTTGCGGCGATAATAAGTAATCACCGCGTAAAGCAAAGCCACAGCTTGATAAAAACAAGGTGAGTAACACCAAAGTAGCCGTGGCTACCCGTGTTTGGTGTTTTGTCTTTTTTTTGTGCATATGGCTCATTCTTATTACCTTGTAGGACTTTTTCGCGATTAGTTAGCAACAATGTTTAAAAGTTTACCCGGTATATAGATAACTTTACGAATTGTCTTATCATCAATAAAGCGGACCACTGTTTCATCACTTAAACCTAAGGCTTCAACTTCTTCTTTGCTGGCGTTAGCTGAAACAGTAATTTTAGCACGTACCTTACCGTTAACTTGTACGATAATTAACTTCTCGTCTTCAACCAAAGCACTCTCATCAACGATAGGCCAAGATGCTTCTTCAATCGAGTCATTATTGTTATTCGCACTGCCTAATGTTTTCCAAATCTCATGACACATATGTGGTGTAATTGGCGTCAACATTATAATGACAGCGCGAACGGCTTCTTGCATAACCGCTCTGTCTTCAACACTAACCAAATTTGCTTTCGATAAATGGTTCATTAATTCCATAATTGAAGCTATAGCGGTATTAAAGGTGTTTCTTCGGCCAATATCATCACTGACTTTTGCTATAGTTTTGTGCAACTCGCGGCGTAATGTTTTCTGCGCTGCATTTAAAGTTAATGTGCTCAGTAGTGCCACTTCGCCATGTTCTTTGACTTGTTCGCTAAAATCAAAGGCGAGTTTCCAAACACGCTTTAAGAAACGGTGTGCGCCTTCAACACCTGAATCAGACCATTCAAGGGTTTGCTCTGGTGGTGAAGTAAACATAATAAATAAACGTACAGTATCTGCGCCATATTTGCTTATAACTTCTTGTGGGTCGATGCCGTTATTTTTTGACTTTGACATTTTACTCATACCAGCAGAAATAACTGGTTTGCCGTCAAGCTTGCTAACAGCCGAAGTAACTTGTCCTTTTTCATCACGCTCAACGTCTACATCTGTTGGTGAAATCCAATCTTGACCACCATTATCTGCCTCGCGGTAATAGGTATCTGCTAATACCATGCCCTGACATAATAACTTTTTAAACGGTTCATCACAGTTTACTAAACCGGCGTCACGCAATAACTTGTGAAAAAAACGCGCGTAAAGTAAATGCAAAATAGCATGCTCAATCCCGCCGATGTATTGATCAACAGGTAGCCAATAATTTGCCTTAGCGGGATCAATCATTTGGGTATCATCGTTCGGTGAACAGTAACGTGCGTAATACCAAGAGGATTCCATGAACGTATCAAAAGTATCAGTTTCACGGAATGCTTCTTCACCGTTATAAGTGGTTTTTGCCCACTCAGGATTGTCTTTAATCGGTGATGTAACGCCATTCATGATAACTTCTTCAGGCAACTCAACGGGTAACTGGTCAAGAGGTACAGCGACAGATTCACCATTTGCTAGGTGCATCATAGGAATGGGAGTACCCCAATAACGCTGACGAGAAACACCCCAGTCACGCAAACGGTAGTTAACTTTTACAGATCCTTTGTTTTCACTGATTAATCTTTCTGATATCGCTTTAAAGGCCGCTTCAAAGCCTAAACCGTCGTATTCACCTGAATTAATTAACAAACCCTTTTCAGTAATTGCTGCTTTACTGAAATCGTCGTCTTTGCTACCAGCAATAACTTGGGTAATGTCCAAGCTGTATTTAGTGGCAAATTCGAAGTCACGTTGATCGTGGCCAGGAACAGACATTACTGCACCTGAACCGTAATCCATTAAGACAAAGTTTGCTGCCCATACTGGAACGATGTTACCCGTTAGTGGGTGAATCGCTTTAAGACCGGTATCGGCACCTTTTTTCTCCATCGTTGCCATATCGGCTTCGGTAGATTTATTGGTTTTACATTCTGTAATAAAGTCACTCAAAGCTGGGTTGTTTTTTGCTGCAGCTAAAGCCAGTGGATGCTGCGCAGCAAGTGCTACGTAAGTAACTCCCATGAGTGTATCTGGACGTGTAGTATAGATGTCAAAGCTTTCATTTGAATCTGCAACTTGGAAGGTCATTTCAATACCTTCGCTGCGGCCAATCCAATTACGTTGCATGGTCTTAACTTGTTCTGGCCATTCGGTAAGTTGGTCTAAATCTGTAAGTAACTCTTCAGCGTAATCAGTAATTTTAATAAACCACTGTGGAATTTCTTTACGTTCAACCGGTGCGCCTGAACGCCAACCGCGTCCGTCAATAACCTGCTCGTTTGCCAATACTGTTTGATCAACGGGATCCCAGTTGACCGTAGCATTTTTCTTATAAACTAAACCTTTTTCGTAAAGTTGCGTAAAGAACCATTGTTCCCATTTGTAATAGTCTTTTTTACACGTCGCTAATTCACGGCTCCAGTCGTAAGCAAAACCCAGTGATTGTAATTGGTTACGCATGTAATCAATATTTTCATAGGTCCATTTAGCTGGCGCTGTTTTGTTTTTAATTGCCGCATTTTCTGCAGGTAAACCAAATGCGTCCCAACCCATAGGTTGCATAACATTTTTGCCTTGCAGGCGCTGATAGCGAGAGATAACATCACCTAAACTATAATTACGCACATGCCCCATATGTAAACGTCCACTTGGATAAGGGAACATAGCAAGACAGTAATATTTTTCTTGACCGGGCTTTTCTTCGGCTTTAAAGGTATTGTTATCAGTCCAAAATTTTTGAACTTGCGCTTCGATAGCTTGGGGATTGTAAATGGATTCCATTAAAGATTTCTCAAACACTTTAGAATGTGGTGTTCATTAGCCAATCAATAGTAAATTGACCGCGATTATGAACGCATAAAAATAATGGCGATAGAATACCTTATATACCTGTCTCACATCAAGATACTGTTTTGAGCATATTGAAGTAAAGGAAGGATATGTTATAGTTTTTAGAAGTTTATTTGATTTGTTTTTTCTATAAAGCTATGACTAGCTATACTTAATCTATAAGTCGTCAAGGAATGTGTTATGAAATCAAAAAATAGTGTTTTTCAAGAGCTTTATCAAGCTTTAGTTACATGGGCTGAAGATGTTAACCAGCATGAGATAACTGATATTGTTAACAAAGTAGAGCAAAGTAAGCTTTACTTGCAAGCGGCAGAAAAACTACCTGAAGAGAAAGTTAAGCAGTTTGTTGATAATTTACGTTTTGATATCAACGAATTTATTATTCAAAATGAAGCACAAGCCAAACATTCCCTCTATTTAGGCTTACTCAATGAGTCTTTCTGGAAAAATATGCAAGCGATTACTGATAAGTCACAAGTGGAGTGGTCAGAGCTTGATGAAGATATTAAGCATCGTGGTCTATATGAAACGGGCGACTTTATTGGTTTTGGTTTGTTAGAGTGCCAGCATTGCCAAGAAAAAATAACATACAGTCATGCGGCGGATGTTGCTGATTGTTTTAATTGCGGCGGTAGTTCTTTTATAAGGTTACCCTTTGCTCCTTAAAACGAAGCTGGGACGCCACTAAAATTTACTAATTATTTAAAATGAGGGTACACTGGCATTATTAAATTTATTAATTATTATACGCTTGTTTTTTAAGCGTTATCAGTGAGATATTGTATGCCTTCATCCGTTAAGTTAACTTCTTCAATTACTCGGTTACCTGTTGAAAAATTAACTGCTCAATTATCTGCTGAGCAGTTTTCTAATGCTGAAGTCACTCCTGATGTAGAGCAAATTATTATCGGTCATGCTCGCGCTAAAGAGGCGCTTGAATTTGGTTTGTCTATGGAAGCTCCTGGTTTTAATGTTTTTGCTATGGGAGAGCATGGTACGGGCAGACAAACCTTAATTAAGCAAATGTTAGCAACAACCGCTGGCAATCAAGAAACGCCTTATGAGTGGTGTTATATCAATAATTTTGATGATGTTCATGCACCGCACAACCTCTATTTAAGTCCCGGAGATGGTAAACAATTATTGGCACGTATCAATACTTTTATTGATGAATTATTAGACGTGTTTCCTGAGATTTTTGATAACCCAAGTTATCAACGACAAAAGTCGGCGGTTGATCGCGCATTTAATAAAAAATATGATCAAGCCATCGCTGAAGTCGAAGAAAGTGCTTTAAAAGATAATGTTTTATTATTTGAAGAAAATGGAGAGATTGGTTTTTCACCGCTGGTTGAGGGAAAACCTTTAAATGATAAAGAATTTGCCGGTTTAGATGAAGGTAAACGTGCTGACTTTTATCTGTTGCTAGATAAATTAGAAAATTTCCTCTCTGAAAAATTGATTGAATTACCACAATGGAAACGCATCTCATCGGATAAATTACGTAAATTAAAAAATGAGACAGCAGAACAAGCTATTAGGCCGTTTCTAGAAGAATTAGAACATGAGTTTTCCAGTAATATTGGTGTGTTAAAGTACTTGTCAAAAGTAAAAACCCATGTAGTCGATACTGTTTTAGAAATTCTTGTTGATGAAAGTGTTGAGAACAGAAACGATAAAGATGCGCGTAAACTTATGGTTGAACAATTTTTACCTAATTTACTCGTTTCTCAAAAACCTGATGCTGGCGCTCCTGTTATTTATGAGCAAAACCCAACCTTTCAAAACTTATTTGGCCATGTTGATTTCGCGAGCTTTCAAGGAAGCACCTATACCAGTTATCGATTAATTAGACCTGGAGCATTACATAAGGCTAATGGCGGTTATTTAATTTTAGAGGCAGACAAGTTACTCAATCAACCCCTTGTCTGGGCACGTTTAAAATTAGCGCTTAAATCACAAGAAATTACCATTGAAAATCCTTACTCCGAATATAGTCAACCGGGCTCATTTAGCTTACAACCTGAAAAAATTCCATTAAACGTTAAAGTGATATTGCTTGGTGACCCCGAAATTTATTACATGTTGCAAGACTATGATCAAGAGTTCACCGAATTATTTAGGGTCTTAGCAGACTTTGATCAGTATCTTGAAAGTAACGAAGAAAATCTTAATGATTACGCTCATTTGATTCGCCAGCGTGCACATAAATACAGCTATCCACATGTCAGTAATGAAGCTGTATTAGAGCTAGTGCGCTATGCATTGAGACGTGCAGAGCATCAACATAAGATTTCGGCTAATATTGTTCAAGTAAACGACTTACTTGATGAAGCTTTTTATTTGTGGAAAAAAACAGACAACAAAGGTCATTTAACTGCCAGCCATGTTGCTTTAGCGCTTGCAGCTAAACAGCGAAGAACTGGCCGAATGAGTGAGTCATGGTTAGGCGAAATAAAAGAAAAACAAGTATTGATTGACACCCAAGGGCACCATATCGGTAAAGTCAATGGTTTAACTGTCTTAGAAATAGGAGACAGTGTTTTTGGAACGCCTGCGCGGATTACAGCAACCGTTTATGCGGGAAGTGAAGGTGTCACTGATATAGAAAGAGAAGTAGACTTAGGTAAGTCTATTCACTCCAAAGGCGTGCTGTTATTAACCGGGTATTTAGGACATAAATACGGGCAAGGTTTTCCAGTGTCAATTTCTGCTAACCTTGCAATAGAACAGTCTTACGGACATATTGATGGTGACAGTGCGTCTATGGCGGAACTTTGTGCGCTTATTTCTGCTATTTCTTTACTGCCAATTAAACAAGGCTTTGCCATTACTGGTTCGATTAACCAGCACGGAGGTGTGCAATCAATTGGTGGCGTAAATGAAAAAATTGAAGGTTTTTATCGTTTATGTAAGGACGAAGGCTTAACGGGAAAACAAGGGGTTATTATTCCGCGCACCAATGTTAATAATCTGATGTTAGCGGACGATGTTATTGAAGCGGTTAAAAACAACCAATTTGCCATTCACGCTGTTGAAGACATTGATCAAGCATTAGAGTTGCTGATGAATGAACCCGCTGGAGAAATTAGTCGAACGGGGCGCTACCCAAGAAAATCTATTCATGGTTTAGTTTTAAATAAACTTTCACTTTTTTCTGATTTGTTAACGGGTGCTGACGAGTAATTAAAATATTATCTACGTTTAAATGATTTTAATATAGGTCAGGCATATATAAGCGTCTGGCCTTTTTTATATCAATGTCTAGATAAAATGACCGATATAGCTCAGGCCACAGAGGATTACTTGTCAGTATTTGTAATTTAACCCCAGCCGTTTCTTTTTCACGGCCAATCTCATTACCGCTGTTATTTATCTTTATTGGTATTAAATACATTTTTCTGATTGTTTTTTGAACAAAATGATTTATATACCTTGAATAATAAATAAATGTCAGTATAATGCGCGCCTCGATAACAGTGATTCTGACTTGAATATTTTCTTTCACACTGGTTATACGAAATGAGTGGGGTTTTCCGCCCAATAGACTTCTTAGCTAATATTCTTTATTAGCCCTATGTTCTTTAGTGAACGTGCCTTAAGTCTTCCTGGTGGTTTCCTCGTATATAACGCGGAATGTTTTGGTTACTTTTAACCTATTCCGCCACAAGAGAAGACAAAATTTATGACTACTTCTAACGATGCTCCTGTGAGCTTTGACTCTTTAGGCTTGCCTGAAACTTTATTATCTGCTGTAAAATCTATCGGTTTCGAAAACTCAACTGATATTCAAGCAAAAACTATTCCGCCATTATTAGCGGGTAAAGATGTTTTAGGTGAAGCACAAACAGGTACAGGTAAAACTGCTGCCTTTGGTTTACCTGCATTGGCTAAAATTGATGTTTCATTGAAAAAGCCACAGTTAATGGTGTTAGCACCAACACGTGAATTAGCGATGCAAGTTGCTGAAGCAATTGAAAGCTTCGGTAAAAATATGAAAGGTTTATTGGTTGCTACTTTATACGGTGGTCAATCATACCAGCCACAATTTCAACAATTAGAGCGTGGCGCTCAAGTTGTTGTTGGCACACCTGGTCGTTTAATGGATCACTTACGTCGTAAGAGTCTAAAACTAGGTAACTTATCTTTTTGTGTACTTGATGAAGCTGATGAAATGCTTAACATGGGTTTCCTTGAAGACATTCAGTGGATACTTGACCATTTACCAGAAACGACGCAAATGGCTTTGTTCTCTGCAACTATGCCACCAGCAATTCGTAAAATTGCTAACCGTTTCTTAAAAGATCCAGAACATATTAAAATTGCTGCTGTTAAACAGTCAAAAGCAAATATTTCTCAATTTGCTTGGAAAGTTAGTGGCATTCGTAAAATTACCGCTTTAGAGCGTATAGCTGAAATCGTTGATTACGATGCGATGATAGTTTTCGTACGTACTCGTAGCGACACGGTAGAAGTTGCAGAACAACTAGAGCGAGCTGGTTACCCAGCATTAGCTTTAAACGGCGACATGAACCAAGCACAACGTGAACGTTGTATCGAACAAATGAAATCAGGTAAGTCATCTATATTAGTGGCAACTGATGTTGTTGCTCGTGGTTTAGATATTCCACGTATTTCATTAGTGGTTAACTATGATTTACCAGGCGACAATGAAGCTTATGTTCACCGTATCGGTCGAACAGGTCGTGCCGGTCGTGAAGGTATGTCAATTGCATTTGTTCGTCCTCGCGAAATGCACTCTCTACGTCATTACGAACGTTTAACTTCAGGTGTTATTAACACTTATGAATTACCAAATATTGAAGAAATTGGTAAAAAACGTATTGAACGTACACGTGTTGAAATGGCGCAAATTGTTGCAGATAAAGATTTAGTAAACATGCGTGAAATTGTTGAAGCAATGGCCAATGAATCAGAGCTTTCTATGACTGATTTAGCTGCAGCTTTATTGTTCCAAAAACAATTAAACCAGCCATTACAACCAAAAGAAGATCCTAAGCCTCGTCGTGAAACGCGTGAACGTAGTGACCGTGATTCTAGAAGTGAGCGTGGTGGTCGTAACGAAAGTCGTGGCGGCAGAAATGAACGTGGTGGTGAACGTGGCGCTGAGCGTGGTGGCGAACGTGCTCCTCGTAAAGTTAAAGTTAACCGTACCGACGTTGATTGGCAGACATACCGTTTAGAAGTAGGTAAAGAGCATGGTGCACGTCCTGGTGATATCGTTGGCGCAATCGCTAATGAAATTTCGTTAGATAGTAGCTACATCGGTGCCATTAACTTACATGATAAACATACTTATGTTCAGTTACCAAAAGGTATGCCAGAGAAGTCATTTGAGCAATTAAAGCGTGTTAAAATTCGTCGTCAATCATTAGAAATTACGGTTTCAGATGTTAAGACGGTTGAATCAACACCAACAACTGATCGTCCTCGTAAACGTCAAGAGCGTTCTAATCGTCCTAGCTAGTCGATAAATAAATAATAAAAAGGTACGTATATCGTACCTTTTTTTATGCCCGTAATTTGCCAAAAAGCATGAATACTTTAGCGTTAATTAGTCATGTAAACATAACTGAACAGCTATTGGCTAAGCACTATATGGCTTGTCTTGACGTCGAATACATTCCGCACAGATAGCACGTACATTTTCTGTTACGCTGCGATGCTTTATTAGATTTGCTTTGCGCTATCTCTTCATTGAAAACCTAGTAATAATGCAGCTATTGATTCTTTAAGAGAGATAAACATGACTGATGTAAAAAATCCACTTAACCTTCGTGGTATTGAATTCACTGAATATGCGACACCCGATTCAGATTTTATGGAAAACGCTTTTTATGGTTTTGGTTTTTCAAAAACAAAAAAGTTTAAAGGTCGTGATATCGATTACTTTAATCAAAATGATATTCATTTTTTATTAAATAATGAAAAAGCAGGTTTTTCAAAAGAATTTGCTAAAAGCCATGGTCCTGCTATTTGCTCTATGGGCTGGCGTGTAGACAATGCTGATTTTGCTTTTGAAGAAGCGATTAAGCGTGGTGCTAAATCTGCGGCTAATGAAGACAACAAATTACCTTATCCCGCTATTTTTGGTATTGGTGACAGTTTAATTTATTTTATTGAGAAATTTGCAGCGTCAACGACTAATCCGGGTTCTATCTACGAAGATGACTTTGAAGCGATTGACGCTCCAGTTATTAACGAAGATAAAGGTTTTTTACGTGTTGATCATTTAACGAACAATGTTCATCAAGGTACGATGGAGCATTGGGCTAATTTCTATAAAGATATTTTTGGCTTTACCGATGTGCGCTACTTTGATATTAAAGGTGAGAAAACTGCACTAATTTCATACGCGTTAGCATCGCCTTGTGGCACTTTCTGCTTACCAATTAATGAAGGTAAGGGTAAGAAGAATAACCAAATCGATGAGTACTTAGATGAGTATAACGGTCCTGGTGTTCAACACTTAGCCTTTATCAGTGATGACTTAGTTGGCTCTTTAGACAAGTTAGATAAAAATATTATTGATACCCTTGATATCGTCCCTGAGTATTATGATGACGTATTTAAACGCATTCCTTGGGTTAAAGAAGATCATAAACGCATTCAAGATCATCAAATTCTTGTCGATAGCCAAAAAGAAAACTCGTATTTATTACAAATTTTCACTAAAAATATTTTTGGTCCAATCTTTATCGAAATGATTCAGCGTGTTGACGACCAAGGTTTTGGAGAAGGCAATTTTACCGCTTTGTTTAAATCTATTGAGCTTAACCAAATGGAAAAAGGTACCGTTTAATTTTTATAAATGAGCGGTATAATGATTAAAGGTCTGCTTATGCAGGCCTTTTTTGTTGCTATTTTGCGTTTATTTAAGTGGCTTAGTTACTTGATTTTTAACGAATAAACTTAGATGTAATACAAATTAATCCAGATTTTTTTAAGGTTTTCTTAGCTAGGTTGTAAGGGAAGAGTATTGTTCAATAATACGGTTAATCGTTTGTTTCTCATTATCTTTTGCGGCCAGTAACATACGCTTATAATGGCCAATGGTTTTCGCTAAATATTGTTGATGTGATTTAATCGACAAATCCCACATTTTATCACCGGTAGGTGATATTTTATTTAAAGTGTTATCAATGTCGGCAGATGCACCAAACTGTTTTTTGACATGGATAATTTCATAGCAACGTTTGTTTTCAGTAACGATACATTCATCCAGTAAAATAAAATTATGAGCTATTAGGGTTTGTCTTACCGGGTAGTTGTAATGCACGGGGCAAACGATAAACTCTATTTCGCTTGTTGGGGGAACGAGCGAGTTTTGCTGAAAATTAGTGATGATACTTTCAATAAAACTAATGAGTAGCTCTCCACCAACGCCAGCAATAATAACTAACTGTTTATCTTGTATTGCCAACGGTAGCTTTGCGACATCAATACAATGGACCTGCCAAGCTTGGATATAGTCGTCTGCACTAAAGTGCTTTTGTAATAATGATTCAAGATGCGTGGTTAATGAGGGAACAATATCGACAAAATGCACAGTGTCAGCTGTTTGGCGCTTTAATAATGTTAGTCCCAGTAAACCATGATCACAGCAACAATCCCAAATGCTTTGATAGTGAGTACTGACCATATTATCTATTTTTTGCAATCGTTGACTAATGTTTCTCATCTGCGTGCTTAAACCAAATTAAACCAAATTAAACCAAATTAAACCAATTTTTTTGCTGGCTTTCATCGAGAAAACTCCAAGCAATAAAACGACTGATTTTTTGTCCTTGCGCCATATCTACAACTTTTATTTGTTTGGCTTTCGACTTATTAAGCGTCTGCTTTAGTTGGCTAATGTGGTCTTTTTTTGACACTAAGCAGGTAAACCATAGCACTTGTTTTTGGATAGATTTACTTTCTTTTATCATCTGATTAATAAAGGCAAGCTCGCCACCTTCGCACCATAATTCCGCATTTTGACCGCCAAAATTTAACGAAACACTGGGGCTGGTTGTTAGGGAAGGTGTTAACGTTTTTTTATTTGCCGCTAAATTTTTGACTTTCCGAGCTGAGCCTTTTGTTGCCTCAGCCAATGAACGATGAAAAGGAGGGTTACACATGGTTAATTCAAAGCGATCATCTTCTTCAATGATGCCATTAAATATTTGTGATGAATTCGGCTGTAAGCGACAAGTAATCGATTTTTTAAACGACTTGTCAGCAGAGATTATTTGCTTGGCAACTTTAATGCACGTCGGATCTATATCGGTGCAAGTAAACTGCCATTGATATTCACGTTGACCTAAAATAGCATAAATGCAACTTGCCCCGGCGCCTATATCAAGCACGGATATTTTGCTTTCCTTTAAGGTTGAAGTTGCAGGGAGTGATATTACTAATAAATCAGCAAGATAATGAATATAGTCGACTCTGCCAGGGATAGGTGGACATAAATACCCCGTAGGTATATCCCATTGATTTACTTGATAGTGATATTTCAATAATGCCTGATTAAGTGCTTTTACCGCCTTTGCATTGGCAAAATCAATAGATAAGTTCTGATATTTATTGGTATGAACAAAGGGTTTTAATGTCGGTAACGACTGGCACAGTGCTAAAAAATCATAACCGTTGTTATGGCGGTTGCTTGGATGAAGGTTTTGTTTTAATGGCACGAATTTTCTCTACAAATAAATATCCCTAACATTTTAACATTTCCTTTATAGCCATGCCACATGATAATAAATGATAAGTTTGTCGTATATAAAGGTTATACGACAAACGTCAATAGCATCATCTTTACTTGAATGGTTTAAAGGTCATAACCTAGGTGCTGGTGTAAACGGATGACTAATTCTTCTTTCGAATTAACATAGCCTAGTTTTTCAGCAGTTGAACGCAGTGCTTGTTCAGCTAAATTAAGGAATTTACCATAGCCTTGACTCGTTTTATGATCTTCTGATGCTATGATAACAAATTGTATGGAATCAACTAAGCAATCGCCAGCAAAATGTAAGGTGAAGTTATTATTAGGTTCAAATGGGTTGAAGCTTAATTTTTGTAACTCACCTGCAGCTTTATGCTTTTCTTCCAAACGACTTCTGACGATAGGTATTAAACCATTGGCTAAAATAGCACCTTCGAATAAATGTTGCTTATTAGCCGACTCAATAAAAGCATGGCTGATTAAATCATAGAGTGGTTGATAAGGTTGCTCTTTTGATTTATCAATATTAAGTAGTTCTTTGATGCGGCGGTTAATAGGTAAATCAGCCACTACATAAGTAAGTACATCTCTTTTGTCTGGCAAGCTAATATCATCAGCGGCATAGCGATTTTTTAAAGTACGTAATTTATGGGTTTGTGTACCCGTAACGCCTTTATCTTTAGAGAATAAATCATAAGTAAAATGTTGGTGATCACAGACTCTTACTGTTGATTTATTAATGTGGTTAACGTCAATAAACTCATTTAAAGCGAGCACAACATTCTTATGAAACTCTGCTGAGGTTTGGCGAACATCGTCACCATTAGCTAAAAATACCAGTGTAATAACTCGCACGCGCTTTTTGCCATTAATGTAAGTGTTTTGGCTGTAATGGTTGCGCGGACTGTACAAAAAAAGAATTTCTTCATCAGTTTGTACGGTTAATTTTTCTGGGCTATAACGGATACGAGCAAATTTTCCGTTAGCAATAAATTGTCCACTTTCTATGTCTAATTTATTATTCACGTCAAAGAAACTATCAGCTAAATGTTGATATAGACGCTGGTAGGGCTGCTCACTAGTTCGATCAATTAATTGATTGTTAAGACTGATTAACTCGTCAGTCAGTGGGAATTTAACTAACAAGTAGTGATTAGTACGCGCAGATGACGGAATGTATACTTTATGCTGATTATTACGAGAACGTGAGATAGGCATTTTATTTCCTTATTAAATAGAGTCATAAATCTTAAAGGCATTATAACAAGAAGCGTCTGTATTCACATGATCTAAAACAAAAATTTGGAGTATGATCACTTTATTCTCTCGTTTAAAAATTTTCGAGGGTAAATAAATATCAGCAAGTTAGTGAACTAATAGCCATTTTATTATATGACAATACCCCAGTGAAACCTTTAAAAAGTCAATGTACTATTATTAAGCTCATTTTTTTTATTAAGTAGCGCATTTTGCAAATGAGCAACCTAATGCGTAGGACTTAGTGGGTAAAACATACGGTGTGGCACATTTATATCCACTAAGAAAAATATATTTTGATAGTCGTAATAATCATGTTCAAAAGAGACAGTTAATTAACTAAGGCGTTTTAAAACAAAAGTCTTAGATAAATAAAGTTATTTTTACTTGCACTGAAGACTATTATTTAATGTCATTGGTACCAACTGAATAAAATGTAAATACCCGCGTTAGTAAACCGATTACATCACTGAAATTTATTAATGAGTTGAAAATTACTCACTTGCCCAGTATGCTACGCGACCCCTTTTAGACTCAGTGGTATAAATAAACAATGATAGGTTTTGATTACGGTACTTCAAATTGTGCTGTCGCAGTAATGGAAAGTGGCCAGCCGAAGATATTATCTTTAGGCGAACATGGTAAGTATATTCCTTCAACACTATACGCACCAAGTCGAGACATTATTTCTCATTGGTTATGTCAACAATTAAGTGAAGAGCAACAGCTCCTGTTCAAACAACAACGGGTTGGTCCATTACAAAGGGGTCAGAATGTATTACGAGAGCTAAAGCTCGATGGCATCCCTAGTGAATTATCGTTTGGCCAAACGGCGCTGAACCTATACCTAGAAGATCCTGAAGAAGGCTATTACATTAAGTCACCAAAATCCTTTTTAGGGGCGAGTGGTTTGGTTGATAGCCAAATTAACTTATTCGAAGATATTGTTGCTGCAATGATGAGCAACATAAAAACATTGGCTGAAGAAAACCAGCAAAAAGAAATAACGCAGACTGTTATTGGCAGACCGATTAACTTTCAAGGCTTAAAAGGTGAAGAAAGTAATCGTCAAGCGCTAACGATATTAACTAATGCAGCTAAACGCGTCGGTTATAAGAGTGTAGAATTTCAATATGAGCCAGTTGCCGCTGGTTTTGAATATGAAGCAAGTTTGCAAGAAGAAACGAAAGTTTTGGTTGTTGATATAGGTGGTGGTACTACTGATTGCTCAATGTTATTGATGGGACCACAATTTAAAAGCAGTACTTCAAGAGAGCAACATTTGCTTGCGCACACCGGTGTTCGTATTGGCGGTAATGATTTCGATATTCAATTAGCGCTCAAGGGAATAATGCCAAGCCTAGGGATGAATGATACGTTAAAAACGGGTAAACCTATGCCTGTTAATAGTTTTAATCAAGCTGTGGCCATTAATAATATTAACGAGCAAACTAATTTTTACAGTCAAGCCAATTATCGTTATTTGCAAACGCTGCAACGCGATGCTAAACACCCTGAGGTATTCTCACGTTTGTTAAAGGTTCACCAGCAAAAATTAAGTCACCTTATTGTTAATGGTGCAGAGCAAGCAAAAATAGGCTTAACCGAACAAGACTCTCAGCCAATATACCTAGATGAATTAGCTGATAATTTAAAAGTAGAAGTTAATCGTGCCTTGATGTTGAAAGCAAGCTCTTCACAATTGAAGCAAATTGCTCAATTGATGAATGAATGTGTGGTGCAAGCTAATTGCCAACCTGATGTGATTTTTGTTACTGGAGGCTCAGCAAAGTCACCGGTGTTAAACCAATTTTTACGTGAGCAAATGCCAAATACGCCGGTGATTGCTGGCGATCACTTTGGCAGTGTAACCGTTGGCTTAGCGCGCTGGGCTGAAAAAGTATTTCAATAGCATGACTATTTCACTGCAATTATCTTGTAATAGTAGTGTCAACAATGTTAAAAACAATACTGTGGAGTTGTGACTGGTTTTACATTTAAAAAGGAATTGATATGTGTATTAAAACATTAAGTTTTATTTGTTTTATTTATAGTTTTTTCACCTTCAGTGGCTTAGCTAATAATTATCAACCAATAGTTGTTGGCGTTAATGAAAGCATTGCCGGTAAATCACTTGATCAATATGCGAATACTTGGTGGCAATTGACCCAAACAATGAGTGATAGAAGCTCTCCGGTGCGTGATAGTACTGGAGAGTTTTGCGGTGTTAATCAAAAAGGGAATGTTTGGTTTTTAGCCGGTGGTTATGGCACCTCGAAAATAAAGCGGCATTGCATTATTCCTTATGGTAAACATATCTTCTTTCCTATTATTAATATGGCGTATTGGCCAGAACAAAATGTCAGTAAAACCTGTGATGAAGTAAAACAAGAAGCGGCATTAAACAATGGAGAGTTATATTTTGTTTATGCTGAACTTGATGCCCAATCTATTCCCAATATCCGTAATAATCGAATAAAATCAAAAGAGTGTTTTGATTTACACGCATTACTTGCGAAAACACAAGCAACAGAAAAAGTTTATCCTTCTGCTACTGATGGCTATTGGTTAATGTTGCGCCCCTTAGCTAAAGGTGTTCATACGTTAAAGTTTAATGCCCAGTACCATCATGATAATTTGGTACATGGACATATGATGCAGGATATTGAATATAAGATTGAAGTCATTTAAATGCGTTAAGCCTTTGAAGCGTTATGTTGATTGAATTGAATTGAAATAGACATTGAACATATTTAAGCAGCATTTTACAATGGTTTATGTTTACTTTCATATTGCTTAATTATGTCCTCTGATACCTTAGGCGCAAGCCTCAATTACAAAGCCAAAGAAAAGGGTTATCGTGACCGTGCCCTCAAATTATTTCCTTGGGTCTGTGGCCGCTGTGCTCGTGAGTTTGTTTATTCAAACCTTATGGAGTTAACTGTGCATCATGTTGATCACGACCATACTAATAATCCAAATGATGGAAGTAATTGGGAACTGTTATGTATTTACTGTCACGATAACGAGCACGCTAAATATACAGATCACGCTAAATATAAAACAGAAGTTATTGCCGGTGATACTAATCAAGATACGGCAACCTATAATCCATTTGCTGACTTGAAATCAATGCTTAAGAAATAATTTATCTATATTTCAACGTGGTTACAATTTTTTTCATTTTTTTACAAAATTACCATTGTGTTTTACCGAGATAACCCTGAGTATATTAAGTGAAGACAATTTTCTCTTAGTAAAAGGTAACATTATGAAAATAAATATTTCCGGTCACCATGTTGAAATTACTGAAGGTATCCAGCAGTCAATTGAGGACAAGTTTAAAAAAGTTGCTAAGCATTACCCAAGTCTCACTTCTATTAGCGCAATTATTACCGTCGAGCCTCATCAACAAAAATTAGAAGTTTCTACTCACTATGAAGGTAATGAGATCTCCGTAACGGCATCAGGAAAAGAGTTGTACGCTGCTATTGCAAGTGCTGCTAAAAAGATGGAAGCAGCCCTCGCTCACCGCAAAGGTGTCTTAGCTGCAAAATTACATAAAAAATATGAAGTTGAGCAATCAGATGCATTTTTACCTGTGGAATAAATGTAATCTAATTAGTTTATTATCTTAACAAAGGTTGCTATGAGCAGCCTTTTTTATGTTCAGGAAAATGTTCATAACAGCTTTAGGCATCCTAGTCTTTGCTGCAATAGTGCTTGTTGCACGTTATTTTAGCTGCCGACAAATCTAGACCTTCCATTGTGGATGGTAAATAACGATGATGTCTATAACTGGCAGCGTAAACAGGGAGAAACCATTGGCCGGATCAAGTTTATTAACCTTACTCGATGATATTGCAACAGTACTTGATGATGTCGCTATCTTATCAAAAGTCGCAGCAAAGAAAACAGCTGGCGTATTAGGGGATGATTTAGCACTGAATGCTGAGCAGGTCTCATGAGTTAAAGCTGAACGTGAATTACCGGTAGTTTGGGCTGTTGCTAAAGGGTCGCTGTTAAACAAACTTATCATTGTGCCTACCGCTTTAGTTATTAGTGCTTTTGTGCCGCCCTTAATTACTCTCTTGCCTGTTATTGGCGGGCTGTTTTTATGCTTTGAAGGTTTTGAAAAGGTCTTCCATAAATTCTTCCAACATAATGATAATTCATCTCAAGATCAAAAAGGGGCACATCAAAAAAAGTTGTTAGCTTTAGCCGATGAAAACGTAGATTTAGTCGCCTTTGAAGAGAAAAAATTAAAGGTGCCATGCGCACTGATTTTATATTATCAGCAGAAATTGTTGTTATTGCTTTAGGCACAGTTCAAGAGGCTGCCTTTGAAGTTCAAGTTTCGGTCGTTTCTGGACTTGCCCTAGCAATAACCTTTGGTGTTTATGGGCTTGTTGCCGCTATCGTTAAACTTGACGACTTAGGCTTATACTTATTAATAAAGTCTGTTTCGGGGCGCTTTAATGCCATTCAACGAGCTTTAGGGCGCGGTTTACTTATTTTTGCCCCGGCATTAATGAAAACGCTGACAGTGGTTGGTACTATTGCAATGTTCTTGTAGGTGGTGGTATTTTGGTCCATAGTTTTTCATGGTTGCATAAGCAGGTACATCATATGGTTGAATTTCTGGCGAACACTTTTGGGGCGATCGCTGAAATTATAGTACCGATATTAACCGAAGGTATCATAGGTATTATTGCCGGAGGCTTAGTGTTATTAGTCGTAACATTAGTAAAGTCACTTAAAAAAGCCCATTAATATGTTTTCTGTGGTTAGTTTAATGTAGCTGATGTTTAAAAACATTCAGCTACATGCTTGATTACTGATTACTGATTACTGATTAAACCTTTCATATGTTCAACGACACTTCGTCCTAAAGCACTTAAAGCATAGCCTCCTTCAAGCATTGATATTATTCGACCTTCGCTGTACTTATCAGCAATGGTCTTAAGTTCATCCGTTACCCAACGGTAATCACACTCAGTCAGGCTAATTTGCGACATTTCATCTTCGATATGAGCGTCAAAACCAGCAGAAATGAAAATAATTTGTGGTTTAAATTTCTCTAAAGCTGGCAACCAATGCTTACATATTGCTGCTCTAAACTCAGGGCCTTTGCAAGTGGCAGGTAAGGGGGTGTTGATAATAGGTGGCGTATCACTTTCTTGCATTTCAAAAGGATAAAAAGGGTACTGGTAGCTTGAACAAAATAAGTAACCTTGTTCTTTGCCATTAGCGGTGGCTCTTTTAATAATATCTTCGGTGCCATTACCATGATGTACGTCAAAATCTACGATCGCGACACGTTCTAGTTTATATTTTTTCTTTGCGTAAGCGGCTGCGATAGCAATATTATTAAAAAAACAAAACCCCATACCTTTATCATATTCAGCATGATGCCCAGGAGGGCGCGTAGCACAAAAAGCGGCAGTTAAGGTTTTATCCATCACTAAATCAACGGCATTAATGGCTGCACCAGCCGATAATAAGGCAGCTGGTAAGGTATCAGCATTCATGCTGGTATCATCATCAAGGCGAAAAATGGCATCTTGATCGCTTGTTTTTGGAGCATTATCAAAAATATATTGGATATACTTGTCATCGTGAGCAAGTGAAATGAGATCTCGGTCGATAGGTGTAGCATCATATTGGCGGATAACATATTCAAGACCACTGCGGATCAACTGATCTTGAATCGCCCCCAGTCTTTTTGGGCTTTCTGGATGATAATCCCCCATACTGTGCCCATTACATTTATGATGACCAATTACACCTACTGTCATGATTGTTCCTCTATTTCTGCTATTGTTGATGCTGTTAATTGTAATTCTAAATTGAGTTCGTCCATCTCTTCAGAATATTTTCGAAGAAACCCTGCTTTTTCAAAAACCTTTAACATTGGCGCATTATCTCGTCTTACACAGGCAATGAGCTTGTCTAGCTTACGTAAGGTAGCAATTTTTATTATTTCATCTAATAAGGTTTTTGCCATTCCTTTACCACGTTTATGCTCGCTGATAACGAAAGCTACTTCACCACAATTATGACTTTCGATGAAGTAGTAGCGACCAACGGCATGGATAACATCAGCTAAATTAGTGCGCTGAGTAAAGCACAAGGCTAAATCTTTATGTTGGTCGACACTGACTAACTTACAAGCGTTTTCACGGGTCATTTGTGTGGCATGATGGTTATAACGCATGATCAAGGTTTCTTTGGTATGCGAATAGAAAAACTCCTGTAAACGACGTTCGTCAGCGGGAGCTAAGGGGCGTAAATAATAATTAATGTCTTCAAAGGTAAATTTTTTGAGTTCTATTTCGCCTAATTCAGGTACTGAGGTTGGCGAGCTCTCTTGATATTCTGGCACCCAATAGTTTTTCCTGACATCTTTTAAAAGTTGCTCGCGAAATTTTGGATGAGCAATACGAATAAGTTCTAATGCTCGTTCACGGATACTTTTCCCTAATAATGAAGCAATACCATATTCAGTAACAACATAAGAGACATGACCGCGAGAAGTGACCACACCACCACCTTCGGTAATATGGGCAACAATACGAGAGGTTTTTCCATCTTTAGTTGTCGAGGGCAGCGCAATAATGGGTTTACCACCTTTACTCAATGACGCGCCACGTACAAAATCGACTTGACCACCAATACCACTATAAAATTGATAACCAATAGAATCTGAAACGACCTGACCAGTCAAATCTACTTCTATAGCGCTATTAATAGAAACCATATTCTCATTTTTAGCAATATTTACCGGAGAGTTAACATGCTCTGAAGGATAGAATTCAACATGGGGGTTACCATCAACAAAATCGTAGAGTCGCTGCGTTCCCATACAAAAAGTTAACACGGCTTTTCCTTTGTGGAAGGTCTTTTTACGGTTGTTAATAACACCCGAACGTATTAAGTCGATTACGCCATCAGAGATCATCTCACTATGAATACCTAAATCTTTATGGTTCGCTAAATAGCGTAAGACCGCTTCAGGAATTTTTCCTATACCTATTTGCAGGGTTGAGCCATCTTCAATGAGCATAGAAACATATTGACCTACTTGCTCTGCCACTCGGTCAATACTCGGTTGTGCTAAAACAGGAAGAGTTTGATCTGCCTCTAACCAAGCATGAATTTGATTAACATGAACAAAACTATGTCCATTCGTTCGTGGCATTTTTGAATTGATTTGTGCAATAACATATTTTGCTGATTTTACTGCTGACGACACTATGTCTACGCTCACGCCAAGTGAACAATAACCATATTCATCTGGCGGACTAACCATAATTAATGCCGCATCAAGTGGTAAAACATTTTCACGAAATAAACGGGGGATATCAGAAATAAAGCTCGGTGTATAGTCAGCTCTGCCTTCTGCGATGGCTTCGCGAATATTTTTACCACCAATAAATAGCGCATTTACTTTGAATAAATCTTTGTGCTCAGGTGTTGCCCACTTATTATCTGAAAGCGTTAATATATGAACCGTTTCAATGTCATGCAATTTTGCACTGTTGGCAATTAAATCGTCGATTAAGGCGTTTGGTACAGCGGCATTAGAGCCAATGAAAATGCGATTACCTGATTTTAAGAATTGTTCCCATTTTACTGTTTTCTTATCTTGGTCGAATAATGACATAGTAAGTGACTCTCATTAATGATGATAAATAAAGTATGCCGCAACAGCTAAAGGCTTTATTGATTAAAATCAAGGCAATTGAGTATAACGTAACGTTATTGTCTATTGACTTGTACCTTGAGATACACACTTTTGGGTTATAAAAGTAATCAATTTATTTATTATCATTGACTGTAAAAAATAAAACCAATCCAGCTGATGACTAAAAGCAACCAAGGTAAGTAAAGTGCCCTTTTAGATGGTGTCTCTTGGGGGCAAGCTTCAGTGCTTTTTTCTTGATTGATTTTTTCTCTCAGTAATGATTTTTTGGCTTTATCACGCATGCGAGACTTTTTACTCTGCTGTTTCTTATATTCAGCAATACCTTTCTCAATACCTTGGGCAATAAGTTTAGTTTGCTCCTTCGTTTGTTTAGGCTTTTGTATGCTTTTAGCTATTTTTATTGCTTGTTCTTGTACTTCAGGAGAATGTTTATCTAACATTTTTTTTATTATCATCTAATATTAATATCATAAGGATGAATTTATAAGAACCTCACTTGTTGATCAAGGCTTATCTTAACTTTTCAAAAGTGATAAACCATGTGTATGCCAGCGAAGGTAGTTGTTGAACTTTGAATGAAGATTTTTTAATTGTATGGCTTTATTATTTAAAAAAGAATTACTTGTCTTACTTATCTTTATTAATGTCGATAGTTATGCATCTAATGAAAATAAAGTGAAAACCTTCAAACAGGATCCACCTAGCATTCAGGTTGTATCTGAAATTTATCCACCTTACCAAGTTATCAATGAAAACGGTGATCTTGGTGGGCTGTCTGCTGATAAAGTAAAATTGCTCTTTCATCATTCGTCTATTGATTATCAGGTAAAGATATATCCGTGGGCACGAGCTTATCAATTAGCGTTAACGCAACCCAATATCTTTATATTTTCGCTGTTAAGGACACAAGAGAGGGAGTCTTTATTTCAGTGGGTAGCACCATTATGTTCAATAGAATTTTCATTTTATCGCTCAAAAAAAAGACCTGACATTCAAGTTAATTCATTAGCAGAAGCAAAAAATTATCTTATTGCTGTACAAAAAGGACAAGCTTCAGCTGAGTATTTATTAAGGCTAGGTTTTGAACCCAAAAAAAATCTATCTATTTCTTATAATGCTGATAATCTTATGCAAATGTTAGTCTATGATCGTGTTGAATTGATCGTTCTCTCATCAACATATTTTGCATCGCTCATTGAAAGCAATTCAAAATATGTGGACAAGATAGAACCTATTTTTCCTATCGATTACTTAACACGTAATTTATATTTAGCGAGTAGTCTTAATACTTCTTTAGATTTGATCAATAGACTTAATATATCTTATGATGAGTTAGCACCACAATTTGACCATGACTGTAAAAAATAAACCTTATTATTACTCGATGGGTTGGTTGAATTATACGGATATTGGTTAAAAATGCTAAATGATAATATTTTATTTTACTATTTAGTACCGTGGATATGTAAGGCATTGTAATTTAATACTATTATTAATGGTCTGTTTATTGCTTTAATTTCAATAATATTTTGGCTGTTTAGAGGAATAATAATATGGCCGTTAACATTGCAGACAGGCCTGTCGATAAAGTAAGAGAAGAGGTGGTTGACCAATTAGTGATGAACTATAGTCACGGTGAACTTTCACATGAAGCTTTTGAAAGGCGATTAGATCAAGCAATGGCTTTTGAATCTAATGAAGACCTTGTTTCACTTGTTGCTGATTTAGACTTAAAAGTTGACGAAGAATATATCGAAAAGAAAAAAGAAGACTTTCGCTTTAATTATTCCTCAACGCCAACAGATGACAGTGATTTACTTATTAATATCTTTAGTGGAAGTGGCCGTAGTGGTGAATGGCGAGTCGCTAAAGAAATCAAATCAATAAGTGTCTTTGGTGGTTGTGATATTGACTTTAGTGAGGCTATTTTTACTCAGCGTGAAGTAACAGTGAAAGTTTTTTGTTTGTTTGGCGGAATTGATATATTCGTACCTGAAAATGTTAAAGTTGTTTCGAAAGCTTTTTGTATTTTTGGTGGCATTGACAATAAAGCGCCATCAACTGATTATATTGATGCACCAAAAATATATGTTGAAGGTTTAGTTTTATTTGGTGCACTAGATATCAAGCTGAAACGTACCTTAAAAGAACGTTTCACCGCTTTTGCTAATGGGTTAAAAGATATATTTTATTAGCCTAGATGATGTTATTTCAACGTTAAATTAATGGCTTTATTCCTCAAGGAAAGTAAACTTGATTTTGGTAGAGTAACGTTTAATAAAGGCACTTTCGATAATCGCCCAAAATAATAGATAAATAAAACGCTGACTCATTACGTGTCAGCGTTTTTTATTCGCGAATAAAATAGTTAGTCTGTAAAGGTAATTCTTGGTTTAGCACCCTTAGTAGAGTCTATTTTTGGTGAGCAAAGTAACAGCCTAGAAGAGGCAATGCCGTGTTCTTTTACCATATAATCTTTAAAAGCCTCAAGGCGCTGTCCAGAGATTTCAGCCAATTGTTTTATATCATCTATGTCGGTAATCTTAGTCCCTAACGGTTTATCAATGTCTTCTGGTGTTGCAATAGCACACAAGGTTAATTGTGTATCGAGCTTATCTGTCATCAGGGCTGAAAATTGAGTTAAAAATTGGCTTTGCTGAGCTGTTAATTGCGTTTCTTTTATTGGAAAGTTTAAATCATTAAAACGAACTTTTAATAAGTAATCACCCGCAGACATAGCCACATTAACTACATTGGCGTAAGGCACAAAGGTAGTGATCAAATATTCTTTAGCAGCAGACATCGTTGCTTTCTTTACCAGTAAATTAATAAAACCGCTCATGCCAAAAGAAGGATCATCAGTGCTACCTTTCAACGGAATATCTAGCTCTACGTTGCCATCACCATCTTTTAACATCCCTAAGGCAATGTTAAAAGGTACCGATGTTTGGCTTTTCACTGTGCCTGTTTCATGATCGTTTGCTGCACCTAGTTCCACACCTCTTAAAAATAACTTGGTCTTGCCAGCAATTTTTTTATCATCAATGGTTACATCTAGATCGACATCAAGCTGACCGCTTTTAAGTTCGTAGTTAAGTGCTTGCGCAATATAAGTCGATAATGAAGGCAAACTGACCTCTTTGAAGAAACCATTCAATTTATAATAGTCTTTTTTACTAAAAGGTTTAGCAACGGCAGATAAGTTGAAATTAGCGTATTTATCACTGTTACCGGTTAAGGTGAAATTACTTTCTTGCTGTGGTTTTTGGTTATCAAAAGAGCCAGCGTTAAACGTTGTGATGTTGAATGATCTTTTGTAATACGGACTTGTGCTGCGATCAATAAAAGTAATACCGGCGGTATCACCAAATGAAAAAGAATTGAGTGATAATAAAAATAATTTTTCTTCGCTTCCTGCCTCTCCCTCAATGGTTTTAGGTGAATTAATTGTTTTGGCTATCGGCTCGGCAACGGGTGGTTGATCTTTTGGTGAAGTGGGTAAACCAGTAATATTTTTTTCTTTGTCTAAGTTGGTATCAATAGTTAAACCTAAAAGGTTAATTGTATCGATGAATAGACCCTGCTGCGACACAGTTACATCATTAATACTTAGGTTTTTGAATTGGGCTAAAGGAGGGAAATTATCTGTGGTATTTTCAGCAAATAGACTTTGCTCAATAATCAAATTTTTGATACTAGCTGTTATTAATGACTCTGTTGTAGTCACCGTAATATCATCAAGTTTTATTGTTGATATTTTAGCCAATAATTGTGCGCCTTCACCTTCATAAGCCTTTAAATCATTAATATTTAGTGAAGCGGTACCATTTATTTTAGGTGCTTGTTCATTAACAAGCACCAGAGAAAAGTTTTCTAAAGTTAGTGGGAAAATATTAAGTGCAAGCGTTTTGTTTTTTTTTGTCGCTTTAAAGTCAGTTGCTTTTAACTCAAAAGTTTCAACGTTAATGTCGGTGACAGCAGTCGACAGAGAAATTGACTGCTTGCTATTAAGACTGATAGAACCTTGCATTGTTAGTGGTTCTTGCTCGGGGATATTAGCGGTTAGCAGCGGCTGTAATGGGGCGAGTGCTAATTCAGATAAGGTTATTTCAGAGCTTATTTTACGCTGTTCTGAAGTCAAATCGGCATTTAATTTTAGAAGCAAAGGGGCCTTATTAATTAAAGCATTAAGTACAACCTCTGCTTGTTGTGTTTTTGTCGAGGCAAGTACATTTTTTATAACAAGTGAATTAATGATAAATTCTTGTTGGCTTTGTTCAATACCAACATTAAAAGTAGCATTGGAAAGGCTAAAATAGGGTAATGAAACTTGATAATTATTGGCAACCTCATTATTTGAATCTTTTGCTAAATCTGCTGTTTGTGCTGCAGGTGTTTCGACGGATTTTTTAGTCTCGTTTGAATTATTGGCAATAACAAAGCCACCAATAATGGGTGCCTCACCATTTAAATTAACATCTAGATATAAGCCATCAATAGCAAACTCTGAAACAAATAAAGTGTCAGTTAATAGTTTAAACAAACTCAACGTAACGTTTAAAGATTTTAACGATATAAGGGGCTTGTCGCTATTTTCTACGCTTACTATTTCTAGCTCTCGTATATTTAAATTCGACCAAAAAGGGTTATAACGTATGGTTGTTTTATCCGCTAGGGTGAGCTGGTGCTCATTAAGGTATTTAGTTAGGTAATGTCGACTAACAAATGGCGAAGAGAGCCAGATAATTAGCAAAAGAGCAATAATAAATAAGCTGAAAAACTTAATTGCTTTAGCTAAGGTTTTTATCGAAGAAGACATAAATTTCCTAATTTAGGGAGCAGTTGTTATTAAAATTATTATTCATTAAATAAAGCAGATGTTTAATACTTTTGCATCATGTTCTTGTTAAAAAAATGATGCTTAACGGCAATAATATTGTAAATTGGAGTAGGTTATTGACTTTTTAATCGACTGTCTAGTCTTATGGTTAGGATCTTGCCAGTAATCCAAGTCTTAAGTTATTTTTGTTGATCAACAGTACCCAACACCGTATGCTGATTATCCACTGGTCGGACCTTTTTTTCTATTCACGAATATTTTAATAATCCTATGATAAATCAAGAATCTTTATTTTTATCTCATGGAGATCACCAACTTCATTTAAGGCATATTTGGCAAAAAAAGGGCGGGGCGCCTATTTTTATGTTGCATGGTGCGATTGAAAATGGCCTTATTTTCTATACTAAAAAAGGTAAAGGTCTAGCATGTTACTTAGCAGAGCAGGGTTTTGATGTTTATGTCGCCGATTTACGTGGCCGTGGTGAAAGCACACCCCGTATTGATGAGCATGCTGTACATGGTCAATTTGAAGCGATCACTGAAGATATCCCACGTTTTATAAATTATATTTTTCAAGTCACACAACAAAAAATTCATCTTGTTGCACATTCCTGGGGAGGGGTTTTATTGGCGAGTACGCTGGCCAGGTTTCCTAAAATAATTGAACGTATACGTAGTAAAACTTGTTTTGGTACCAAGCGCATGGTGACAGTAAAAAGTTTAGAAAAAATGTTTAAAGTGAATATTGTTTGGAATAATGTCGCCCCTAAATTGGCAAGGAACAGAGGCTTTTTAGATGCTAAAAAGCATGGCATTGGCTCTGATAATGAAACCGAACAATCGTTAGCCGATAGCGTCGCTTGGGTTAAAAAAAGTGCTTGGCATGATACGACTGATGGTTTTGATTACTTTCAAGCCGCTAAGTCTGTTGATTGGCCCCCAACATGGCACTTTACTGGCAGTAAAGATAAAGTATTAGGACATGCCAGTGATGTTAATATTTTCATTCAAGAATATAATCCGAAGGCGAAATTTACTTTGCTGTCAAAATCTTCAGGGAATATGCAAAATTACGATCATATTAATATTCTTACTCATCCTAATGCTAGAATTGATCACTATCCGCAGCTAGTTAAATGGTTAAAGTCTCATTGACTTACCGAACAGTTAGGTCGTTTTCTAAGTGGTTATACAAATAGCCTTTTACCCGAGACCTTATTAAACCAATAATGTTATTCATTCAGTGTAGATATTTAGCCTAACTTTAGTGTTTAAAAATTTGCTGCAACCGCCTTTACTGAATGCTGCAAGGGTAATGCTATTCTTCTCCCCTTCCACCGACAATATAAATGCGGCAATGAGAAAAACAACAAGGTTATCAATGAACAACCTTGTGGTAGGTATTTATCTAGTCTTGATCCTAAAAAGAATACTTTGTTGAATCATCCTAGTAAAAATAAAATCAACATCAACATAACGACAAGTGCAACTCATCCTTATTTAATGATAGGTCAGGTAGCTCACCTTTGTAAAAACAACCATTGTTACAATTTATTACTTGGTATTAGAGGATAATGCTATTAAGTTTGAACTATGTTAATCATTTGTAATCAATATTAGTTCAATATCTTTGTGTTCACTTAGATGGGTATAAAGACTAGCAATAAATCAGACACCAAAGGATTATTATGTCAAAGATAGCAACAATAACGATGGTTTTATTATTAACGACTTTAGCTTCTCCTCTACTTTTAGCAAAAGCTAATAAATTAAATTTTAATAAATCTCAGCAAAGTTCGCAGCACAAAATAACAGGGAAGTTGCTGTATCTAAATGAGAAGGGTAGTGATGTTGATTTACTTATTCATGATGGTAACCGCTTTAGTTATTATCCCCGTATCAGTAAGAATGGTTTAGTTGAGCAAGCACAGATTATTGATATTCCTGAAAACGCACAATTCTTTAATCAAGCAACATTGGCGAAGCAAGTAGGCGAAGTGATTGTTTACTTAACAACTAATGCGGTGATGTCTTACAACCTAGAAGATAAAACCATCAGTAAATTGATAGACGTTGATACTTTATACAAATACCAAGGCATTTTTGAGGTAAACTTTGGTGATTTTGTCAAAGATTTTAATCAGGATGGTCTAAGCGATTTTATTACTCACAGTTTAGATACAACTCACATATATTTGCAAAACGCT
This sequence comes from Colwellia sp. BRX10-4, assembly GCF_014077465.1. Lineage (NCBI taxonomy): Bacteria > Pseudomonadati > Pseudomonadota > Gammaproteobacteria > Alteromonadales > Colwelliaceae > Colwellia > Colwellia sp. BRX10-4. The sequence goes on from NZ_JACGVZ010000009.1 coordinate 81,400, forward strand.
ATGGGAGAATTTACTCATCAATCCTTCGCAATATCACCTCGCATTGAAAAGTCAGGACGTGGTCTGTCATTTACCCCTCAAAATTTTTACCATGCTGACTTTAACCACGATGACAAAAAAGATATCGCCTTCCAAATTGATGATCAATTGATGGTCTTTGCTCAAACGCCTGCTCAGTTATTTGATATTAACCCCATGGTTATAAACTTAAATGCACATTTAGAAAATAAAAACTCTAGGATAAAAAAACAACAAGGTGAAAAAAGTCCTTCTGTAAACCTTGAAACCATTGAAGATATCAATGGTGATGGGCTCGTTGACATTGTCACTAAAGAGTCAGTACGAGAAGGCATGATGTCTAGAACTAATCACTTGATGATACGTTATGGGTTCATAGAAAATGGTCTGATGCACTACAAAAAGGAAGCTGATGGTCATGCGACTTTTGATGGTGAGGGTATGATAAAGTTTAAAGATGTTGATGGTGATGGCTTGAAAGATTATTACACCTTAAGTGTTGAAATGGGCATAGGTACTATGATGTCGGCAATGTCTGGTGCTATAGATATGGATTTACGCTTCTATAAGTTGGAAAAAAACGGTAAGTATGTAAAAAAGCCTATTTATGAAAATGAAGTTGAAATAGCAATTAATTCTGGCAGTGACGGTCAGGCACTAACCGATGTTAGCGACTTTGATGGTGATGGCATTAACGACCTGATCCTTAAAACAGATGATAAAGAATTTACCATTTACTCGGGGGCTAAAGGCAAACGTTTATTTGCTAAACGTGGCGCTGATTATGAAATCTCCTTACCTAAAAGTGTCCGTACTGAAATTAAAGATTTTAATAATGATGGTAAAGCAGACATCCTCTTTTTATATGGCACCCACTATGATGAAGATGAAGAGAAAGAAGTGGGTGAAAATAAACTGACATTATGGTTATCAGCGAGTTAATTAACACTAAAGTTCGTTATACTATCAAGGGTTAATGCCAATGTGATTTGCTACAAGCAAATCACAAGCCTTCCCTTTTTTTAGCAATGTCATAGTGCCATAAATAACACCATGACAATTTTTAAGGTCACATTATGCGTTTTTTATCCCGTAGATTGGTTCTTCCTAATGATTTAAACTATGCAGACTCACTTTTTGGTGGCCGTGCATTAGCCTGGATTGATGAAGAAGCTGCTATTTTTGCTATTTGTCAATTAGAGACTAACTGCCTAGTGACTAAACACATTGGTGCAATAAATTTTGAATCACCAGCCGTACAGGGTGATGTAGTTGAGTTTGGTTTATCAACTAAAAGTGTGGGGAAAACGTCAATAACAGTCACTTGTTTAATGCGTAATAAAATTACTAAAAAGACCATCTGTTTAGCTGATGATATCGTCTTTGTACAAGTCGACCCTGAAACTAAAGCACCTATCCCACATGGAAAAACCTTACTAGCTTTACAGGCTCAAGAAGCGGAATAAATCACGCCACTTTAGATTCTCATCAAAATATCCCTGTCATAAAAATCAACATTTCCTGTTGATTTTTTTAATTTTTTAATTTTTTTATTGATTTCACTCCGCTAAAGAACCATTTGAAATATTTATTTACATATGTAGATTATTTTATCTACATATTTTTCTTGTGTGCTGGTGTGTTGGTGATGTATAACACACGTATTGTTTTTATTTAAACATAAATAACAGAACTTAAGCATAACTACCGTTAGGAAATATTATGATACCTCAGTGGGATAATGAAAAACCGATATACCTACAGTTATACCAGCAAGTTGTTGCTCGTATTCTCGATGGTTATATCAAAGAAGGCGAAGCATTGCCATCAGTCCGAAAAGTGGCTGCAGAATATCAAGTGAACCCAATTACTATTTCTAAGGCGTATCAAATGTTACAGGATGAACAAGTTGTAGAAAAACAGCGTGGAAAAGGTTTATTTGTTAAATCAGGAGCGCAAGAACTAATGCTTGATCGAGAGCGCGAAACTTTCTTGGTTCAGCAATGGCCAGAAATATTAAAACAAATAACGCGATTAAAACTTTCTGCTGAGCAGTTGCTAACAGGAGATAAGTTATGAATGAATTAATTTCTATAACAGGCTTAAACAAATCTTACGGTAAGAAACATGTTGTTTCTGATGTGAGCTTAAGTATTCATAAAGGACAAATTGTTGGTTTAGTTGGTCCTAATGGTGCCGGTAAAACCACATGTCTTCAATCATTGCTAGGTTTAACTGATTTTCAAGGTGATATTAATGTTCTTGGCCATCATCCAAGAAAAGACCGTGAAAAGATGCTTAATGATGTCGCCTATATTTCAGATGTCGCTATATTGCCTAAATGGTTAAAAGTTACTCAAGCATTAAGCTACATGAATGATGTTCATCCTAATTTCGATATTGAAAAAGCACGTACATTTCTGGCAAAAACTAATATCGATATGAATGATAAAGTGAAGGCTTTGTCTAAAGGAATGGTTACTCAGTTACATTTATCTTTAGTATTGGCTATAGACGCTAAAGTGCTTGTTTTAGATGAACCAACGTTGGGTCTAGATATTTTAACCCGTAGACAGTTTTATACGCACTTATTAGAAGACTTCTACACGGAAGATAAATGTATTCTTATAACTACGCATCAGATTGAAGAAATTGAGCATATTTTAACAGATGTTGCCTTTATTCAAGAAGGTAAAATTGTTATAGCTGAAAGCACTGAAAATATTCGTGAACGTTTTACATTGTTAACCGTAACTCAGGACAATATCGAGCAAGCAAAGCAATTTAAACCGCTATTTTCAAATAGTTTAATGGGGTTAACCACCATGCTTTTTGACAATCAAAAAAATGAGGACTTACAAGCGTTGGGTAAAATAAGCGTACCGAGTTTAGCTGACATTTTTGTTGGCGTGATGACCAAGGAGATATATTCATGAACACGAAAGTATTAACAACTTCAATTAAAAAAGAATTATGGGAATTTAGCAATATTCTAAAATGGCTGCCCATTATTATCGCTGCTTTGGTCATCGTGATGCCTCTCGCTATTTTTATGCAAAGTAATGAAAGTCTTAGTGAATTATTTCAGTTTTTAACGACATTCCCTGAACAGTTTTTTTCTGCTGAGCATGCGCCAATGATCCCTAAGTTATTCTTTGTAATGGCACTTTCTTTATTTGCACCCTTTTTAGTGGTGGCGCTAATCATTCAGCTTTATTACTTTACTGTCTGTCTATTTGATGAACGCAGAGATTTATCTATTATGTTTTGGCGTTCGTTACCTGTTTCTGATGTCACCGCAATTATTGCCAAATTAATTACCGGAGCCTTAGCAATTCCAGCTATATTTTTAGGAGCCGCAACCGCTACTTTATGCTTGATTCTTTTGTTAGCGTTTTTAGTTTGCATTATATTGTCTGTTGGTTACGATGTTAGCTTATGGGCATTGTGGGTTGATGCTGATATTTTAAGTGGTGTATCACTTATTTGGTTACACCTTCTTCCCCTTGCTATTTGGATGCTACCTTTGTTTGCATGGTTAATGTTAGCGTCTATGTATGCGAAGAAAGCCCCATTTTTATGGGCAATACTACCTGTGGCCGTTGTTTTATTAGTGGAAGGTTTTGTCGTGCACTACTTCCATTTATCGCAATCCTATATAGGTAGCTTATTACTAGAGTATTTCTCACTTTCATCACAATTTATTGAATCTGTGCAAGGGCAAGAACATTTTGCCAGAACAGTACCATTACAGGCATTTATTACTAAATTAAATATAGGAAGTGTATTAGTGGGTATTTCATTACTTTATGGCACATATTGGTTAAGAAAGAATAAAGCTGAGGTGTAACATTATTTAAGCATATTAACTTAAACATATTAATTTTAGCCGCAACAAGCTGCGCCACCAACATGCTATATGTTAATGGCACAGCTTTTTTGTGGGTTAATAGTCTTAACTTTAAATATCTAAAAACAACTAAGTGAACTTAGGTTGATATTATATTTGGCGAAGTAATTGATAATAGTTCGAATAGGAAAGTGTTTGGTAAACGCTATAGCAGAGCCTATAGCGCGATAAATAATTTAGACGATAACTTTCTTTGCAAATAAAGTTTCAATTTGTTGTCTTAAGCGATTTTTAACTTGCTTATTAAGGCCGAGTGTAAAAAGTATACTTGAAATTGTGGCTACGATAATCACTGTTTTATATAATTTTATCCCCGTAAACATAATTAACAGTATTAACAATAGTGCGTAGGCTACTCCCATTACAGCAAGGCATAAACAGAGTCCTTGCAGCTCTTTATTTTGAAATAATTTCATATTTTAGCCTTTTTAACTTTCTTTGATTTTAATATAATAAGCTTAGCAAAGTTATCTTATTCGCTCTACATAGAAGCTAATGATAAATGTTACATTAGATTTCAAAAGGAAAAAATGGCTACCAACTTGGCCTTACAATCAGTTTTTTAGCTGGTGTCACAGGTTTACTTATATAATGCTGGCCGATTTACGACTTTTTAGAATTCATAAAGGAAATACTATGCAATTAAATGACTTACTTAAACAGCTATCAACTAAAGCTGAACAAATAGAATTTAGTGAGGTAATGGCGGTAATATCAGCTAACTATAACTATCAACCATGTGCTTTTAGTAATGGTGACTTAATGAATGAGTCAGGAACTAATGAAGGGTCGTGTAAAATATTTGCTTTTGCAAAGTTACATGATTTATCCGAACAGACAACATTAGCGTGTTTTGGCGAATATTACCGAAAAGATGTATTGTTAAATCCTAAGGGTGACGATCACACCAATATTCGAAACTTTATAAAGCAAGGTTGGCAAGGTATTACGTTTGCAGGTGTCGCGCTTTCTTAATTAAGTGTCGTCTGCGGATAAGTAACTCTGGTAACCTTTTACGCCAAAATATCGAACAGATTTTTTTAGTTTGATCATTTTGGCGATAAGTGACCCACCAAAATAAACTTTCACGACTTGTTTTTCGCCATTAGTGTCGCTTTGGTATTGATGGAGCGGATTGTTTCTTAAATTATCAAACGCTGTTTTCATAATTAATTTCAATGGCTTAATTTTCTTCCTTTAACGTGCTGGTATATTTACTGACTATAGCATTTATTTTTCCATTCTTTACTAAGCGATTAATAGCTTGGTTTATAATAGGTAAAATATGCGCTTTAGATTTATGTATACGCAACGGGCGTAGGGAATGTTCATGAACTTGACCTATGACAACCGTTAACTGATGACTTCTACTCAGGTAGTTAACTATGGTTCGATCGACAATGCCGACCGGTAATCTATTACCTTCAATAAGCTTTAATAATTTCAGTTCACTTTCTACATCATAGCGGGTGAAAACGGTATCAAAAGCGTAGCCAAAACCCTTGATCGTTGCAATGTTTTCATCTGCTAACGGACCAATAGTTCTTAATTTCCCTTGCGGAAATACATAAACGTCTTCAGTTTTGAATAGCGGTTGGCTATAGAGAGAAATGGCCGTTTCGTTTGCTCGCCACGCGCCAATAGGACAACATTCGATATCGACTTTACCGTCGGTAAAACTAGAACGTACTCGTGCAGAACAGAGATAAACAAACTCTAATTGATAAGGGGTTAGTTTAAATATCTCTTGAAATACTTAGACATAAATACCGCGGTGCTCTTGTTCTCTAAATGAATAAGGAGGCTTTCCATCGAAAGATATCGCTACCCTTATCGTTTCGGCTTGAGCTGATAAAAAATAAAATACACTTAATGCTATAAAAGACTAGTTGTTACGGTTTTCTTCTATTTCGATTATAACAAAAATAATGGCTTGTGCTTAAATTATTATTTCTGATGAATTAATCGGTCTAGCTCTTGTTTGGACAAGTAGTTCTCCATGGTTGAACGCAGCAACTTATATAATAAAATTGAGCCATCAATTTCTTCTTTACGGTTGGTTAAACTCTCAATATTTAATCCTAATGGTAAATCGTAGGGTAATACGGCATCGAGTATTTGTTGTAAAGTATTTAAACAGATGCGAATAGATTCATATAGTGGTTTTTCTGCATTAAGAATACGTAAACTAGTCGCTTCAGGAACACTAACACCTAACCATTCAATAAATTCGAGTGTTTTTTTACTGCCACAAGGTGAAAATGTTAAAATTATCCGCTGAGGCTTTAATCCTTGCTGCTGACATTCAATTGCATAGCGCGTTAACATATCTATAGTGGCTTGTGGATTATAGATAGCTTGAGAAATAAAGAAATTGCAACCCTGCTGATGTTTTTCTATCAACCGAGTATGTTCATTACCTTTATTTGCATGACGTTCTGCAATGGTGATCCCACCGATAAAGAAATCATTTTTATTATCAACTAAAGTTTTATAAGCACTGGCAAGTGGTAATGAAATCGTGTTTTTTTGCGAAGGGCTGCCAACAAGAACAACGTCACGAATGCCATACGTGTGCCAAGCTTCATTTGCCCATTGATCAAAATCATCGTTATTTGACTGAATGACACTTTTATAAGTGATCACGGGGCGTTGAGATTGATTTTGCAATAATGATGAATAATAACGGGGATCTAATGTTGATTTAAAAGGAAAAGGACGCGGTACATTGGTACGCGAATTTTCGTCTTGTATATCATAAACAATCAAACCATCAAAATCGATATCACTGACCCGTTCAAGCAGCTTATTAGCAATAATTTCAATTTGTTCTGCTGGTGTATCACTTTTAGGGGGGGTTGTGCCAATAAAATAGACGCCGCGTGTATTATCGTTATAGCGAGCTCTTAATTCTGAACCTTTGTTCACTTTATTTATATACCGTAATTTTGATAAGACTGTAAGATTATAATACCTTCTTAGTAAAAATAAATCTTTGTGATATTCATATTTTATTGTTGATAAAAAAATAATTTGTATATATTGATAAATAATTAAAATTAATTGTAATAAATCTTAATTCTATAAGACTAACTGTTCTATAAACCACAAAACACTGACGCTTAAAGTTATATATTAAGGAAGATATGTCCCAATATTCAATTGAGCTTAATGCTCGCTATAAATAGAAGACTTAGAATAGATTTTCAATTTTTAAATTTAACTATAAAAATAAACTAACAAAAGAGAACATTATGAAAATGTCTGCAAACCCATTTCAAGCGTGCTTGGACACAATACTTTCACCCACCGTAGCTTTTGACACGATTAAAGAAAAAAAAGGTTGGTCATGGTTACCATTTGTCTTACTGACGAGTTCAACATTCGTTTTATTCCTGTATTATTTTAATGTTGTTGATTTTGCTTGGCTTAAAGAAACTATGCTTAATCAGGCTGCAGCATCAAAACCAATGACTGATGACGAACTTAAAGCAATAGGAAGTTTCTATGAAAAAGACACTATGCTGTGGACAACGGCTATTGGTGGCACAATAGGTTTCATCGTTATCAATACACTTACCGCTATTTACTATCATATTGCTACTAAAGTAAGCGCAAGTAGTGAATATAAGTTTACTCAATGGTTTGCATTCACTTGGTGGGCAAGCTTTCCTGCTTTCGTATCGGTATTGCTCAGTACACTTGTTATCTTTTTCTCTTCTGATGGCATGGTTTCAATGCAAGATTTACAACCTACAAGTTTAAATAGCTTATTATTTTCTGTAGAACCGAGCAACGCTTGGTACAGCTTTCTTGAAGCTATTAACTTATTTACATTTTGGATGATTGCCGTTACCAGTATTGGCCTTGGTTCTTGGCTAAATATTGACAGTAAAAAATCATTAATCATTGCAGCTGCACCGCAGATTTTTATCTTTGGCGGTTGGGCTTTATTCCTACTGTTTACGGCTTAATAGAGAACTGATTGATGAAAAAAACACTGATTATAATTGCGGTCATTATTGGGCTAGTTAGTCTGGCTTATTTTAAAAAAACAGGTAAATCACAGACACTAGAAGTTAAAGTTCAGCAAGTTGCCACTGAAAATATCAAACGTTCAATTTTGGCCTCAGGCACTTTAGTTTATAAAGAGCAGGTTCAGTTACGCTCTGAAGTTATTGGCCAAGTCAGTGAAATGTTAATAGAAGAAGGTGATGAGGTGACTAAAGGACAAGTATTAATGCGCCTTGAACCTCGCACTTTCCGTGCTGATGTTGAGCAACAAGCGGCTTTTGTTCGTATTCAAAAGATTGCCATCGAGCATCAAAGCAAGAAAATTGAAAACTTAAAATCTCAATGGCAGCGCAAACATGACTTATATCAGCGAAAAATTCTTGATCGTGACGCTTATGAACTTATAGACAATCAGTACGCGTTAGCAAAAATTGATTTACGTTCTCGTCAAGAATCTTTACTGCAAGCACAAGCTACACTCGATAAGGCACAAGAGCGTTTAGATAAAACCGTTTTTCGTTCACCTATAAAGGGGATTGCGACGTCAGTTGATATTAAGCAAGGCGAAACAGCCATTAGTGGCAGCACAAATATTTCAGGCTCGAATTTAATTACTTTAGCTGATCCCTCTTCTATTCTTATTGAAGTAGAGGTCGACGAAGCTGATATTGCAAATATTCTTGTTGGACAGCAAGCCGATATTTTTGCGGTCGCCTTTCCGGATAAAGCACTTAAGGGGCAAGTTCAGAGTATTGCCACCACAGCTAAGCGCGCACAAGGTCGACAAGGTTTAAGCTTCAAAGTTAAAATATTATTGTCTGACTCAAATACTATCGCCGTTCGACCTGGCATGAGTTGTCGCGCCGAAATATATACCCAGAGTAAAAGTAAAACGATAGCGGTACCCAGTGAGTCAATCATTTTTGCTTCACAAGGAAAGAACGTTCAAGAAGACGATGAAAGCGATAACGAAGTGCTTGCAGATAATGTTGACCACGTATTTGTGCTTATTGATGGTAAGGCGGTAAAGCAGACGGTTGAGCTAGGTATCTCAAATGATCGCTTACAAGAAATTACTTCTGGCCTAAAAGTAGGTGATAAAGTGATCACAGGACCCGCAAGAGCACTTGGTAAATTAAAAGATGCTCAGTCGGTAAAAGTGATCGATAAAGAGGCATAAATGATGTCTAAAATTTCTCAAGAAAAAAAAGTGATCGCGCCAATTATTTCATTAAGAAATATCGCTCGACTTTATAAAATGGGTAATCAAGCGTTTTATGCACTGAATAATTTTGATCTCGATATTCGATATAATGACTTTATTGCTATTACCGGACAGTCGGGGTCAGGTAAGTCGACCTTGATGAATATTCTTGGCTGCTTAGATTATCCAACAAGTGGTGAATATAAACTTAAAGACAGAAATGTAGCTAAGCTTGATGAAGCGACTCTAGCGGGCATTAGAAATTTAGAAATTGGCTTTATTTTTCAAAGTTTTAATTTGTTACCCAGATCAAGTGCTTTACAAAATGTCATGCAACCATTGATTTATCGAGGCATGCCAATTAAACAACGAAGAATAAAAGCTCAGTTAGCTTTAACTCGAGTCGGTTTAAAAGATCGTGTTGACCATTTACCGAATCAGTTGTCTGGTGGGCAACGTCAGCGTGTCGCTATCGCTCGGGCATTAGTCACCGAACCGGCGATATTATTAGCAGATGAACCTACCGGGAACTTAGATTCAGCGACTACAATGGAAATTATGGCACTGTTTGATGAGCTTCACCAAGATGGTCAAACCTTAATTATTGTTACCCATGAACAAGAAATAGCCGATCGTTGTCAGCGAGTTATACGCTTAACTGATGGCTGCTTAGTTGCTGATTCATTAAATCCAAATATTGAACAGCACTATAAAGAGCAGCAACTGATAAAGGAGAGTGCTAATGTCTAGTGTTTTCTTTAAAGTTGTTGAGAGTACTCGTTCAGCTGCACATTCGGTTCGAGCTCACGGTTTTCGAAGTTTTTTAACAACCTTAGGTATTATTATTGGCGTTGCTTCAGTGATTGCAGTTGTCTCTGTCGTACAAGGATTAAGTAGCAGTATTACTTCGCAGTTTGACGATATGGGCACTAATGTTGTCAGTATTAATGCTTTTACGCCATTAAAAGAACGTCTTCAAGGCAAAGTTGCCAAACTAAGTTATCGTGACTTTTTAGAAATCCAGTATAAAGTTTCAGGCATTAGCCATATCACTCCGACAGTTGCTGCAACAGGCCCAAATGGCGTAGTTCAGTATAAAGGGGAGTCAACGGCAACACGCGTTGTAGGAACCGGTTCTAGTTATCAATCCCTATATGGCATCTTTCCTGAAACGGGGCGCTTTTTTAATATTAATGATGATAAGTCTCGACGTCGAGTCGCTGTGTTAGGGGACTCGATTATAGACAAGCTTGAAATAAAAGGTTCTGCTGTTGGTCAGTATATTATGATTGGCGGTGAGTGGTTTAAAGTGATTGGCGTGTTAGAAAAGCGCGGTAAACTTTTCGGCTTTGATCAAGATGACTTTATTCTTCTACCATACACAACAACAAGAGCCTTGTTAGGCGGTGCTGAAGAGCCAGATATTAGTATTTCGTTGCAAGTAGACGATGCTAGTCAGCTTGATAGTATCAAGCAGCATATTAAAAACTTACTACGTCGAAATCATAATTTATCTAAAGATACGGGGGATGATTTTAAAATTAGTACCGCAGAACAAATGCTTGAAACAGTCAATGATATTACCTCGAATACCACTATGGTGCTTAGTGGCGTGGTTGGTATTTCATTATTAGTGGGGGGCATCGGTATTATGAATATAATGTTGGTTTCTGTGACTGAACGTACGCGTGAAATAGGTATTCAAAAAGCACTTGGAGCAACGCGTGTAGATATACTTTTGCAGTTTCTTATAGAAGCTGTGTTCTTATGTTTACTGGGTGGTTTAATTGGTTTGGCATTAGGTTATGGTGCTGGCGCTTTGGTCAGTAACCTTATTGATTTACCATCAGCAGAAGTACCTATGTGGGCTATAATGTTATCGTTTGGTTTTAGTGCAGGCGTTGGGCTGTTATTTGGTATTATTCCAGCGGCTAAAGCGGCTAATTTAGATCCTATTGATGCGCTACGTTATGAGTAGTTAACATGTATTACAGCGATATAATTGTGTAATTAAAGAGCTTGTTAACGTTTTATATTTTATACCTCTTAAACAAAAAAAAGCCCAGTCATAGACTGGGCAAAAAATATAAGGGAGAAACATAATCAATAAAAGTTTAGCTTTCGTTTGCTCCTATCGAATGGTTAGTACTTGAAGCAGCACGTGGTTGCAGTAAACTTTTACCATTTATCGCAATTTTTCTTGGTTTTAACGCTTCAGGTATTTCTCTCTCTAAATCTATATGTAGCAAACCATGCTCCATAAAAGCACCGATGACTTTGACATGTTCACCGAGTTGAAATTTACGTTCGAAGTTACGCTCAGCAATACCTTGATGTACAAAGTTTCTTGGTGAACCATTATCGTTGACAGGTTTGGTACCGGTAACGATTAAGGTGTTTTCTTTTGATTCAATTTCAAGATCTTCATCGGCAAAGCCAGCAATAGCCATAGTAATACGATATTGGTCTTCGGCAAGTAATTCTACATTGTAAGGGGGGTAAGATGATTGCTTGTCTGTACGAGACGCTTTTTCAATTAAACCCGCTAAGTGCTCAAAGCCGATAAATGAACGGTAAAGTGGGCTGATATCTGTTTGTATACGCATAATTCATATCCTATTAGTTATACCCATAATTAAGATGTTAGGGTATTAGCAATATGGGATCTCTTTTGAATATTTCTGTGCTTACTATAACCAACATAAAGTCGCGATATAGCTAGGCTGAAATTATTATTCTCAGAGATTTAAGGTGCCTTTCAATATTGAACAGGCGGTTAATGTAGTCCCGTTTATCTTGTGGCGACTACATTAATAAAGATGGGCGCGATGTTTTATTTTTCAAGTTTTAAACTTAAATTAAAATTATTTTTAATTTAAGTTGCTGAAATGAATTGATTTATTATTTGTCGTTATTCTCTTGAACCGTTTCCATATCTAGTGCTTCAATTGGGCTTAATGCTTGTATAGTCGAAAGCGCTAATTCATAATTAGGGTGCTTTGAAATATCAGCAACAATTTCCTTGTAAGCGATCACTCCTGATGAATCAATAATAAATATCGCTCGCGTTAATAAGCCCATATCTTTAATGAGTAAGCCGTAATTACTGCCAAAGTTGCGCCACACTGAATCAGATAAGACCGTTATTTTATCGATACTTTCTGCTTCACAAAAACGTTTTTGCGCAAAAGGTAAATCATTGCTAATCGTTAATACAATAATGTCTTGGGGTAATTTAGCCATTTCTTCGTTGAAACGTTTTGTTTGTAAGGCACAGACGCCGGTGTCTAAACTCGGTACCACAGAGATAAGAATATTTTTTCCTGAGAATTCTTTGAGAGTTACTGGCACAAAGCTGGCATTAACCACTTTAAAATCAGGTGCTTTTTGACCAACATTAACTTGTGTACCTAATAGTGTAATGAATTTGTTATTTGCCTGAACCAAGTCAGTTGTTTGTTGTAAATTATCTTCATCAAATAGCTTTGCAGATGCCACAAAAATGCTCAGGCTATTTAAAGTTAAAATCAGTGAAAATGTAATAAATACTGTTAAAAATTTCATAATGTTAAGCGCGCTTAAAAATTGTTAATAGAGAGATGTTAACTTTGACGATAAAAAATAGCCATTATTTAGTGCTTTATTTCAAATATTATCTATTGTTATCTATAGATAAATAGTAAGGTATTGAGAATCATCACCACAATTATTATCTTAGAATAGGAATAACGAAAATATGTCAATACCCTTGTTAATTTGTGATGACTCAAATATGGCGCGTAAGCAGGTAGCACGTTCTTTACCTGATGATTGGGATGTCGAGATAAGCTTCGCTACTAATGGCGAAGAAGGCATTCAAGCAATAAAAGCAGGTAAAGGTGATGTACTTTTACTTGATTTAAATATGCCTGTGATGGACGGTTACCAAGTCCTTGAAACTATTATTAAAGAAGACTTAAACACTATGGTGATTGTTATTTCTGGCGATATACAGCCGGAAGCACACCAACGTGTTACGAGCTTAGGTGCTCTAGACTTTATTCAAAAGCCAGTCAATAAAACCAAACTAACAGAAATATTATTGGCTTACGGTATTTTTACCCAAGACAGCGAAGAAGAAAAGCCTTTACCCGTTGAAATCGAAAAACCGCCAGTGATAGCTCCAGCTCCTAAACATAGCGAGTTGGCACCACTGACACAAGCGGCAGAGACAGTTAGTATTGAAAGAGAACAATCAGATGAAGCGTTTTTCTTAGACCCTGAACTTCGAGACTGTTACCAAGAAATAGCCAACGTCGCTATGGGACAAGCAGGAGACTTATTAGCGCGTTTACTCGATGTGTTTGTTGTTCTCCCCATTCCTAATGTCAATTTAATTGAAGTTAGTGAACTGAGCATGGCGCTCTTTGATGTAGAAGAACAAGAAAGTACTTCGGGAATTTGCCAAGGATTTATAGGCGCGGGTATTTCTGGTGAAGCACTACTTATTTTAAATGACTCAAGTTTTAAAGATGTTGCTTCATTAATGAATTATAAGTATGAAGTTGATGAAAGTACAGAGCTTGAATTATTAATGGATCTAGCCAATGTACTTATTGGTGCTTGTTTAAATGGTGTTTCTGCCCAATTAGATATGCCTTTTAGCCAAGGGCACCCCGTTGTTTTAGGACAACATAAAAAAATATCTGAGTTGATAGCGACCAACTCTAAAAAATGGAAGCGTACCTTAGCTATCGAAATTAGTTATAGCATTGAAGACTATTCAATCAAATGTGATTTACTCTTACTCTTTACCGAAGAGTCTATGCGTACACTCAATAATAAAATCTCTTACTTACTGGATTAACTATGTCATTAGAAACATCACAAATAAATGAATTACATTGGTTAATGGAAATGTTACACACCATCGATGTAGGATTGGTTGTACTAGATAGAGATTATAAAGTGCAAATATGGAATGGTTTTATGGAGAATCATAGCGGTCTGTTACCCCGTGAAGTGAAGGATAAAGTGCTATTCCCTTTGTTTGATGAAATACCTGAAGCATGGTTTAAGCGCAAAGCTGAATCAGTATTCTTACTAAAAAATAAAGCCTTTACAATTTGGGAACAACGTCCTTATTTGTTTAAGTTTCAAAATTATCGTCCTATTACAGGGGCGGCTGATTATATGTATCAAAATACTACTTTTATTCCTTTGATGTCAGCGACAGGAATAGTGACTCATTTATGTCTCATTATTTATGATGTAACTGATAATGCTTCTCATAAAAAAGACTTAGTTAAGGCGAATAAAGAACTCGCTATTTTGAGTCAAACTGATGGCCTAACAAAACTCTTTAATCGCACGCACTGGGAGCATTGCTTACAAGCGGAATACAAGCGTTGGATCCGTAGTCAAAACCCTAGTTGCTTAGTGATGATTGATATTGATCATTTTAAAGTGGTTAACGATACCTATGGCCATGTCGTTGGTGACGAAGTTATTCGCCATATCTCAGGACTTATTCGCCATCATGTGCGTGAAACCGATGTTTCGGGGCGCTACGGTGGTGAGGAATTTGTTATATTATTAGCCGACACACCATTAGATAATGGTAAAGTATTTGCTGAACGATTAAGAGAAGAAATTGAAAAATCTGTGGTGAAATATAATGACATTGATGTTAACTACACGGTAAGTATGGGGATTGCTGAAATAGACATCAGTATTGAAAGTTATGAAGCTTGGATTGAGTGTGCTGATGCGGCTATGTACCGAGCAAAAGATAATGGTCGTAATCAAATATGCTTGCACCCTAAGCAACTAGTTTAGTGCGTTATAAATACCTAATAAAAAAAGCCCTTACGGGCTTTTTTTATGTAAAACATTTACTTTAATGAGCGTAAACTTTTTTTCCGTTTACCCAAGTCGCTATGACTTTATTCTTCCAGATATCTTGTTGGTTTTCCGTAAAGTAATTATCCTCTAATAAAATAAAGTCAGCCTTTTTACCTTTTTCTAAGCTCCCTAAAATATTTTCTTGGTGTGCTGCATAAGCCGCGTCAATAGTAAAAGTTGTTAAGGCTTCTAAGCGTGTCATACTTTCTTCACTGAACCAGCCATTTTTCGGTTGGTTCTGATGATCCTGACGGGTGACTGAAGAGTGCAAACCAAAAAATGGATTAGGAGATTCCACCGGAAAATCTGAGCCTGCAGCGATTATAGCTTTGGCATTCATCAATTTACGCCACGCATAAGCACCTAAAATACGTTCTTCACCAATTCGGTCAACAGCCATGTTTTTATCACTGGTTGCGTGTGTTGCTTGCATTGAAGCGATAATGTTGAGCTCAGCGAAGCGAGGAATATCACTTAATTGTAATATTTGTGCATGTTCAACTCTATGACGAAGCGTTTTGGTATTTGTTGCTTTTATTTGGTGTTGATATAAATCTAGAACCACTTTATTAGCATTATCACCGATGGCATGAGTATTAACCTGAAAACCTGCCTTCATCGCAGTATTCATATACAAGGTTAACTTTTCTTTATCATGTAACATCAAGCCTTTATGACCAGCATGGTCTGAATAATCAGCAATTAAAGAGGCGCCACGACTACCTAAAGCCCCATCGGCTTGAATTTTCACACTATTAAAATTAAGCATGTTATCACGGCTAGTGAATGGTCCTTGCTTGAGTGTTTCCTGCCAATTTTCAGAGGGTAAATACAACATAGCGTTAACACGCATAGGGAGGGCGTTTTCATTGCTCAATTCTTTGAATAGCTCAAGGTTATCAGTAAAAATACCAGCATCATGAACACTGGTTAAACCAAAAGAGACCAATTTATTAAGTGCTTTTTTTAAAACTAATTTTTGTTCTTGCTTGGTCAAAGGGGCAATACTTTTAGTAATCAAATCCATGGCATTATCAATAAAAACACCTGTAGGCTGACCCGAATCATCTCGAATTATATCGCCACCTGTTGGACTTTGTGTCGCTGATGTTATACCGGCAAGCTCCATCGCTTTGGTATTGGCCCAGCCCGCATGTCCATCAACACGTCTTAAGAAAACAGGTTTGTTAGGAAAGTGTTTATCTAGCGATTTTGCTGTTGGAAATTGAGTATTTTCCCATTGAGTTTGGTTCCAGCCTTGTCCTTGTACCCAAGCAATATCTGGGTTTGCCTTTGCATAATTTACGGCTTTCTTTACGGCTGATTCTTCTGAAAGTGAGCCAAGTACATTTGCTTGCATCAAACTTAAACCGTAACTTAATATATGACCATGAGCATCAATTAAGCCCGGAAGTAGTGTTTTACCTTGGCCATCGATAACAGTCATCTGTCCGGATTTAGGTAATAGTTCACCGATGATAAAAAGCTTATCAATTTTATCATCGGTAAATTGAATAGCGGTAAACTGCTTTAATTCTTGGTCAGCTAAAGTATAGCCTTGAACATTAGTGATAAGAGTTGTTTCTGCGAAGGCGAAACTGGTAGAGGTTAGTAAAAAAAAGATTAAAGTGGATAGGTGTTTAGTCAATACTTTCATAAATAAATCCTAGGTATTATTGTTTTTATGTTTTTTTATTGAGCATAGGATAAAGGCAGAAAAATAAAATTAATAGTATTAATGGTAATAACCAGTGAATAAGTTGCCAATATTGGCTATAAAAAGTCTTTCCATGGACGAGTTCAAGCTCAGCTTTAAGCACAGCGTTGGTAAATTGTGGCAGTGTGGCTTGAATATTTCCTTGGTGGTCAACGATAGCTGTTACACCATTATTGGTGGCGCGTAGCAGGGGGCGACCAAATTCCAAAGCGCGCATGCGAGCAATGTCTAAATGTTGATGAGGTCCATGTGAGTCGCCAAACCAAGAGTCATTACTAACCGTGAGTAAAATGTCAGTTTTGTCGGTAAAATTAGCAGCTAATTGCTCAGGAAAAGCAATTTCAAAACAAATAAGTGGTAATAGATGAACGCTTTTAGCAACAAGGTTGGGTTGAATATAGTCACCTCGGGTAAAAGAAGAATATTGTAAATTAAATATTGGCGCAATTTTTCTTAATACGTCACCAAAAGGCACAAATTCACCTATGGGTAGCAGGTGGTTTTTATAATAGCGGTTACTATGGTTATAACGGTAATGCCCAGTATCGTCGTTGCTTTCTTTCTTACCGATGACAATCAGTGAATTGAAATAGGTTTTTGATTGATATTTGTAATCTAAAATACCGGTAATAATAGCACTATCATTAAGTGCGGCAGATCTATCGGCCATGCTGAGAAAGTCTTGTGCTGCGAGTTCTAATGCTGTTACTGCTGACTCCGGCCAAACAATTATGTCAGCATCATAATTTTCTCGGCTGTGATCTAGGTATTTTAATTGGATGGGCCACTCTTTTTCGGGCTGCCATTTCATTGATTGTTCAACATTACCTTGTATTAAAGCAGCGGTGATTTTTTTGCTGGTCGGTGTTACCCAAGCAACATTCGTTAATAAATAAGCAGAGAGACACACAGCAATCAATAAGAGTATATGTGTCTTGCGATAGCAGTTATTTACAACATTAATAACCGCAATACTAATTACCAGCAGCAAAGCACTTATCCCTATTTCACCAATAAGTGGTGCAAAATTCGCTAGTGGGCCATCGATTTGGCTATAGCCAATTGAAAGCCAAGGAAAACCAGTCAAGATGTTAGCACGTAAATATTCTGAAATAAGCCAGCAGGGTGGCAGTAACCACAGTGAGAATTGTTTCTTTGGCGCAAACCTCGTTGATAAATAACAAGCAAGTGCTGGATAAAGTGCCAAATAACAACACAATAATACCATCAATAATAGTGAGAAAAATAGTGGTAAACCACCAAATTGATCGATACTGACATGCACCCAACTAATACCGCTACCAAACCAACCAAGTGCAAAGATGAAACCTTGTTTAGTAGTTGTCTTTACATCAGTACCATTAATAGAATGGAGAAATAACGGCAGCACAATAAGCATCAGCCACCATAATGAAAATGGTGCGTAGGCCAGCACTAAGCTAAGCCCAGCAATGAAGCTGAGCCAGTTACGCTTATTAAATAAGTTGTCGCGTAGTCGCTTTAGTAGGCGAGTGCCTAGTGTTTTTATCGCCATTGAGGTTAGTCGACTATCTTTCCATTGATTTTATGGTCTTTTGGAATCGTAATATGTAAGCTTTGGATACGGCGATTATCGCCAGCGGTGACTTTAAATTCAAAATCACCAATCGTCATTATTTCACCTTTTTTAGGCATATGGCCAAATTGATGTAACACTACACCACCAATCGTATCGGCATCGTTGCCATCAAACTCAGTATTAAAATATTCATTGAAGTCATCAAGCTCTGTTAATGCCTTAACTTGATAAACATTACCGGCAAGATACTTAATATCTAGTTCAATTTCATCATCTGTTTCATCTTCAATTTCACCAACAATTAATTCAAGAATATCTTCAATGGTCACAACACCAGAAACGCCACCATATTCATCAACAACAATTGCCATATGATAACGCTGCGAACGAAACTCTTGTAATAACGGTTCAACTCTTTTACTTTCTGGAACAATAATCGATGGACGAATTATTTTGGCTATGATGCATTCTTCTTGTTGACCAAAGCCGTAAGCGAGCAGATCTTTAGCGAGTAAAATCCCCTCAATGTGATCAATGTCGTCGTTAATAACAGGAAATCTAGAGTGACCAGACTCTAATATGATCGGTAAAGAATGTTCAATCGGATCGTTAATATCAAGCGTGACCATTTGCGATCTTGGGATCATAATATCACGCACTCGCATATCAGAAACTTCTAATACACCTTGGATCATTAACTTGGTTTCTGGTTTTATTAAGTCGCGGTCTTCAGCGTCATTTAATACATCAACCAATTCGTCTTTACTTTTGGGCTCTCCGGTAAAGACCTGTACTATTTTATCAAGTATCGATCGATTTGCAGAGCCGTTGCTAGAGTGGGGGTGGTCATCGCTCATAGAGCTTATTTATTTCCTGTAAGGTTAACTTGTTGCTTATTTTCTAATCAATCGAAAGTAAATTCAAGTAGTAAGTGGTTATTTATCTATGAATTATAAAGGATAAATTTATTCATTTATAATATAAGGATCGGATATATCGAGTGCTTTAAGTAATTTTTTTTCCAGTGCTTCCATTTCTGTGGCTTCAACCTCATCAATATGATCGTAACCTAATAAATGTAAGCAGCCATGAATAACCATATGAGCCCAGTGATTATGCAGTGCTTTGTGCTGTTCGTCGGCTTCTTGGGCGACGATGTCAGCACAAATTACTAAATCACCGAGTAAGTCTAGTTCAATTTCTGCTGGTACCTCAAAAGGAAATGACAAAACATTGGTCGGTTTATCTTTTCCACGATACTGTAAGTTCAGAGATTGGCTTTCTTTAACATCAACGAGACGTATGGTAAGTTCAAAATCTGTTTTATCATTATTTAAAGCGATATTTACCCAAGATTGAAATTGTTCATTGCTGGGCAAATTTTTGGCATCACAAGCATGTTGAAGATCGAGTAGTGTTGCCACTATTGATTATCCATTGCATCAAGCGCCGCTTTATTTCTTTTTTCATCTTTTAAACGTTTTTCTTTTTTTTCAAAAGCATCATATGCATCAACAATTCTAGCCACAACCGGATGGCGGACAATATCTTTTGATTCAAAGTAGTTGAAACTAATGCCTGGAATATCGTCAAGTACTTCAATCGCGTGACGTAAGCCTGATTTAGCACCACGTGGTAAATCTACTTGGGTAATATCACCGGTGATAACAGCACGGGCATTAAAGCCAATACGGGTTAAAAACATTTTCATTTGTTCTACGGTCGTATTCTGACTCTCATCAAGAATTATAAAAGCATCATTTAATGTTCTACCACGCATATAGGCAAGAGGAGCAATCTCAATGACATTGCGCTCGATAAGCTTTTCAACTTTTTCAAAACCCAGCATTTCAAAGAGTGCGTCATATAATGGGCGCAGGTAAGGATCCACTTTTTGTGATAAATCACCTGGAAGGAATCCCAATTTTTCACCCGCTTCAACGGCTGGGCGTGTTAACAAAATCCGTCTAACTTCTTGCTTTTCTAAGGCTTCAACAGCACAAGCAACGGCTAAATAGGTTTTACCCGTACCCGCAACACCAACGCCAAAGCTAATGTCATTACTCATAATGTTATGTACATAACTTTGTTGGTTTGGATTACGAGGCTTGACGACACCACGTTTGGTTTTTATGGTCACTAACTTGTCGAAATCAACATCAACTTTAGTGGGCTCTTGCTCAAGCACCTTGGCGTCTAAAATAGCAAGATGGACCATTTTTTCTGTGATCTCTCTTAGCTCATTTTTTACGGTTGCTGTTTCAATATATAAATTCTTAAGCAAGACAATGACAGCTTCACAATTTGCGGGTGCGCCCATCACTTTAAATGCATTGCTGCTGTAACTTATTTTCACACCAAGGCGACGTTCAATGGTTTTCAAGTTATCGTCCATTGAACCACATAAATTCGCTAGGCGATTATTATCAAGCGGTGTTAAGTCAAATTGTTTGCTAATACTTGTAGTCAAATTTATATCCGTTTTTATAGGCTAAGGTTTTAATCATTAAGGCGTAAAACTACCAACACCTAACTCATCGATGTTACTACTTTTGCTCGTATGATGACTATTGGCTAGGATGTCTTGTGGAGAATACGCTATGCGTAAGCCCATTTCACTTTCTTCGCGCACTAATTCACCGCGCAGCGAGTTAGCATAAACATCAGTAATTTTAATATCAACAAATTGACCAATGACGGTGTGAGGAGCAATAAAGTTAACCGTGCGGTTATTTTCTGTTTTACCGCGTAATTCCATCGGATTTTTCTTTGAAGGACCTTCAACAAGGATACGCTGTTCCGTATTCAACATTTGACGTGCAATACGTAATGCTTGATGGGTAATTTGGTCTTGAAGCACTTTTAAACGTTCTTTTTTAGTGATATCGGAAATATCATCAATCATATCTGCTGCTGGTGTACCAGGGCGCGCACTGTAAATAAAACTAAAGCTTAAATCGAAATCTACCGCTTTAATTAAATCCATTGTTGCTTGGAAATCAGCATCCGATTCACCAGGAAAACCAATAATGAAGTCTGAACTCATGCAAATATCTGGACGTGCTTTCTTTAATTTTCGAATTTGTGACTTATATTCTAATGCAGTATGACCACGTTTCATTTGCGTTAAAATTCTATCTGAACCACTTTGTACCGGTAAATGTAGGTGACTTACTAGCTCAGGAACGTCTTTGTAAACCTCAATGATATCATCGGTAAATTCAATCGGATGTGATGTTGTATAGCGAATACGGTCAATGCCATCAACAGTAGCAACCAAACGCAATAACTCTGAAAAGCGACAAATTTCATCATCGTGCGTAATACCACGATAGCCATTAACGTTTTGTCCTAATAAATTAACTTCACGTACACCTTGTGCAGCAAGTTGAGCTATTTCATATAATACATCGTCAAGCGGACGACTGACTTCTTCACCGCGTGTGTAAGGTACAACACAGAAGGTACAGTATTTACTACAGCCTTCCATAATCGACACAAAAGCGCTAGCGCCATCAGCTTTAGGTTCAGGAAGACGATCAAACTTTTCAATTTCAGGAAAGCTAACATCAACAACAGGATTATGATCACCAGTAACTTGTTGGATCATTTCAGGTAGGCGGTGCAATGTTTGTGGACCAAAAACCATATCAACATAAGGCGCACGCTGGCGAATAGCATCACCCTCTTGAGAAGCAACACAGCCACCAACACCAATTAATAAACCGGGTTTATTGTCTTTGAGATGTTTCCAACGCCCTAGCTGATGAAAAACCTTTTCTTGTGCCTTTTCGCGTATAGAACAAGTGTTTAATAAGATGACATCAGCATCTTCAGCTTCTTCAGCCAATACAAAACCATGCGTTGAGTCTAATAATTCCGCCATTTTCTGCGAGTCATACTCGTTCATTTGGCAACCCCAAGTTTTGATATATAGCTTTTTACTCATTAACTTTCCACTCATTAAATATTTAAAAATTTAGACACACTAACATGAAATTTATTGCTTCACTGTTAGTTCAATTTAAGGATGCATATTTTACTCCTTCTTGACGCTTGACGCCAGTACCCGATTCAACTTTAAATGGCGTGTGTCTATCTGATTTTAATTATTGACCGCAACCATTAATAATATTCGTATAAATGATATAGGTTGGTTAGAATAACTTTGAAAAATCATTAAATAAAAAGTGTAAATTTTATGAGCAATTTTGATTGTGTAGTTGTTGGTGGTGGAATGGTTGGCGCGGCTAGTGCGTTATCTTTGGCAAACTTAGGGTTAACTGTAGCGGTTGTTGAACCAAAGCAGCCTGTCTGTTTTAATGAAACACAAGCACTAGATTTACGTGTTTCAGCTATATCGCTTGCTTCTGAGCATTTGTTGACACAATTGGGCGCTTGGCCACAATTAAAACAATGGCGAATGTGTCCTTATAAACGATTAGGTGTTTGGGAAAATCAGGCAAGTTATACCGAGTTTAACGCCGATGATATTGGGCAATCCCATCTTGGCCATATTATTGAAAATCGCCTAGTCCAGCTTGCCTTATGGCAGCAAATTAAAACTCACAGCAAGGTGACTTTATTTGCACCAGCGAGTTTAGAAAGCTTTATTGAACATCAAAATGAAATAGCAGTAAACTTGGCAATTAAATCGGCTGAAAAAGAGTGTGGCGAAATAGAACAAATTACCACTCAATTATTAATTGCGGCTGATGGCGCTCATTCACAAGTAAGAAAACTAGCTCATATAGGTATAACGGGTTGGGATTATCAGCAATCAGCAATGCTTGTAAATGTTGAAACTCAGCATTTACAACAAGATATTACCTGGCAACAATTTTTTCAGACTGGCCCAATTGCTTTCTTACCGTTACCAGGAGAAAGTCAATTAGGTGGTTATGCTTCCTTGGTTTGGTATCATCAAAAAAGCGAGATAAAAAGGTTGTCGGCTTTATCTAATGAACAACTGCAAAGTGAAATCATTGAAAAATTTCCGCAACGAATAGGCCAAATAAAGGTTATTAATAAAGGAGCATTCCCACTGACTCGTCGACATGCTAATACTTATCAAAAAGGTCGAGTATTATTATTAGGTGATGCAGCGCATACCATTAATCCTATGGCAGGGCAGGGGGTAAATCTTGGCTTTAAAGATGTTAAGGCTTTGCAAACCGTCATAGCCAGTGCGATTGGTAATAATGAGTGTTGGCACTTACCTGAGGTTTTATCACGCTATGAATCTAAGCGACGATTAGACAATCTTTTGATGATGACGACTATGGATTCACTGTATGCAACGTTCAGCCACCCATCACCAGCCATTAAACTCTTTCGAAACCTAGGGCTGAATATGGCTAATAAGATACCTTTTTTGAAAAATAAGGCTTTAGCTTACGCTTGTGGTGTATAAGTTGAAGTAAAAATGGGTCTTAAAAGAAATTTTTTAATGCAGTAAGAGATTAAGTATCAAGATAAAATGTATTGGGTGTTTAAGGTAAGATTTGAAAATAATGGCAGGGGTAAGAGGATTTGAACCTCTGAATGACTGGATCAAAACCAGCTGCCTTACCGCTTGGCTATACCCCTGTAATATCACTTATTTTCTAACAACTATCATGATGATATCTGTTAATTAGAATGGTACGGGTCAAGAGACTTGAACTCTCACATCTTTCGATACTGGAACCTAAATCCAGCGCGTCTACCAATTCCGCCAAACCCGCATTGTTTCTAATAATACTTAGCGTTAATAGCCTTGTAGATATTTCAAATAATTATTATGTCACTCAGTAATGTTTACTATTTTTTTAATAAAGATTAATTACTTCTTAAAAAAGGAATCTTAAACAATAAAGTGGCAGGGGTAAGAGGATTTGAACCTCTGAATGACTGGATCAAAACCAGCTGCCTTACCGCTTGGCTATACCCCTGTAGGTATTCTAAATAACAAGTAAATATGACACTTATTATGTTTAATATTAGTTTTAATAAAGACTGATTGAGTTTTAAAAAAGGAATGTTAAACAAGAAAGTGGCAGGGGTAAGAGGATTTGAACCTCTGAATGACTGGATCAAAACCAGCTGCCTTACCGCTTGGCTATACCCCTGCAATGTTACTTACTTTCTAACAAATATCATGATGATAAATGTTAGTTAGAATGGTACGGGTCAAGAGACTTGAACTCTCACATCTTTCGATACTGGAACCTAAATCCAGCGCGTCTACCAATTCCGCCAAACCCGCATTTTTTCTAATACTACGTTCACTACTAAGAGTTAAATGGTGGCTACACCGGGATTTGAACCTGGGACCCCATCATTATGAGTGATGTGCTCTAACCAGCTGAGCTATGTAGCCTTTCCGTATTGCCTCTCAGCAAGTGGCGCGTATTATGCAAATCTGCTTAGGCTACGTCAACCGTTTTTTTATAATAAATGCTAATTTCTTTCTGTTTGCTTGTTTAGTCTACAAATTGGGCGTTTAATATTCTAGGAAAGCGCAATCTCTTTAAAATAAAAACAAGAACGCTAAGTTCTTGCTTTATTTTAAAGAACCGTAGATATCAAATAATGATTATTTTACGCGTTCTTTTGCTTCTTCTTCTAAATGTTTTGAGTATTTACCAATATCGGCGATATGTTTAGCCACTTCTTTTGAAGGAACTTTACCAATAATAAATTCACCTGTTTCTAAAGCGCTATTAGATGCAGCAAAAACTAATAAATTTTGGCCGTTACATTCGATACTACCAAAAAGTGTACGAATTTTTAATTTATTTTGTTTCATAAATGAACGTAAGCGGTTCTTATCATTTGCCGCAACGTATTCACAAATACGAAGAGATATATTATCGGCTTTAGTCACAGGGGCAAAAGTTACTGAAGCGGCAATTAAGCTAGCAAGTAGGAGTGTTTTTTTCATGGTCTGCCTTTTTATTGTTTATTAAAGTAATAGGTTGTTGGTCTGACGTTGATAATTTCAACTTATATCAGATTGGTATTATGATAATTGTGGTATATTTTAGAAATAAAACAAGATATTTTTAAATTTTTTAAATTAAGTAGTCTATTGTTTTCATTGTTTTTTATTTATATCTTTTTCTTTTGCAGTCATTTTTTTACATTTTAATGACGGATAATAACTTATTTTGAAAGACAAAAAAGGAGCCGAAGCTCCTTTTACTATTTAAGTTATTCGCGTTAAAGCGTAAACATTACACGTTAAATCTGAAGTGAACAACATCACCATCTTTAACACGGTACTCTTTACCTTCTAAACGCCATTTACCGGCCTCTTTAGCCCCTGACTCGCCATTAAATTCGATAAAGTGATCATAGGCGATAACTTCTGCGCGAATAAAGCCTTTTTCAAAGTCGGTATGAATAACACCAGCAGCTTGTGGAGCGGTAGCATTTTGCTTTACTGTCCATGCACGTACTTCTTTTACACCTGCCGTGAAATAGGTTTGTAAGTGAAGCAAAGAATAACCAGCATTAATAACACGATTAAGCCCAGGTTCTTCTAGTCCAAGGTCAGCCATAAATTCAACACGGTCTTCATCATCCATTTCAGACAATTCGCTTTCAATTTCAGCACAAACAGCAACAACAATAGCACCTTCGGCATCAGCAATTGCTTGAACTTGATCTAGATAAGGATTATTTTCAAAACCATCATCATTCACATTAGCGATATACATGGTCGGTTTTAGTGTTAAAAAGTTTAAGTAGTCTACTGCTGCTTTTTCTTCTTTAGACAATGTTAAAGAACGTATCATATGTCCTTCTTCAACATGCTTTAATATCTTTTCTAATACCGGCATTTCAAATTTAGCGTCTGCATCGCCACCTTTTGCTTTCTTCGCTAAGCGAAAAATTGCTCGTTCTGCTGTGTCCATATCAGACAAAGCCAGCTCAGTATTGATCACTTCTATGTCATCACTAGGGCTAACCTTATTGGCAACATGAATAATGTTGTCGTTATCAAAACAACGCACAACGTGACCAATTGCATCGGTTTCACGAATGTTAGCAAGAAATTTATTTCCTAAACCTTCACCTTTCGAAGCACCAGCCACTAAACCAGCAATATCAACAAATTCCATAGTCGTTGCTAGAACACGTTCAGGGTTTACAATTTTGGCTAATGCATCTAAACGAGGGTCGGGCACTGGCACTACACCCGTATTCGGCTCAATAGTACAAAATGGAAAATTAGCTGCTTCAATACCTGCTTTTGTTAATGCATTGAAAAGTGTTGATTTACCTACGTTGGGCAAGCCAACAATACCGCATTTGAATCCCATGATAATACCTTAATTGTTTTGCAAAATTGTTTTAAAAGTTTAGTTATAGCGGCTTGAATGAATGCAAACGATTTTGAGCTTTCTTTAAATCATCTGTTTGCCAGATGTCGATACATCGGCTTGCTTCATCAATCGCTTGATCTATTTTGTCTTGGTCAATAGCTGGTGCTTTGCCAAGTACATGTCCGGTAACGCGATCTCTATGACCTGGGTGGCCTATACCAATGCGTAACCGATAAAATTCTTTGTTATTAGCCAGACACGAAATAATATCGCGTAAGCCGTTATGTCCACCGTGCCCGCCACCCTTTTTAATTTTACAGACGCCCGGTTCCATGTCTAACTCATCATGAGCAACAAGGATATTATCGACGGGAATACGGAAAAAATTTGCAAGAGGCGCTACAGACTGACCACTTCTATTCATAAACGTTGTTGGAACAAGCAAATGAACAACTTCGTCACCTATTAGGCCTTTGCCGTAAAGTCCGAAATATTTTTTTTCTGGTCTGAGGGAGATGTTGTAGCGAGAAGCAAGTTCTTCGACGAACCAAACTCCGGCATTATGACGAGTTTTTGTATATTCGGGGCCTGGATTACCCAGGCCCACAACTAGTTGAATAGTCATTTAAGCTTATACTTAATGATTATTCAGTAGCTTCAGTTTCTTCAGCTTCATCAGTTTCTTCACTTACGCCTTTCGGTGCATTTAATGAAACAACAGCTTGATCATGATCTTCGCCTTTTGCTAATTCGTCAGATGTTACACCTTTAGGCAAAGTAACGTCTGATAAATGCAATGTTTGACCAACTTCTAAATCAGCAACATCAACTTCGATGAATTCTGGAATGTCAGCAGGCAAACAGCTAATCGCAATTTCGTTAATCTGGTGAGTAATTTTGCCACCTTTTTTCTCTGCTTCTTCTTCGTTAAGGAAGTGAATAGGAGCGTTAACGTGAACTGCATGAGATGCATCAATGCGTAAGAAATCTAAATGCATTACAAGTTGCTTGAACGGATGACGTTGCATGTCTTTTAAAAGACACTCAACTGGCTTACCGTCGATGTTTACAGTTAAAACGTGAGAGTAGAATGCTTCTTCTTGTTGTGCACGGTAAACATTTTTGTGCTCTAACGTTAAAGAAATCGGCTCTTGGCCTTCACCGTATAAAATTGCAGGAACTTTGTTTGCGTGACGTAGGCGGCGGCTCGCACCTTTCCCTAGGTCAGTACGAACTTCAGCTTCTAAAGTAAATAAATCAGTCATTTTTTTAATACCTAATATTAAAGAGTTAGTTGAGTTGTTTTTTGCGACCAAAAACAACAATGAACCTTTACAACAATAAAAATAATTCAATCATCATAAAAGGCGCAGCATAATAACACCTCAACCTAAACATATCCAACGTTAATATGATTAATAACCTATTAATCATGGCTGCTTATTATGGGTATCATTGGGCTAAATGGCCGTTATAGATAATTTTTTATTGAAATTTAGGTGTTAGACCCGTTACCATTCAAAATACACTCTAGCAACCTGCGTTCTGAAAATGAGCGGGTATATGTGCCTCATACTTCTAATGCCTAATGTCGATAAGAGAATTAACTATGACAATTACATCTTTCTATCCAACTCCTCGTACTTTAATGGGCCCCGGTCCTAGTGATGTTTCACCTCGTGTTTTATCTGCTTTAGGTCGTCCGACCATAGGTCATTTAGATCCAGAGTTTGTGCAGATGATGGACGAAATCAAATCATTACTACAATACGCATTTCAAACCAAGAATGAATTAACGATGGCGGTTTCAGCGCCAGGCTCGGCAGGTATGGAAACTTGTTTTGTTAACTTAGTGGAACCAGGCGAAAAAGTGATTGTTTGTGTAAATGGTGTTTTTGGTTCGCGTATGGTGGAAAATGTTCAACGCATCGGGGCTCAAGCCATCGTTATAAACGATGAGTGGGGAACGCCTGTCGATGTTAATAAAGTAAAACAAGCTTTTAAAGACAATACCGATGTTAAATTTTTAGCCTTTGTTCATGCGGAAACATCTACCGGCGTATTGTCTGATGCAAAAGCCTTATGTGCCATAGCACAAGAAAATTCAGCGCTTTCTATCGTCGATGCAGTGACCTCATTAGGCGGTGTTGAACTAAAGGTTGATGATTGGGGAATCGATGCTATTTATTCGGGGAGCCAAAAATGTTTATCTTGTGTGCCTGGCATATCACCGATTAGCTTCAGTACTAAAGCGGTTGAAAAATTAACAAATAGAACGTCTAAAGTGCCCAGTTGGTTTTTAGATTTATCGTTGGTTATGGGCTATTGGGGCGGTACAGGTAAACGTAGTTATCATCATACGGCACCGGTAAATTCTCTCTATGCTTTGCATGAATCTTTAGTGATGTTACAAGACGAAGGTTTAGAAAATGCGTGGCAACGCCATAAAAACCAACACCTAAAATTAAAAGCAGGATTAGAAAAACTAGGTATAGCGTTTGTTGTTAAAGAGCAATACCGTTTACCACAATTAAATACGGTATTAATTCCTCAAGGCGTCGATGATGCAGCTGCTCGCCAAACCTTACTTAATGAATATAATTTAGAAATTGGCGCTGGTCTAGGTGGTTTTGCCGGTAAAGCATGGCGCATTGGTTTAATGGGCTATGCGGCAAGAACTGAAAATGTGACCTTATGTTTAGCGGCTTTAGCGGATGTTTTAGAGAAATAGTCAACGTCTGACAGAAATAATTGAGTGCCTGTAGCTCAAGTGTTGTGTTAAATAAAAAAGCCCCGAGTCAAAAAATGACTCGGGGCTTTATTATTTATGAAGTTGTTTTATCAGTAAATGCTTAACTGTCAAACATTGCTGAAATAGATTCTTCGTTACACACACGGCGAATCGCTTCAGACAACATACCGCTTAAAGTAAGTTGACGAACAATACCAAGCGCTTTAATTTCGTCGGTAAGTGGTATTGAATCTGTTACCACTAACTCATCAATAACAGAATCTCTTAGGTTTTGCGCAGCATTACCTGAAAGAACTGGATGAGTAGCATAAGCAATAACGCGTTTAGCGCCATGTGCTTTTAATGCTTCAGCCGCTTTTGCTAATGTGCCGCCAGTATCTATCATGTCGTCGACAATGATACAGTCGCGGTCAGCAACATCACCAATAATGTGCATAACTTGTGCAAC
Organism: Colwellia sp. BRX10-4; assembly: GCF_014077465.1. Taxonomy (NCBI): domain Bacteria; kingdom Pseudomonadati; phylum Pseudomonadota; class Gammaproteobacteria; order Alteromonadales; family Colwelliaceae; genus Colwellia; species Colwellia sp. BRX10-4. The sequence goes on from NZ_JACGVZ010000009.1 coordinate 111,216, forward strand.
ATTGGCTTTTGGACGGCGCTTATCGATGATAGCAAGATCGGCTTCATTGAGTAATTTAGCTACGGCACGAGCGCGAACAACACCACCAATATCAGGAGAAACTACAATCGGGTTATCTAGATCACGAGAAAGCATATCTTCAAGTAAAATAGGTGTGCCAAATACGTTATCTACCGGTACATCGAAGAAACCCTGAATTTGCTCAGCGTGTAGGTCAACCGTTAATACTCGGTCTACACCAACACTTGATAAAAAGTCAGCAACAACTTTCGCTGTAATTGGTACACGAGCACTACGTACACGTCTATCTTGGCGAGCATAACCAAAGTATGGAATAACTGCAGTAATACGACCAGCAGATGCTCGTCGTAATGCGTCAATCATTACAATTAATTCCATTAGGTTATTATTGGTTGGCGCACAAGTTGATTGAATAATAAAAACATCCGCACCGCGCACGTTTTCGTTAATTTCAACACTGATTTCACCGTCGCTAAAACTACCGACTTTGGCATCGCCTAAAGTCATATACAAGCGATCAGCTACTTTCTTGGCCAGTTCAGGGGTGGCATTACCCGTAAATATTTTCATGTCAGGCACGGTCAGTTCCTCGGAAACTATTGACATTTTAAGTTACGCTATTAGTAAACCTTGAGTTTACTATCAGCAAATTATTAAATTTTTTCCAGTGGTTCTTGGCATTTTTATGAAAATAAATTCTCAATGGTATTAATATTCTGCATTTTCTGTTTGCAATGTTATTAAGTTGTTAATGGCATTGCGTAATGGAGATGTATTGACACCTTTCGCCACAAAAGAAATTATTCCATTAGGAAGTAATGACTGGATGCGACAAGCCTCTTGCTCAGTATCAAAACGAGAAAAAATACACGCTCCGGTACCAGTCATTCGAGACGGTGCGTATTCTACCAACCAAGCCAGTAACTTGGCAACCTCGGGATACTTTTTTATTACTAACGTCTGGCAGTCATTGTGGCATAAGTCTATGTCTAACTTACTAATATCATCATTTAAATTAACTTTTGCCGTATTGCGGGTTAAGTCAGCATCAGTAAAAATACTGGCAGTAGAAATACTGACATCAGGTTTACTGACTAAAAACCAGCTTTCTTGAGGATAAACAGCAGTGAGTTCTTCACCAACACCCTCAGCAAAAGCAGCAAAACCATGAATGAAAATCGGTACGTCAGCGCCCAGCGATAGGCCAAGTTTTGCTAGTTCTGTGTTAGACAAATTGGCCTGCCACAGAGTATTTAAAGCCAATAAAATAGTGGCTGCGTTGGATGACCCGCCACCTAAGCCTCCCCCCATAGGGAGAATTTTTGTTATTTTTATTTGTGCACCTAAATATACGTTATTAAAAATAGTCGAATTTTTTAGTAGGTGGCTTTGCAGTAACCGAGCTGCTTTTACAATTAAGTTATCTTCATGTAATACACCATCAATCGGCGTGAGTAATTCAATATTATTATCCTGAGTCTTCCTTATTTCTATGGTGTCGCTGTGATCTAAAAATTGAAAAATAGTCTCTAACTGATGATAGCCGTCGTTGCGTTGACCAATAATATGGAGGAATAAATTAAGCTTTGCCGGCGCAGGAAAACTCTGAAATTGTTGGTTAGTCTGAGTCATTGCTTGTCACGTCCCATTGGTGAACATTAATTTTAATGGTGATGTTATCTTGTTTTATGGTGAACTTCGTTGCTAACTGATATTGGTCTACTTGTTGATAGCTACCATACTTAATAAACCATTTTTTTTCATCAGAGAAGCTGGTCAGTGTTTGGGGTAATTGTGTTATTTCGTTAGAGGTTATTTTATCATTAGCTAAATAAGGTAAGCCTTTTAACCAGAAAGTCATCGCGTGTGTCGGTAATGTGAAACCTGTTAGCGAAGCAAGCAGGGTGTTTAAATCAGGGCTTTGGTAGCGCTCACCATCGACATTAACAACATGCATATTATTGACTGACTCTAAAGTAAAAACTTGAATACCTAGCACTGTGGTTAAATTTAGCATCTGGCGATTTTTATCTCCTTGGTAATGCCAATTTAATGTTAAGCTATGACGCTCATTAGGGCTGATAATGCCCATTTTACCTTTTATTTTCCAATTCGACATTGCTGTAAGCTTTTTAGTGCGCTCGGTAATGTTTTGATGTTCAGTAATTTGCTGATGGTTATTCGTTAAAGAACTACAACCAGATAGAAATATCAGTAAAAAACTGAAAAAGAGTGGCAGCGATAAGGTAATTTTATTCATATAAACCATTATTATTAAGTTAATCGCCATAATATTGCGTTATCGCGTATTTGATGCTTTTAATTTTCTGCGATTTTTCGTAAAATTAACATCATTATTTATCATGGATCATAGGTTTTTTATAAAACTTGATTAATAATGTCGTTAATAAAAAGATTAATGGAAAAAAAAATTGCTTATCGATAATTTTTCTTTCTGGTATTAATCGTCTTAAAAAGGCTGAATCGTTCCGTTATGTCTATAGTTGCTGTTGGAATCAATCACAAAACTGCCCCTGTTGCCGTTAGAGAAAAAATCTCTTTTAATCCCGACAATTTAAGTGTGGCATTAACTGAATTACTTGGAAACGTAGAATGTCGTGAAGCGGCTATTTTATCAACTTGTAATCGTACAGAGCTGTATTTAGTTCAAGAAGGCGATGTAAGGGTTACCCAAGAAAAAGTTGTCCGCTGGTTAGAAAAACATCACAATGTCCCTGCTTCAACTATTACACCGAGTTTATATTGGCATACTGATCAACAGGCCGTTAACCACATGATGCGGGTTGCTTGTGGCTTAGACTCTTTAGTTTTAGGCGAACCGCAAATCTTAGGTCAAATGAAGCAAGCCTATAGCCAAGCGAAAGCCGCTGGTTCTATGTCTTTAGTCATGGACCGTTTATTTCAACGTACTTTTGGCGTTGCTAAACAAGTTCGCACTGAAACTGAAATTGGCGCGAGTGCGGTTTCGGTTGCTTTTGCATCGGTAAATCTAGCAAAACATATTTTTGCCAGTCTTGAAAATGTAAAAGTACTATTAGTCGGTGCCGGTGAAACTATTGAACTGGTTGCTAAACATTTATACGAGAATAAAGTGGGGAAAATAACTGTTGCTAACCGCACAATTGCCCGTGCCGAAGCAATGGCTGGTGCTATTGGCGCTGACGTTATTACCTTGGCGCAAATCCCTGACAAAATGGCTGACGCCGATATTGTTATTAGTTCAACCGGCAGTACTTTACCCATTATCGGTAAAGGTATGGTTGAACACGCATTAGGAAAGCGTAAGCATCGTCCTATTTTTATGGTTGATTTAGCAGTTCCTCGTGATATCGAAGAGCAAGTTGGCGATCTAGAAGATGTGTTTTTATACACCGTTGATGACTTACAAGGCATTATTGCCAAAAATTTAGCCAATCGTCGTAAAGAAGCGGTTCAAGCTGAGGCAATAGTTTCTACCCAATCTGATGTGTTTATGTCATGGCTTCGTGGCTTAAATACCCAAGATACCGTCATAGATTACCGTAAGCAGTGTTTAGAACATCGTGATCTGTTACTTGATAGAGCATTATTACAACTTCAGGGGAATAAGTCGCCAGAAGCAATTTTAGCTGAGTTAGCCACTAAGTTGACTAATAAATTTATGCATGCACCCACTAGCGCTATTCAATCGGCGGCTCAAGGTGGCGAATTAGATAAACTGGTGTACTTACGCGATATTTATAACATTAAATAACAGTCCCGACGTCACAGTATAGCCAAACCGTATTTTGATGAGCATTTGAGCTTAGCTGGGTATTTACAGCTTTTTTACACCTTTGATTGAAAGTGCTCAACTAACCCTTTAAACTGAACATCACCAATTTTTATCCGCTGTTCCCTAATTATAAGATTTCTTAATGAATAAATCTGTTTATCAAAAACTTGAAATATTAGTCGAGCGCTTTGAAGAAGTTCAAGCCTTGCTTTCTGACCCTGGAACACTTTCAGATCAAGAAAAATTTATTGCCTTATCAAAAGAGTTTTCTCAATTAGAAGCAGTCACTAGTGTGTTTAATGACTACCAAAGCGCAGAAGAAGACTTTTCTTTAGCTGAAGAAATGCTAAAAGATGAAGACCCTGAAATGCGTGAAATGGCGCAAGAAGAATTTAAGTCTGCGAAGAAAACTATTGAAGAATTAGCCGATCAATTACAAATTTTACTATTACCTAAAGATCCAAACGACAACAATAACTGTTTTGTTGAATTACGTGCAGGAGCCGGTGGTGATGAAGCGGCAATTTTTGCTGGCGATTTATACCGTATGTATAGCCGTTACTGTGAAAAGAAAGGCTGGCGTATTGAAGTTATGAACACCAATGAAAGTGAACAAGGTGGCTATAAAGAAGTCATTTTCAAAGTGCTTGGTGAAGGCGTCTACGGACAAATGAAGTTCGAGTCTGGTGGTCATCGTGTGCAACGTGTCCCTGAAACTGAATCTCAAGGCCGAGTGCATACTTCTGCTTGTACCGTTGTTGTTATGCCTGAGATACCAGAAGCTGACGCGATTGAGATTAATAAAGCAGATTTAAAAGTTGACACTTTTCGCGCATCAGGTGCGGGTGGACAACACGTTAACAAAACTGATTCTGCCATTCGTATCACCCATATTCCAACAGGCGTAGTTGTCGAATGTCAAGAACAACGCTCTCAGCATAAAAACCGTGCGCAGGCGATGTCGGTATTACAAGCTCGCTTACAACAAGCAGAAGATGAAAAGCGCCGCAGTGAAGAAGAGTCTTCACGTCGTAATTTAGTGGCAAGTGGCGATCGTTCAGAACGCATACGTACTTACAACTATCCGCAAGGACGTATGACAGATCACCGTATTAACCTGACTTTATATCGTTTAAACGAAGTCCTTGAAGGTAACTTGCATTTGGTCCTAGAGCCTATTATGTTAGAAAATCAAGCCGATTTACTTGCGGCTCTTGCTGAGCAAAACTAGTTATTGGTTTGAGCGAATCCATAAAACCGTCAATAACATATTGCCAGCAGAGTTTTGCTGAAATAATTAATCAAGGGCAGCAATTACTTGCTGCCTTTTCTGATAGCGCAAAACTCGATTGTAAAATTCTACTTGCCTTTGTGTTAAATAAAGAGACAAGTTATTTGTTAACTTGGCCTGACAAAAAGTTAACAGAGCATGAATACCACGCTTTTTTAGCTTTGTTTGAGCGCCGTTTGCAAGGCGAGCCTATTGCTTATATTACACAAGAGCGTGAATTCTGGTCACTGCCTTTTTACGTATCATCAGCTACCTTAATTCCTCGTCCAGATACAGAGTTACTGGTCGAACATATTTTAGCGCGCCATCTAGCAAGTGATTTATCGTGCTTGGATCTTGGTACGGGTACCGGAGCTATTGCTCTGTCGCTTGCTTCAGAACAAAAGCAATGGCAAGTTCACGGCATTGATTTTAGTGACGCTGCGATTAGTTTGGCTAAAAAAAATGCTCAACGGCTACAGTTACCACAGGTAGAGCTTTATCAAAGTGATTGGTTCTCTAATGTAGCCGTAGATAAAAAGTTTAATATTATTGTTAGCAATCCCCCTTATATCGATGAAGCCGATCAGCATTTAATTGAAGGCGATGTAAGGTTTGAACCGCTATCTGCTTTGGTTGCTCGAGATAATGGTTTTGCAGATATCAAACGTATTGCCAAAGATGCACAAGCTTATTTAACCAATAATGGTGCACTCTATTTTGAACATGGCTTTGAACAAGCCGCGGGTGTTAGCGATATATTAAAGCAATTGGGTTATCAGTCGATTGAAACATTTAAAGATTATGGCGGAAATGACCGAGTTACTTGCTGTATTTATGTACGACAAGAATAATAAAGATAAGTTTAAGGTTTTTGTGTGAAACATTTACATATGACTCTGGCGGCAATAAGCATTATATTGTTCACCTACCGGTTTGCATTAACCTTGATGAATTCAGCACAATTAGATAAAAAATGGTTGAAAATCAGCCCTCATATCCTTGATACTTTTTTATTACTATTAGGTGTTGGTCTGGCTGTCAAGTTAGCGATAAATCCAATAGAATATTTATGGTTAGGCGAAAAGATACTTGCCATTATTTTCTATATTTTTACCGGCTATTACACGTTGAAGTTAGCTCGTAACCGAATGATGCAAGTGATAGGTTATTTAGTTGTTATGGGCTGGATTATGTTAGTAGTGCGAATAGCGACAACAAAACAAACGATATTTTTATAATAAATATACCCTGAAATAAGCAATAACTATAAATAGAGTCAACAATTAAAAATTACAGCATGAATGAATTATTATTTTCCGAGCTCAATGATGACGATAAATCACTTATTGAAGCTTTTATACTTATTGAAGAAGTTGTTTTTGGTGATAGTGACTTTGAGCCATCAAGCCTTAGTCAAATAGTTGAACAATGTTCAGAATTAATTTCTGATACAGAAGAGTATCTTGAAAAAGCTGAGCAATTAATCAATGAACTTTTCATTGGGCAACTTTTTATTGATAATCAACGTGATTTCTGGTCCGTTAGTGCTCATAAGTTACAAAGTGGACTCGATTTTAAGTTAATGTCCCCAGCGCTGAAAAGTATAGTGCTTTGCCATATATTTCGTCTTTGTGGCTTTGAAACTGATGTGGTGTACGTACCAAAGAAAAATATGATTCGCGTAGTCTGTGATGATGTTTATGCGATTGTTTTTGATCCCATTACTGGAGAGTCTTTAAATTGGCAGGAGCTTGATTTGTGTATGGATGAGCTTGATGGTGATCCACAAAGCGACCAAATTGAAGATATTTCAAGATTAAGCTTAATTGTTAAGCATGTTAGCTCATTGAAAAATGCTTTGATCCGCGAAGGGGAGTTTGCTCAAGCATTAAAGTGCGTCGATATATTAATAGCGTTACGCCCAGAAGATCCGTTTGAGCGTCGCGACCGAGGTTTTTTGTTACATCAACTCGATTGTTTTAAAGTCGCTTACGATGATTACCAATATTTTGTCGACAAATGTCCAAAAGATCCTGCTGCGCAATTATTAAAAATGCAATTGGACAAAATCACTATAGCTGATACGGTATTACATTAATAAGCCTTAAAAGTAAGGCTGTAGTTTACAAATAAAACCAATAAATCAAATAAAAATAACAAGGTTAATCAATGGAAGATCAAATTATCAACAATACACCTTTTATCACGAATGACGCCACCGTTATGGGGTTACTCGCGATCATACTTGGATTCGTTTTTTATACTTCAAATAGTGAACACCCCGCATTTAAGAAGTTCTATAAATACGTCCCAGCATTACTTATGTGTTACCTATTACCCTCTTTGTTAAACACTTTTGGCATTGTTAGTGCAGAATTGAGTCAAGTAGACGAAGTCGCTAAGTATTATTTATTGCCGGCTTGTTTGGTTTTACTGACTTTAAGCATCGACATAAAAGCAATTATTGGCCTTGGTAATAAAGCGATTATTATGTTTTTAACCGGCACGGTTGGTGTGGTTATTGGCGGCCCAATTGCACTCTTAGTTATTTCTGCTATTTGGCCTGAATTACTTGGTGTAACGGGTCCAGAAGCTGTTTGGCGTGGTATGGCTGCGCTTGCGGGTAGTTGGATTGGCGGCGGCGCAAATATGTTGGCGATGAAAGAAATTTATGGCGCTGATGGCAAAATATTTACCATTATGGTGACTGTTGATATTGTTGTAGCCAACTTGTGGATGGCGGTATTACTTTATTTAGCAGCAAATCATAAGCGTATTGATGCGAAGAGTGGCGCTGATACTTCAGCAATTGATAGATTAATTGATAAGGTAGAGTCTGCTCAACGTGAAAATACCAAGTTGCCGTTACTAAAAGACTTTATGATGATTATTGCGGTAGGTTTTGGCGCTGCTGGATTAGCACATTTTGCTGCTGACTTTTTAGTCCCTTATTTTCAGACAAACTTTCCTGAATTAGAAAAGTTTAGTTTACATTCAAAACTATTTTGGATAATCGTCCTCGTGACCACGATAGGGTTGGCATTGTCGTTTACTAAAGTAAGAAAACTTGAAGCCGTAGGAGCGTCGAAAGTCGGTAGTAGCTTATTATATGTATTAGTCGCGACAATAGGTTTGCATATGGATGTTACTCAAATTGTCGAGTCACCCAAATACATAGCCATTGGAGTTATCTGGATGTTAGTCCATGTTGCCTTACTGCTTATTGTTGGCAAAATGATTAAAGCACCAATCTTCTATCTAGCTGTTGGCAGTAAAGCCAATATCGGTGGTGCTGCTTCTGCGCCCGTTATCGCATCAGCATTTCATCCTTCTTTAGCGCCAGTCGGTGTACTATTGGCTGTGTTAGGTTATGCTTTAGGTACTTATATGGCTTGGTTATGTGGCCAGTTATTAAGAATTATCGGTAGCTAATCGTTTGTTAGCCCCAGACTTTATTTTGGAAAAATTATGACAATAACTTCAATTAAATTGACTAAATACGATATTGAAATCGCTAACGATAAACCATTTGTTTTATTTGGCGGTATGAATGTATTAGAGTCACGTGATTTAGCAATGAGCATTGCAGAGCACTACGTAGAAGTGACACAAAAGCTCAATATTCCTTACGTATTCAAAGCCTCTTTTGATAAAGCGAACCGTTCGTCTGTTCATTCATACCGAGGACCGGGTTTAGAGGAAGGCCTGAGAATATTTGAAGAAATAAAGTCGACTTTCAACGTACCTATCATTACTGACGTGCATGAAATACATCAAGCGCAACCTTTAGCTGAGGTGGTTGATATTATTCAATTACCCGCATTTTTAGCGCGCCAAACAGACCTAGTGGTTGCTATGGCAAAAACTAATGCGATTATTAATGTTAAAAAGCCACAGTTCTTAGCAGCACATGAAATGCGTCATATTATTAATAAATTTGCCGAAGCAGGCAACGAGCAAGTTATTCTTTGTGAGCGCGGAAGTTGTTATGGTTACAATAATCTTGTTGTTGATATGCTAGCGATGGATGAAATGAAAGATTATGCGCCAGTCATTTTCGATGCTACTCATGCTTTACAGCAACCGGGTGGTCGAGCTGACTCTGCAGGTGGTCGTCGTGCTAAAGCTGCACAATTAGCGCGTAGCGGTATGGCATTAGGTTTAGCTGGTTTATTTATAGAATCACACCCTGACCCTGATAACGCTAAATGCGATGGCCCTTGTGCGTTACCACTTGATAAACTTGAGCCCTATTTACAGCAAATGAAATCAATTGACGATTTAGTTAAATCATTTGAGCCATTATTGACTGATTAGTAACAATAAAACGGCGTTAAAACACAAAAACCTGAGTAACTACTCAGGTTTTTTATAGCTGATATAATATCTTGCTTAGTCATCTTAGTCGCATTGTTTTGATAGCGGTTATTCGGGGTAATGCTGAGCACAAGTATGGCAAAATGCTAATTGTGCTGAAATCACTTAGGGTGACTCTCATCTGGCTCTTTTGATTGAGTTTGGTAGGTGAGTAACTAGAGCAGTATAATAATACCGGTGACATCACCTCGACATGGAGTCGACTTTAAGCTGTCGGTATCAACTTTAGTTACATGTGTATTGAAAAACAGCTTCAGTTTAACGTGATACTCTACTAGAAATTAATATTATTTAACGTGAATATTAGCACTGACGATCGGTTTATTACCTTTGTGATATTGCAAATAGTGTATGGTAAACATTAGTTCATAAGGTGAACTCTGTAAAAATTGGATGGTATTTATATGGGTACTTGAACTGTTATTATTGCTTAGCAAGGTATAATAAGTATTAATGCTTTAGGTATTTAAAATATAAAAAAGGTGCTTTTAAGCACCTTTTTTATTTACTCTGTGTCTTGAAATTGCTAATCGCCACTTTGATTCTTTTCTAAGTCTTGAAAATCAATATTCTCAATTTTACTTCCTGCATTTTCATCATAAAAAATATCTTCATCAAACTGATTTTCTGATTTAGCGACAACAATTGAGACCATGCTGTCACCTGTGACATTAACAGCAGTTCGTGTCATATCAAGTAAACGGTCAACACCTATAATTAAACCTATGCCTTCTACAGGTAAACCTACTTGGTCTAGAACCATGGCTAGCATAATTAAACCTACGCCTGGAACACCAGCTGTGCCAATTGAAGCTAAGGTCGCGGTAAGTATTACCATTAAATATTGACTAAATGTTAAATCAACATTAAACACTTGCGCAATAAATACAGTAGCTACGCCTTGCATTATAGCCGTGCCATCCATATTAATGGTCGCACCTAGAGGTACAGTAAACGAAGCGATTGAATTTTTAACACCCATTTTTTTGGTCACAGTTTCAAGTGTTACCGGGATGGTTGCATTACTGCTGGCTGTTGAAAATGCAAAGATAACGGTGTCACGCATTTTTTTCAAAAAAGTAATTGGGTTTAAACCAGTCATTACTTTTAAGATAGTAGAATAAGTTACCGTAGCATGTAAAATCAGTGCAAAGAAAACGACTAAGAAGTAAACAATTAGGTTACCAAATACCTTAAGTGACATATCAGTGAATAAACTCGCTAATAAACAAAATACACCATAAGGAGCAAGGTTCATTAATATAGTTACCAAGCGCATGATAACGGTACTCATGTCTTCAAATAAACTAGCAATACGTTCGCCGGCTTTACCTGAAAGCGCTATAGCAATACCAAATAACAAGGCAAATATAATGACTTGTAGCATATTACCTTTTGCAAAAGCTTCAAACGGATTACTCGGAAACATTTGAATAAACACTTGCGCTAAAGAAGGCGCTTCTCGACTGGTGAACGTTGTGTCGGAGGCCATGTTGACCCCTTCGCCAGGGCTTATTAATAACGCTAAAAACATCGCAAAGCTAATCGCTATTGCTGTTGTAATTAAATAGAGTGAAATGGCTTTACCGCCAATTCGGCCAAGTTTTGTGGTATCTTTTAAGGAACAAGTACCACAAATAAGCGATACAAAAACCAGTGGTACTACCAACATTTTTAAACTTGAAATAAAAATTTGTCCAATGACTTCAAAAATTCCGTCAACCAAAAATGATCGTAATGAAAGTTCAAAGAAATAGAGCGGGATAACAAAGTCTGACTTGTCTGGCATAAGAAATTGTAAGGATACGCCTACCGCGATGCCAGCAAGCATGCCAGTAACGATTCTAGCGGTTAAACTAGCTTTTTTTTTATCAGTCATAAAGAAATGCAACGTTATTTTTTATTATAAATTATGAATAGTAGATTAACAGGTAATTCATTGATAAAAAAGCTATTGATTAAAAAGCAACTATAGCGCTATTTTTAATGAAATTTTTAGAATATAAGTTACTATTAATAAATATGTAGTTAAAAATTAAGGGATACTTGCATGGCACTTTTTCAACGATTGGGTTTTTGGCTTTTATTTTTCGCGCTCAGCGGTTGTGGAGGCAGTGGAGAAGGGGGCTTATCTAGAGTGGAAACTCCTGTTGCAGGTGGTTCTGTTGCCAGTACTATTTCACTCAATATTTCCGATAGTACTGTTACCGGTGTTGCGCCGGTAACAGTTACAGCAACAGTAATGCAAGGCAGTGATCCAGTTTCCAATAGGGCGGTAACCTTCGCAACAAATTTAGGAGCTTTCTCGCCATCTTCTGGTTCCGCTTTAACAAATGAAGACGGTATCGCCACGATTACCCTCACAGCAGGCAGTGTTCGTGGTGCTGGTGAAATATCCGCTTCTCTTTCTTCTGGTGAGATCTCGTTAGTACCACTAGGCTTTAAAACTCAAGGCGATGATATAGGTGTTGTCGGTGATATTAATATCAATGTCACTCTCATAGATGGTGATAGTAATGCCACTGACACGGTAACGTCATCCAAACCGGCACGAATAATTGCGACAATTGATGGCATTAGTGCTCCTTTGATTGTTACTTTTAGTTCTACTGTTGGTGATATACCTATCCCTTCAGCTATCACAAATGCAAATAATCAAGCAATTGTTGATATCTATGCGGGTGAAAACTTAGGTGCGGGAACTATTACAGCATCCATTACCAGTGGAGAATCTGGTCAAACAATTTTTGTTGTTGGCTCTTCAACTGTCATTATGGGAGCAGGTAGTCCATTTACAGAAGGTGTTGCTGATGTCAGTTTAACGAATATTTCTGCTGGCGGAACGAGTGTTATTTCAGTATCAATTATTGATGATCAAGGTAATCTATTTACTGAACCTGTGGATGTTAATTTTTCATCTGGGTGTACGGCACAATTAACCGCTACGCTAAGTACACCGATAACAACCTCTAATGGTGCGGCGACAAGTACTTATCTAGCACAAGGGTGTTTAGGCGATGACACGATTAATGTCACCGCTAATGCTGGGGGCATTAATTTATCAGCAACAGCATCTGTTAGCGTTTTAGCTGCTGACATTGGTAGTATCGAGTATGTGTCTGCATCGCCAGAGCATATTGGTATCGTAGGAGCAGGTATTGTTGGAGGCTCTGAAAGCTCAACGGTGATGTTCAAAGTAAAAGATACCGATGGCAACCCCTACAATAATCGTCGAGTGAATTTTTCCTTAAATACCAATGTGGGTGGTATAAATTTAAGTCAGAATTTTGCGACCACTAACGACCAAGGTTTAGTACAAACAGTTGTTAATTCGGGCTCAGTTGCAACAACAGTGCGTGTTACAGCATCTACAGAGTCATTAGGTGGCACTTTTGTATTTACTCAATCTAGTCAACTCGTGGTTTCAACAGGCTTACCGGACCAAGATAGCTTTAGTTTGGCCCGAGGGGTCGAAAATCCTGAAGCTTGGGGCATTGATGGTGTAGAAGTACCTGTTGTTGTTCGTATGGCTGATGCATTTAATAATCCAGTACCAGATGGAACCGCAGTTAACTTTACCACTGAAGGTGGTTCGGTTGGTTCCTCATGTACAACAACTAATGGCGTATGTTCTGTTATGTGGACCAGTCAAAACCCTCGTCCAGCGGGACAACTATTAAGCCAGAGTTTTTGTACAGTGGCTGAAAATGATGATCCAGTAATCTTTTGTGCTCGTCAACCTTTGTCAAATGGTAATAATTATCTTGGGCAGGAATATGGCGGAAGAGTGACAATATTAGCAACTGCTATTGGTGAAGAGTCATTTCCTGATAAAAATAGTAATGGTCGCTTTGATGAGAGTGAGTACACTTTGTTTCAAGGAAAAGATGTTGGCGATAGACTTTACGATCTAAAAGAAGCCTTTGTTGACCATAATGAAGACAATTTATACAATCCAGTAGAAGTGAGCACTCAAGCTGGTGGCGAGTTAGAAGAGTTTGTTGACTTTAATAGCAACGGAGTTTTCGATATAGAAAACAGTGTATATAATGGTATTTTATGTGGTTTAAATGACATAACGAATCCAGGTACTGAGGTAGCCAATCAATATTGTGCTAATCCAGATGATGAACCTGATCCAACCAAAAAAGCGCAAAAAGTTTCAACCAATGTACGTGGCTCTACCGTTATTATTATGTCAGGTACATCACCGTATATAACCGTTACAGCAACAAACGATGCCGTTGTCGATACGTCACCAAACTATGACCGAAACGATATTTCTCTCTATATTGCTGGCGAAAGTACCGGAACAGTCAGTGTTGTTATCGCTGATTTACATAACCAACCTATGCCGGCTGGTACTATTGTGTCATTTGTAGCTAGTGTTGGATCTGTCGTCGGTACCCCTAGTTATACATGGCCAGGGGATTCAAGTAATGGCGGCAGCCAATTTAGTGTTGCGATTAAAGGTGAGGCGGAACCAACCAGTGGACCATTAGAAATAAAAGTTGAAACCCCTGGTGGTGTAACAACTGTATTTAGTGGTGTTAGTATTATTATTCAATAATAATTAACTGTTCCACCTATAAAAAAACCGCTTGTTAAGCGGTTTTTTATTTTTGTCTATCGATTACAGATAAAACTAAAAATTTACTTAGCCATCTCGGCTATTAAAAAGGCAGAGATCTCAGCGCCAGCCGCTAACGTTTTATCACGACTCTCTTTTCCTAAACCTGTACTGTCGGTAAAAGGAGCAATTTCCATCATGTCGGCACCGGTAATACGGTATTTTGCTGCTAAAGCGCGAAGTATATCCATCGCTTCATTTTGAAATAAACCATCTGGCTCTGGTGTGCCTGTGGCAGCAGCGACAGTTTCATCAAGTGCATCAATATCAAAGCTTACATACAATTCATCAATGTTTTCATCTTTTAATTGCGCTAAAATATTTTCAATGATTTTTTCAACGCCTAGCTCTTTCACTTCATGAGCCCAGTGTTGTCTTACACCAAAAGTGTTTTCCCAATGCGACTTAGGACGACCGCTCGAGCGAATACCCACTTGAATCAAATGATGTTTTTCATGTAAATCATCTAAGATATGGGTACACCAAGAGCCAAAGCATAAATCAATGCCGAGGCGTTCAACCAATAAATCAGTGTGAGCGTCAAAATGAATAATAGCGGCACGGATACCGCGCCTTTTCTTTGCTTGCAAGTAAGCTTTTGTTAACGGGTAGCTTACTGAGTGATCGCCACCAATGCCGAAAACACCTTTTTGTGGGAACTCAGCATAAAAGTCGTGTAATACATCTTCAGTAATGGTTAATGGGCTAACAGCATAAGGACTGTTTTCATCTTTATAAAGGGCTTTTCTACAGTTAGAAAGCGTAGCCTCATTTAAATATTTATCATGAAGTAAATGTGGAATAACGCGAACATCTCCCATATCAAATGCTTCAAGCTCAGGGTATTGTTCAAGTAAAGTTGAACGGACAAATAATGGTCCCCAATTTGCGCCACGTAAAATTCCGCCACCGCAATCAGAGGCAACACCTAAAATAACGGCATTTGACGCATCAGGAAGCCCTTTTAATGACTCTTTCCAAATATTATCAATGTCTGTCGATTGACCGAATAACGCTTGATGCAATTGCTCTTTACGCTCTTTAGCGGTATTGACGGTAAAAACACCGTTACCTGCTGGGCATAAACAGTTGGTTAGTTTTTGCTGTAAGTTAGTCCATGATGCTGTCATATATTTGTACTCTAGTTATTTACCCGAATAATTTACGTTTACCGCAAGCATTAAATGGATATTGTTTTGCACGGTGATATAGGTTTTTTGACTGGCAACAATTGAATTTAAGATAGAATTAAATTATCGTTGGCAGGAAAGTTTTTATAATAGTCATACCGAAATATTGACACCATTATAACGAAAATAGCTTAGTTAGGCGATGTTATTAAAAATAATAACTTGTCAGCTTGCTTATTTACCGATATATCTAATAGGAATTCTAATTTCAATGATTTATGGTTTTTTTGTGCTAAAAATGAGTTGCTCGGCTAATTTTTAGACAGTTCTGACCGAAATGTAATTATACTGGCAAAAAAAATAGCCAGTGACGTAGGAAAGTATATATATATGGCAAAATCTCTGGTTATTGTCGAATCACCAGCCAAAGCGAAGACAATTAACAAATATCTTGGTAAAGACTTTATTGTGAAATCTAGTGTCGGTCATGTACGTGATCTTCCTCACAGTAGTACTGGTAAAAAAGTTGCCGCGAAATCTCCTGCTGAAGTCAGAAAAATGGCACCTGCAGCGAAAGCTAAATATAAAGCTAAACGAGATAAGCTAGCACTTGTTAACCGCATGGGTATTGATCCTGAAAATGATTGGGAAGCAAATTATCAAATACTCGAAGGCAAAGAAAAAGTTGTTGCTGAATTAATCAAACTTGCCAGTTCAGCCGACACTGTCTATCTCGCAACCGATTTGGATCGCGAGGGAGAAGCGATTGCCTGGCACTTGAAAGAAATTATTGGCGGTGATGACAGCAAATTTAAACGTGTTGTCTTTAATGAAATAACTGAAAATGCTATCCAGCAAGCCTTCTCTACACCTGGCGAATTAAGTATGCCCGGTGTGAATGCTCAACAAGCAAGACGTTTTCTTGACCGTGTTGTTGGCTTTATGGTTAGTCCATTATTGTGGAAAAAAGTTGCCCGTGGTTTATCTGCCGGTCGCGTACAGTCGGTTGCTGTTAAATTAGTTGTTGAAAAAGAACGTGAGATTAAAGCGTTTGACCCGAAAGAATTCTGGGAAATCACCGCTGACACAAAAACCGCTTCAGGTTTAGATTTTCCATTAGATGTTACCCACGAAAATGGTAAAGCATTTAAGCCGACCAACGAAAAAGATGCGAAAACAGCATTAGCAAGCTTAGAAAAATCAGCCTATACCGTAAATAAACGTGATGATAAACCGTCAAAAAGTACCCCCTCTGCTCCTTTTATTACGTCGACACTGCAACAGGCAGCAAGTACTAAATTAGGTTTTGGCGTAAAGCGTACAATGGGGTTAGCTCAGCGTTTATACGAAGCAGGTCATATCACTTATATGCGTACCGATTCAACCAATCTAAGTAAAGATGCGGTTGAAATGTGTCGTGGTTATATCGCTAAAAACTTTGGTGAAAATTATTTACCTGAGAAAGCAAAAATTTATAGCAGTAAGTCGGGTGCCCAAGAGGCCCATGAAGCGATTCGTCCATCAAATGTTAAAATAGAATCTGCATTTATGGAAGGTATTGAAGCCGATGCTAAGAAGCTTTACGACCTAATTTGGCGACAGTTTGTTGCTTGTCAAATGACAGCTGCGCGTTATACCGTTAGTACCATTACTGTTGGTGCTTCAGGCTTTGATTTAAAGGCCAAAGGTCGCGTCATGCAATTTGACGGTTGGACAAGAGTCCATCCGCAATTATCAAAAGGTGATGACAAGCATTTACCTGATTTATCTGTGGGTGAAGTATTAACCCTAGAGCAGTTAAATCCAGCGCAACACTTTACTAAACCACCGGCTCGTTTTGGTGAAGCATCACTAGTAAAAGAATTAGAAAAGCGTTCAATTGGTCGTCCATCAACGTATGCGTCAATTATTTCTACTATTCAAGACCGTGGTTACGCACGCTTAGATAAAAAACGCTTTTACGCCGAAAAAATGGGTGAAATTGTTACTGATAGTTTATCTGAAAGTTTTAAAGACTTAATGAATTATGATTTTACCGCCAACATGGAGCAAGAGCTTGATGAAGTGGCTGAGGGTAAAGCTAATTGGAAAGATGTCCTTAACGGTTTCTATAAAAATTTCACTAAACAGTTAAGCCAAGCCGATATGCCTACTGAAGAAGGTGGCATGCGTAATAATGAACCGGTATTAACGGATATTGATTGTCCGACCTGTGGTCGCAAAATGGGTATTCGTACTGCTTCTACTGGCGTCTTCTTAGGCTGTTCTGGTTATGCTTTGCCGCCAAAAGAGCGTTGTACGCAAACGATGAACCTTACTTCTGGCGAAGAAGCGGTCAGTGTCTTAGTGGAAGACCAAGAAACTGATGCACTGCGTGCTATGCGACGCTGTGATAAATGTAGTACTGCGATGGACAGTTATTTAATCGACGAAACGCGTAAGCTACATGTTTGTGGTAATAACCCTGTTTGTGATGGTATTGAAGTTGAGACTGGCGAGTTTAAAATAAAAGGTTACGATGGTCCCATTTTAGAATGTGATCGTTGTGAGGCTGAAATGGAACTGAAGTCAGGCCGTTTTGGTAAATATTTTGATTGTACCAATGCAGAATGTAAAAATACACGTAAGTTACTAGCAAGTGGTGAAGCGGCTCCTCCAAAAGAAGATCCTGTGCAACTACCTGAATTACTCTGTGAAAAATCAGAGGCACACTTTGTCTTACGTGATGGCGCAGCGGGTATTTTCTTGGCAGCGAACACTTTTCCGCGCTCAAGAGAAACACGTGCACCTAAAGTTGAAGAATTACAGCGTTTTAGAGACAGAATATCGAGTAAATTTTATTATTTAGCCGATGCTCCTATCAAGGATCCTGACGGAAACTTAGCCGTTGTACGCTATAGTCGTAAAACCAAAGAACAGTATGTAATGACTGAACTTGCACCTGAAGCTGATGGTGCAAAACCTAAAGCAACGGGCTGGAATGCAAAGTATGTTGAGGGTAAATGGGTTGAAGAAGCAAAGAAAAAAGTAAAACCCAAAGCCAAGGCTAAAGCAAAGCCAAAAGCAAAAGCTAAGGCAAAACCAAAAGCTGAATAATACCTTTAGCCTAAAATAAAAAAAGCGCTGTGTAGCGCTTTTTTTATGTTCATGATGAAGGGTATTAAAAGAGTGCCCTCATTAGATAACAAAAGCGTGACCAGCAATTAGCTAGTTAGTTTGACGATTAAGAGAAATATATTAAATGCTATATCTGGCGATTATTTTTTTAAGTGCTTTTTTATTATTCCAAGTACAACCCCTTATTGCTAAATTGATTTTGCCATATTTTGGCGGTGGTTCAGCCGTCTGGACTGCATGTTTATTATTTTTTCAAGCTTTTCTATTATTGGGATATTTTTACGCTCACTGTTTAACACAAGTTAAATCTGTCAAAAAACAATTAATTATTCACTCGGTCTTTCTGCTTGTTAGTGTGTTATTTCTTCCTATTGGTATTCAAGATTGGGCTGATATTTCACAGACAAGTTCGCCACTTCAAAATATCCTACTGTTATTAACCGTATCGATAGGGTTACCTTATTTTATTTTGTCGTCAACGGGTCCGTTAATACAGCGATGGTTAACTTATATCGAAATAGGAAAACTCCCTTATCAATTGTATTCATTATCCAATGTAGGTTCTTTTCTGGCGTTAATCAGTTTTCCTTTTCTATTTGAACCGCTGCTAACAACAACTCAACAATCAAACTATTGGACGTTCGGGTATGGTTGTTATGCGTTACTACTGGTAACGTTATTATTGAAAATGTCAAAGTTAAGTTTTACTTCTGTTGAGCAAAGTACCCGGCAAGCGTTGGATAAAAGCGTCATAACAACCACATTGTTGGATAAGATTTTATGGATAGCATTAGCCATGGTTGGTGTTGTTTTATTAGTGGCGTCTACCAATGCGATGACACAAAATATTCCCCCGGTGCCTTTTTTATGGATAGTGCCGCTGTGTTTATACCTACTGACTTTTATTATTAGTTTTCATAGCTCAAAGTGGTATGTCAGAGAATATTGGTTTGCGCTATTTGTACTCACGGCCTGTTTAGCTTTGTTGATGTACTTTATTGGCTCTCAACTCGATATTATTTCGCAAGTTGTTATTTACGCTTGTATATTATTTAGTGCATGTATGATTTGTCATGGGGAATTAGCACGTTTAAAACCGCAAGTTCAGCATTTGACTTTGTTTTACTTGTTTATGTCACTGGGGGGCTTTTTAGGTAGTGCCTTTGTTGCTTTTATTGCGCAAAATATCTTTGATCAATTCTTAGAATTTCCTTTAGCTATTATGAGTGTCTTTGTTCTTTTAGCTTTGAGTATTTATTCACAAAGAAATACGGCAATAAAAACGCAAACTTGGTTAGTGGCAACTAATCTTATTTTAGCCATCAGTTTTACCGTGGGATTATTTTATCTTAATACGCTTTTTGTTAAAACTAATGTGGCAAGTGAACGTAATTTTTACGGCATTTTAAGCGTTAAAGATGTAGAAGTTAATAATAAAGTGCAACGTCGTTTGATTGATGGAACAACATCACACGGTACGCAATCATTAGAGAAAGGCAATGAAAAAACGCCATTAAGTTACTATAGAAAAAATACCGGTGTTGCTCTTGCACTTGAACAACTGACTAAACAAAGACGACAAGAGGGGAGTGTTCAAAATATAAATGCCGGATTTGTGGGCTTGGGCGCAGGCACATTAGCCGCTTATGGTAATAAAACTGACCACTATATATTTTATGAATTAAACCCTGCGGTTATTTTTGCCGCTAATAACTATTTTAGTTACTTAAAAGATTCTGCGGCCAACATTGAAGTAGTTTTAGGCGATGGTCGGGTTAGCTTAACGCAACAATTTGAACATTCTGGTAGTCAACAGTTTGATGCCTTAGTCATTGACGCCTTCTCGGGTGATTCCATTCCACAGCATTTATTAACAAAAGAAGCATTGCTGCTATATTTTAAGCACCTAAAAAAAGATGGGGTATTAGCGATACACATTTCTAATTCACACCTGAATTTAATACCGTTAGTACGTGGTTTAGCCGATGTATTAGATACAAAAATTGTTTATGTAGAAACGCTAGCCGATAAAGAAAATGAACATAATGTTCAGTGGGTGCTAGTAACAAATAATGAGTTTTTTCTGAATGATGCGCGCATTAAAATATACGCGAGTGCCTGGCCAATGCCAAATATTGGCGAAAAGAGTCGTATAATATGGACCGATGATCACAGTGATTTATTATCAGTACTCAAGTAATTAGTCATTATCTTGTCGAGTGAATGTCATCGACAAGATAATTAAGCCGTTACTTTACCAGCTCCCTTGATTCTCCATACTCAACCAAGGCTCTTGAGGGGCTAATGCGTCATCTTTTTGCAATAACTCAATAGATATGCCGTCTGGAGATTTTACGAAAGCCATATGGCCATCACGAGGCGGACGATTAATAACAACACCTGATGCCATTAGCGCCGCACAAGTTTTATATATGTCAGCAACCTCAAAGGCTAAATGACCAAAGTTTCTGCCAACGGTATATTCTTCTTCAGAATCCCAGTTATGGGTTAGTTCAATTTCAGGGCCGCCAACTTCTGCTGCAAGAAAGATCAACGAAAACTTCCCTTTGGGTACATCGACACGTTTTGTTTCAATGAGTCCTAGCTGATTAATATAAAAATTGAGTGACTTATCTAAATCATGTACGCGAACCATCGTGTGTAAAAATTTCATTTTGTACCTGTTTTGTATTGTTAGCTAATAAAAAGTAATGACTTGCAAACATCAAAGACTTCATTTGTTGTTTAGATAATAATTAATTGATCATTACATTAATTACCACTATAAACAGAAAGTATTTTATTTACTATGCTAATTAAAATCGAGTATGAGTAAATATACCCACTGAAAAATAAAATGACATTATCAATAGTTTATTTTATATTCCTATGTGTCCTGTTAACAATATTAAAACAAATTAACAACATGATAAAAGCAATAAAACTTAAATATAGCTTGATTTTCTGTAGCCTCCTATTGCCTATTATTAGCCAAGCTACAGAAGTATCAATGGCTTTTAGTAAAGAAATTCCTCCTTATATTTTTGAAGATGATAATAGTGGAATTGAAATAGATATTATTAGGGCCGCTTTAGCTCATAAAGGGTATACGTTAAAGCCAATGTACTTTCCATTAGGACGGATCCCTTATGCCTTTAAAATAATTTAGTTAATGCAGTCATGGTAGATATGGGGGTAAACTTAAAATCACAAGGCGGTTTTTATGCCAAAGCAGCAGTTATCTATGACAATGTATTTATTACTCTAAAGAGCAAAGATATTTTACTAAAAAGGCCTAAAGATTTAGATTCGTTGAATGTGGTTTCTTTTCAAGGAGCAGATAAACGCTATCCTAAATGGCTTAAAAAAGTAAAAGAAGACAGTCGGTTTTATGGTGTTAGCGACCAGCTAACACAAGTTAAATTACTGTATTTTGGGCGCTATGATGTGGTGGTAAGTGATCGTTATATCTTTAGATATTTTGTCAATAAACTTAAGTTAATGCATGGTCTAGATAGCCAAGAAATTACCGAGCACAAACTTACTATCGATAAACCCATGGACTATCGTCCTGTATTTAGAGGTAAAAAAATTCGAGATGACTTTAATTTTGGGTTAATTAAAATCAAAGAAAGTGGTGAGTTTTTACGGATATACGACAAGTATATAAGTTTATAACTAACGGCTATGGACAGATAATAACCCAGAACGAATTAACTGATTTTCTCTTTAAAACTGCATAAATCTTCTATTATACAAGAACCACAACGGGGCGTTCTTGCTATACAAGTATAACGACCATGAAGAATGAACCAGTGATGTAAGTTATAAAAAAACTCTGTTTTTCTTGGAGTATTTTTAATAATATTTTTTTCGGTTTCTTCAACTGTTTTCCCTTTCGCATAACCGGTACGATTTGCCAGTCTTTGAATATGGGTGTCTACAGCGATAAAGTACTTACCTTCATTATCTTTTAGTTGGCCAAAAGCGGTGTTTAAAACAACATTTGCTGTTTTTCTACCGACCCCAGGTAAGGCTTCTAATGCTGCTCTTTCTTTGGGGACTTCGCCACTATGTAAATCAACTAACATTTGGCATGTTTTTAGCGTGTTTGCCGCTTTAGTATTAAATAAACCAATTGTTTTTATATAAAACTTCAAACCATCAAGCCCTAAATCAAGTATAGCTTGAGGGGTATTAGCAACAGGATAAAGTTTTGCTGTGGCTTTGTTAACACCAACATCCGTCGATTGTGCTGAAAGTAGCACAGCAATAAGCAACTCAAAAGGTGAAGAAAAATTAAGTTCAGTCGTTGGGTGCGGATTATTGTCTCGTAACCGAGTTAATATTTCTAAACGTTGTGCTTTATTCATGGCGTTATTCTTTTATTATTATTTTTCATCAAAATTGACACGAACTCGTGCAATTTCCTTACTTTCTGTTTTAGGCTTAGCGGCTGCTACTCGATCATCAATGGCGTTTTTTAAAGCTATAAATAAGCCCATAACAATAAAAGCACCTGGAGGTAGTATCGCGAGTAAAAATTGACTATCTAGGGTATACACTTCAACACGTAATATACTTGCCCATTCGCCAAGTAATAAATTAGCGCCATCAAATAGCGTTCCTTGGCCAAGTATTTCTCTTACTGCACCTAACAAAATCAATATTAATAAAAAGCCTAAACCCATCATTAAACCGTCAAAGCTTGCTTGTTTAATTGGATTTTTAGAGGCGTATGCCTCCGCTCTACCAATAATGGCACAGTTAGTAACAATTAAGGGTAAGAATATGCCAAGTGATTGATATAATCCAAAAGTATAGGCATTCATCAATAACTGCACACAGGTAACAAAAGAAGCAATAATTAAAACAAAAATAGGGATCCTAATTTCTTTAGGTACCCATTTGCGTATTGCCGATACGGTAGTATTTGAACAAATAAGAACAAATAAGGTCGCTAAGCCCAAACCAATAGCATTTGTTAGGGTCGATGTTACGGCTAATAATGGACACAATCCTAAAAGCTGTACTATACCCGGATTATTCTTCCATAAACCTTGCCAAGCTAATTCTTTATATTCATCGTTAATTTTCATGACGATTAAGCTCCCTTAGCAACATCTTGATTTGAACAATTACTCGCAGCTTCAAATAATTCATCTTGGTGAGCGTTAAAATAATTAACTGATTTACGCACTGCTTTGACTACAGCACGTGGGGTTATTGTCGCGCCTGTGAACTGATCAAACATGCCGCCATCTTTTCTTACTAACCAACGATTATCATTTTTATCAATGAGCTTTTTACCGGTAAAGCTATTAATCCAATCGCTTTTTTTCTCTTCAATTTTATCGCCCAATCCAGGCGTTTCTTGGTGTTTTAATGTTCTAACTCCACTTATACTTCCATCGATATTGATGGCAACAATAAGCTCTATATTACCACTGTATCCATCTGGTGCAACGGTGGTAATTGCTGCAGCAACTGGGCTATTATCATTTCTTGCCCGGTAAACTTTTGGTGGGTTAACTGTGCCTAATGCCTCGTTAGGTAGAATGAAGCAGTCTTTATAGATAACATTGTTGTAGCTGTTTTTGGCAATGATACTGTTTAAATTACGCAATAAGTCTTGCTGTTGCTGCAAGATAATTTGATCTTTGGTGAGTGAATGAACCACGCCAACAATTGCCGTACAAGCAATAGCAAATAAAGCGAGGATCCTGGCATTTTTACTGACTGCACTGGTAAGAGAAAGGACCATTATTATTTGCCTGCTTTACTTGATGAAATATTATGCCCATAAGTACGGGGGCGTGTGTACTGATCTATTAGTGGAGCAGCCATATTACAAATTAGCACTGCAAACGCGACACCATCTGGGTAACCGCCATATTTTCTAATAATAAAGACTAAAAATCCTGCTAATGCGCCAAAAACGATTCGGCCTTTAATACTGGTAGCACCGGAAACCGGGTCCGTTAAAATAAAGAATGCACCAAACATACATGCACCATTAAACCAATGGAAGAGTGTTGAAGCGTTAGTATCTTGGCTATATAAAAAAGCAATTAATGAACAAAAAAATACGCTTGCTAAAAAGCTAACGGGGGTTGCCCAATGAATTGTTTTTTTGCCTATTAAGAATAAACCACCCAGTAAAAACCCAGCACTAACCCATTCCCAGCCCACGCCAAAATTTTCACCAATGACGGGGCTTGTCATACTTTCTGCAATGTTTAAGCCCAGTGTTAGGTTTGTTTTTACCGTATCTAAGGGGGTTGCCATAGTGTAACCATCGACATGTGTTCGCAGTTGTTCAACAGAATAGCCATCAATGGTAAAGTTACTAAAAATTACAGAGAGTGTATCAACAAAATTTAACGGTAAGGTCATTAGTTCAAGTGGCGGTAACCAGGATGTCATTTGTACCGGAAATGAAATCAATAGCATGACATAAGCGGCCATTGCAGGGTTGAAAGGGTTATGACCTAGACCACCATATAGTTGCTTTACGACAATAATCGCAAAAGATACACCGATGACAGTGACCCACCACGGCGCTATGGCGGGTAAACTAATCGCCAGTAATACCGCGGTTAAAATAGCGCTGCCATCAAATAGTTGCGCCTTGATATTTTTCTCTCGTAACGATAAAACGATAAATTCTGCAATTAATGCGGTGAAAACAGCGAGTGAGATATGGATTAAATTACCCCAGCCAAAAAAATACCACTGGGCAAATACACCGGGAATAGTGGCGTAAATAACCATACGCATTATTGATGATGTTTCACTTTGAACATGATTATGTGGTGAGCTTGCTATCCAAAAGGCCATAATATTACGTCAACTCTGATTTTACGGGTTTGTTAGTTTTTTCTTCGCTAGGATTAGCCGTCAATTTTGCTTGTTGCTGGGCAAGTTTGCGGGCTTTCGCCTTTGCAACAGCTGCAGCAACTTTAGCTTTTTTATCATCAGCTGGAACGACTATGTCAGCCTGGTTTGCTGGTGTGGCTGCTTCGATAACAATGTTATTATCAAGGGTTAAGTCGCTATCATCTGCGCTATTGTTATTTTTTTCAGCAAGCTTACGGGCTTTCGCCTTTGCAACAGCTGCAGCAATTTTAGCTTTTTTATCATTAGCAGGAACAACCATATCAGCCTGGTTTGCTTGTGTGGCTGCTTCGACAATAATTTTATTATCAAGGGGTAAGTCGCTATCATCTGCGCTATTGTTATTCTTTTCAGCAAGCTTACGGGTTTTCGCCTTTGCAACAGCTGCGGCAATTTTAGCTTTTTTATCATCAACTGCGGAGGGAACATCTCCCATCGCACTTTGCGGCTCTGATTTATAAGTTGCCGTATTTTGTTGAGCGGCTAGCTTTTTCGCTTTGGCTCTTGCAATAGCTGCGCTTACTTGACTTTTTTGTTCATTTTCTGCCGGTGGTGCTACTGTCTGTGCAGTAATATTTTCACTACCTTGGGTTTGTTGAGCTTTTTTCGCTTTAACTCGAGCTAAGGCGGCAGCAACCGCTGATTTTTCTGTTTTTGCTTCGCTGGTACCTGAATTCATCCGCGCTTTACGTGCTTCTGCTGCTGCTTTGTGTTTTTCCTCCCGTGCTATTTTATCTCTGGCTAAACGCTCTTTTCGTGCTTCAAACCTTACCTTTGCATGATCAGCTTTTATATCAAGTTGTTTTTGTTGACGAATCTCAGACTTTGCTACTCGGTAATAATGCACCAAGGGGATCTGGCTCGGACAAACATAGGCACAAGCACCACATTCAATACAATCAAATAAGTTTAATTTATCAAGTTGTTGGTGATCTTTTGCTTTAGCGCTCCACTGTAATTCTTGTGGTAACAATTGGCTGGGGCAGACATCACTACACTGGCCACATCTGATACACTCAACCTCTTTTGTGCCGGTTGAATAAGGTGATGATATTTCTTGCTCACTCGGTGCAAGTATACAGTTTGTTGTTTTTACAACGGGAACTTGATCTGTGGGTAAGCTATAGCCCATCATTGGACCACCCATAATGATATGTTTTTTATTTTTATTGGGGTAACCACATTGTTCGAGTAAGAAGCCTACGGGTGTGCCGAGTAATGACCAGACATTCTGTGGCTTCTGTAAAGCTTGGCCACTGACTGTAACCACCCGCTTTATTAATGGAATATCGTTTATTACTGCATCAGCTATTGCAAAGCAAGTGGCAATATTGTGCATAACAATACCCATAGAGCTAGGGAAAACGCCTGAAGGAACCTCTTGCCCTGTTAATATTTGAATTAACTGTTTTTCACCGCCAGTAGGATATTTAGTTGGCACTACACAGACTTGAATTTTTTCATTATTAGCCGTTGCTTGCTGAAGTACTTTTATCGCTTCAGGTTTATTATTTTCGATACCAATCAGAATATGTTTAGGTGAAAGAAGACGTTCAAGTATATTAATGCCATCAAGAATTGACGGGCTGTGCTCGCGAATTAATAAATCGTCAGCACTAATATAAGGTTCACATTCAGCGGCATTAATAATAAGGAATTGTATTTTGTCGCTAGTACTTACTTTAACTTGTGTAGGAAAACCAGCACCGCCCATGCCTGATATACCGGCTGAAGAAATTTTATCAATTATTTCATTATGGGTTAATTTACTTACATCAGTACATATATGACGTTCTTGCCATGTATCTTCTCCGTCTGGCTTAATAAATAAGCATAATTCGCTTAGGCCTGAGGGATGAGCAATAACAGCATTTTTAATGGCAGTAATAGTGCCACTCGTAGGAGCGTGAATAGGAACAGCCATAGGATGCATACTCTGGGTGAGTGCTTGGCCCTTAAGTACTTTATCGCCTATTTTTACCCGTAAATCTGCGGCAATACCTACGTGTTGCTGTAATGGCAGTATTAGCTGTTCAGGTATGCTAACCGCTCTGATAGGTTTATCAGTGGTTAAGAACTTCTGTTCTGGTGGATGTATACCGCCATGAAAAGTCCAAAAGTTAGCGCGCTTTATACGTTCAATAACTGATCCCACGAATCCTCACCTAATCAAGCTGTACCACAGGTATATTGTTAAGATCCCATTGCCAGTTTTGTGGTGTTTTAGCGATAGGTATCATTATGATGCAATCGACCGGACAAGGGTCTATACATAAGTCACAGCCAGTACATTCGTCGGCTATTATAGTGTGCATTTGTTTGGTCGTACCTAAGATCGCATCTACAGGGCAAGCTTGAATACATTTAGTACAACCAATACAGTCTTCTTCAATAATAAAAGCAACTTTAGGAGAATTGTCTGTATCATGATTTTCGTCAAGAGGTGGTGGTTCAACTCCCATTAAGTCTGCTATTTTTTTGATGGTATCTTCACCGCCAGGTGCGCATTTGTTAATAGCCTCACCGTTCGCGACTGCTTCTGCATAGGGTTTACAACCAGGGTAACCGCATTGGCCACATTGCGTTTGTGGTAAAATAGCGTCAACCTGCTCGGCAAGAGGGTCGCCCTCAACGTGAAATTTTACAGAGGCGAAGCCAAGAATGGCGCCAAAGACTAACGCCATACAGCCAAGTACTAGTATTGCTAATAGGGTGGTCATTACAACTTCACCAAACCAGTGAAACCCATAAAGGCAAGTGACATTAAGCCAGCAGTTATCATAGCGATAGCGGAACCTTTAAAAGGTTTTGGGATATCAGCATTAGCAAGTTTTTCGCGCATCGCTGAAAACATAATAAGTACAAGAGAAAAACCGACAGCCGCACCAAAGCCATAGACAATCGACTCAAGAAAATTATGTTGCTCATAAATATTTAATAAAGCAACACCTAATACTGCGCAATTAGTGGTAATCAAAGGCAAGAAGATACCCAGTAAACGGTATAAGTTGGCACTGGTTTTATGTACGACCATTTCAGTAAATTGTACAACTACAGCGATGACTAAAATAAACATCATAGTCGTTAGATATTCGAGTCCCAGAGGAGTAAGAATATAGGTATTTACGATGTAGCTGAGTAACGAAGCAATAGTCATTACAAAGGTGGTGGCAAATGACATACCGATTGCAGTTTCAGTACGTGAAGACACCCCCATAAATGGGCATAAACCTAGGAACTTTACGAGAACAAAGTTATTGACTAATACTGTGCTAACTAACAGCAGTAGATAATCTGTCATTTGAAAATTAATTTTATGAGATAATTCACGCTATTATCCGACTTTATTAGTCAGATGACAACCGCTCAATGCCTTAATTTTTATTGCATATGCACTATCTTCTTGCCGTGCTTGGCCTTTATTAACATGGAACGTTTAGCTTTAAGTTATACTCAATTAAATCGCTTCAGGCTTTCCTAAATAAAAACCTTGGCAACCATCGATAAATAATTTTTCTAAAGTAAATTTTTCTTCTTGGCTTTCAACACTTTCAGCTAGAACAGTGATACTTAAGCGATGAGCAAGATCGACCATTAATCGGATGAAGTACTGGTTGTTTTTATCATCATCAATATCACGTGTATAAGTACTATCCATTTTAATAAAGTCAGGTTTAAGGTCGCGGAAAAATTTAAAAGAGGTTAAACCCACACCAAAACGTTCAACAGTAATACGAGAACCGACTCTGTGGATCATATCAATAAAACGCTTACTGGTTTTAATGTTTTGTTGGAGGCCGTATTCCGTTATCTCAAAGATCAATTTCGCAGCAATAGTTGCTTCTTTCAATAAACGACGTTCAAGCCAAATTAAAAAATGTTCGTCATGAATACTGCGTGAACTGATGTTGATGCCAAAAAATTGGTCATGTAAATTTTTTGTTTTAATTTCACTGATCACTTTTTCAATAATCATTTTGTCAACAGCCATCATTTTATCAAGCTTTTCCGCCATAGCTATAAAAGAAGCGGTGGGTAACATTTCATCCGATGAATTTAAAAAGCGGGCAAGAATTTCACCATAGACTTTGTTGTTACGGCTATTAGGCTTTATCGGTTGGACAAGTAATTTAACCCGTTGGTTTTCTAACACACTGTCTATCTCTTGACGCCAATTTTGGTTGCCATAACTCGCACTAGAGCTATGTAAAATGTCACTGTCGCTTTGCGAAAACCAAGAGTTGAGTTGTTGAGTTTGTGCAATACTGATACCGGTATCAGCGAGTGCCAGTAATTCGCCAAGTGGTTTGTCTTTCTCGAAATAGACTAAACCAGTATAGCCAACTGAATCTAAATCTGATGATTGTTGGTAAGCGTTAAATTTACTGGATATTTCATTTGCAGCGTTCTCTGCTTCTTTTAATGTTACGTTAGGAAGCAAGGTGGCAAAGTCGGAACTATTAAGCCGATAAACATTTGCGCCTCGGTAGGTTGCAGTAACGCTTTTAATAATGTCGGCAACTTTGCAAATATAATTATCACCTTCACTGTAACCATGTATTTGATTTATAGTTTGCAGCTCAGAACAGCGTGTTATCGCTAAGACCCCAAATTCAACCTGATTTTCATCATTAGCAAAAAACTGAATAAAGCGATTACGGTTTTCTAATTTTGTAAGAGGTTCAACATAAGCTTGCTTTTCAAGTGCACTGGCATCGTTAACATGCGCTGAAAGTAATGCCTCGACTTTTTTTAGTCCATGAGTTAATTCAGGCATGTCAATAATTTCATCACCAGCCTCAAGTTTATTCATCGATATAACTTGAGCAATACCCTGTTTAATTTTATTGTTAACCACAAAAACAACCTTTTTAGTGTGCTTAACACTCAACGTACAAGCAATAACAATAATGATAAGGCTCGCTAAAATAGAGACCAGCATTATTTTAAGGATCAATGTCGCGGCATCATTACTGTTAATTTGATAACTAACGGTCGTATTAGATGAGTGAGTAAATACCACTATAGGAGGAGAGATATAAGGGACAAGTATATTGGTGTTTACGGCCTTATAATTAATTATTTCTTTGTTTTGTTGTTGTAGGGAAAATAATTGAAAGTCAGCTAGATTAACTAAGAGTTTAACTTGTTCTAATTGGTTGCTCTTATCTGATGTGTCGATAATAGCTGAAATAGAGCTTTGCATCATTGATTGCTTACTCGAGAGTGAGGTAGCAAAGAAATAACTGACCATAACAATAATAAGAATATTAAAAAACATCCCTAAAATGACGTTGCGCATTAATAATTGAGAATAGCTATACATAATAAGTTGATTTGCTGAAAAGTTAGGCCTACTTCAATTTATAGCATGCTTGATAAAAAATTACTAACTTACTGTTATTTAGAGTGATATATAATGTTGGCGTTAATGAACTCTATAAGTTGAGGTTTTATTGCTTATCCTATCAATTAGGCTTGCGATTCGGTGGTAGTCGCTATATAATTCGCATAGCTTAAATATAACAATATTTCACTGAAATTCACTTTTTGGCTATTGCTTAAAGCAAAGTTAGAAAATAATTTTATATTGTTGTATCGATTTGACGGCTTATTTTATAAGTCACTAGGTTAAATCAACATCGTGGGTTCAGTGTAATAAGCCCCGCGTATTGGGGCTTTTTCGTATCTGGGACATTTGTTCAGCACGATAAGCTTTAAGAATTGCTGGGCTATAAGCCCTTTTTTTGTATCTGGATGTTGATACATGAAGACAAAGTAAGATTTTATTTGGAGAAAATGATTGGCTAAGTTTGAACATAAATTAACAGACATGTTACGTCCTGCTGTTGAAGAAGTTGGTAAGGAATTATTAGGCATTGAGTATATTAGTGCTGGTAATAATTCAGTATTACGTTTGTTTATCGACCATGAGAATGGCATTGATGTTGATGATTGTGCTGAAGTTAGCCGTCAAGTAGGCGCTATTCTTGACGTTGAAGACCCTATCGGCAGTGAGTTTAATTTAGAAGTTTCGTCACCCGGTTTAGACCGACCGTTATTCGATAAACCACACTATGAAGCAGTGATCGGTGAAATTATTGAAGTGAAATTATCTATACCATTAAACGGTCGCCGCAAATTTAAAGGTCGCTTAGCTGCCGTTGAAAACGATACTTTAGTAGTAACGGTCGACAGTGAAGACTATGAATTAGTGCTTGGTAATATTGTTAAAGGCAATTTGGTTTTTAATCATAATAAAAAAAGCTAAGCAAATAATAATAATAAAATAAAAATACGTAGTTGTTCAACGTCATTACATAAATAGTTGAACTGTTCAGAAACGATTAAAAAGGCTAAGTAGCATGAGTAAGGAAATATTACTGGTTGTAGATGCCGTATCTAACGAGAAAGCATTACCCCGTGAAAGCATTTTTGAAGCAATGGAAACCGCTTTAGAAACAGCAACAAAGAAAAAATATGAAGGTGACATTATTGTTCGTGTTGCTATTGACCGTACTAATGGTGAATTTGATACCTTCCGACGTTGGTTGGTTGTTGCCGATGACGCCGTAGCAGAAAACCCATTTGCAGAAATGAGTTTGTCAGCTGCACAGTACGACAATGAAGAGTTGCAGTTAGGCGATTATATTGAAGATCAAATTGAATCAGTTAAATTTGACCGTGTAACTACGCAAACAGCAAAACAAGTTATTGTCCAAAAAATTCGTGAAGCAGAACGTGCTCTTATTGTTGAAGCTTACCAAGAACAAATTGGCGAGCTAGTGACAGGTGTAGTTAAAAAAGCCAGTCGCGATAGTATCATTATTGATTTAGGTAATAATGCAGAAGCGGTTATCTACCGTGACGATATGTTACCTCGTGAAACATTCCGTCCAGGGGATCGTGTTCGCGGTTTGTTATACGAAATTAAAACAGAAACGCGTGGCGCACAATTATTAGTGACTCGTTCTAAGCCTGAAATGTTAATTGAACTTTTCCGCGTAGAAGTGCCAGAAATTGGCGAAGAGATGCTAGAAATTAAGGGTGCTGCTCGCGATCCAGGTTCACGTGCAAAGATTTCTGTGAAATCTAATGACAAGCGTATTGACCCAGTAGGTGCTTGTGTTGGTATGCGTGGTTCACGTGTGCAAGCCGTTTCAACTGAGCTTGGTGGTGAACGTGTTGATATCGTTTTATATGACGATAACCCAGCACAATATGTTATTAACGCAATGGCTCCAGCTGAAGTTGCATCAATTATTGTTGATGAAGACAAAGGCACCATGGATATTGCTGTTGAAGAAGGCAATTTAGCGATGGCCATTGGTCGTAGTGGTCAAAATATCCGTTTAGCTAGCCAATTAACTGGCTGGGAATTAAACGTGATGACTGTTGCTGACATGAACGAGAAGCATCAAGCCGAAAACGATAAAGTTATTTCATTGTTTACAGATAACTTAGATATCGATGATGATTTTGCTAACTTATTAGCAGAAGAAGGTTTTGCTACGTTAGAAGAAATCGCTTACGTACCAGCAGCTGAAATGTTAGAAATTGACGGCATGGATGAAGATATTGTTGAAGCGCTTCGTGAACGTGCCAAAGCGGCATTAACGACTCGTGCATTAGCAAGTGAAGAGTCTCTTGAAAATGCAGAACCAGCAGCTGATTTATTAGCGCTAGACGGTTTAGAACGTCACTTAGCATTTGTATTAGCGAGTCGTGGTGTAATTACCCTTGAAGACTTAGCTGAACAAGGCGTTGACGAAATTGCCGATATTGAAGAATTAGATGAAACCAAAGCGGGTGAGTTAATTATGGCTGCGCGTAATATTTGTTGGTTTAACGAAGAATAATTCCCGGGAGAATATAGTAGATGTCAAACACAACTGTAGCAGAACTTGCTCAAGAAATTGGTACACCGGTGGACCGCTTAGTTAGCCAATTGGCTGACTCTGGCGTGAATAAATCCGCGACCGATTCCGTATCACAAGATGAAAAAGAAGCATTGTTAGACCACTTGAAAAAGCAACATGGTGACGACTCAACAGCCGGACCATTAAAAATGACGCTTAACCGTAAATCTAAATCAACGTTAACGATGGGACATGGCAGTAAAGCTAAGTCAGTTAATGTTGAAGTGCGTAAAAAACGCACTTATGTTAAGCGCAGTGAAGTTGAAGAACAACAGCAAGCAGAAGCTGAAGCCAAAGTAGCAGCAGAAGCTGAAATTGCCGCACAAGCAGCTACTGAAGCAAAAGCAATTGCTGATGCTAAAGAAGCAGAAAATGGTAAAGCAGTTGCTGAAGCAAAAGCGGAAGCAGAAGCAGAAAGTAGAGCAGCAGCGAAAGCCGGAGGCGAAGAT
>NZ_JACGVZ010000049.1:0-5430 GCF_014077465.1 Colwellia sp. BRX10-4
TGCTTGAATTGGTGAAATATATTCAGATACTTTCTCTGCATCTTTTGTACTAGCACACCCAGACAGCGCCCCGATTAAAACTAAACTAAGTATTCGAAACAAGATGAAACTCCTATATGCCTAACGCCCCATTAAGAGGCAAATAATAGTTGGCTAAAATAAGCGACGAAGGAGCAAATAGCCAACTGTTATTTGTCCTGCTTGAATGGCTTGTTATATTTTATTTTCCACTTTAGGGTAGATGAATAAATAGTACATAAAACTCCCCAAAAAAATTGAAACGAACATTACGACAACCCAAAAATATTGCCGATTCTTTGCCGCCTCACTAAGCATTGAGAAAAAGTGAATACTGCCAAATATCAAAATGCATAATATAAATAAAATTGCAGGCGAACCAGTAAGTGTTTCTATAAAAAATAGAGATGTGACCACACAAAAACTAACAACGAAAGCAACTCTCTGCAACTTTAGATTCAAACCCTATCCTCGATATAAAATATAACGCCTTGCTAAGCGGCGCGCGTTAGCGCGTCCAGTGGAGGCCGTTTTTTGGCCGGAACGATGCTTGAGCAACTTGTTAGGTTTTGACGGCACGATGATTAAACCGAGTTATTTGTTTGAACCTCAATACCGGTTTGTCACCTACAAAACATATAGTGGCTGATTTGATAATATTTTCTTGAAAGGCACCAGTTACGTATTGTGGATTGATAAAGGTACTTTCCTTGCCTTTTAATGGGATGACATACTCGAACTCTTGAGAGTTCTCTTCGATTAGTTCGTTCGGATTCCCAAAATTTGCTGGAATATTCTGAAACCCTCGGCACTCTAAATTAACCTCCTTTCCATGTGATTCATACTTTAATATGTAGCCGTGCCACATACATGGAGAGGCTTTACGATTGAATACGCATTCTCCATTTTCTTCGAATGATAGATCTTCACCATATTCATAGATGATCCACTCTCCATCTCTCTCAGTCATTTTTCCTTGTAAAAATGAAATAACTTGGAAATCTCGAGCACCTTCAGGCTGACTTTCAATCGCAGCGCATCCAGCAAGACTAGACAGAGCAATAATCAGTAATAAACGATAATTCATAAATAGAAACCTAACGCCCTATTAAGGGGCAAATTGTAGTTGGCTAAAATGTGTAGCGGAGCGGAACTAGCCAACTGTTATTTGTCCCACTTGAATAGCTTGTTAGGTGCATTAATCACCCATAAATATCAGCTCGCTTTGTAATTTAACCGATAGTTTACTCGCATCCAATAGAGATTCGAGTGTATCTATAATTTCCTGCTTATTTAATGGAACAAGATCATCGTGAATAGTTTCATACCTAATTTCACTTTTTTGAGTAATAGCAAGCGTTTCAAGTGCAAAAACAATTACATATTTTAATCTACGGCAATCCTCAATAGAATATTCTGTACTGCCATACTCATCTATTCTTTCAACGCCTACATTTATTATTGGCAGAAGATACTCTTGGATTTCAAACGAAGGGAAATACCAGCTTTCACCTTGTTCATTAAGTTCGGATACTATCCAGTTAATCACAGTACATCCTTATGCACCTAACGCTTTGCTAAGCGGCAATAAAATTGTTGGCTAAAATAAGCGAGGAACGAGCAAAAAGCCAACTGTTTTTTGTCCGTTTAAGCAACTTGTTAGCAATACCCTACACCGATAGAGAATCGAATTTAACAAATAGCATGCCGATTGAAAACATAATAAACCCTGGGATTGCATGAACAAATACAATTGGATATTGAACTATAGCGGATTTAGTTGGTATAAAAAAATACGGATCTAACTTTTGAATTAACTTATAAATTGGTTTAACTATCGGTTTAAGATAAGTTTGAAAATAATAGCCACATACAGCCATTGCCTGAACTTCCAGAAGCAAAACAAAAAATTCTAAACCAATACCATCCAATAGCACAGCAATAGCTATAAACTCTGGCTCTAGTAACAAAAATAAAACTAGAAGAAAGCTAGACATTTTCCATGGGAATTTTGGCAATTTCATACTCAGTCCTTAAGGTATTGCTAACGCCACGTTAAGCGGCAAAAAATTGTTGGCTATAATGTGAACGGAGTGAAACAGCCAACTGTTTTTTGTCCGTTTGAACGTCTTGTTATAACGAGTTACTCCAAAGGTAATCCCATTCTTCCGTGCTTACATTTCTCTTATCGACGGTTCTTAAGCACCCAAGTAGCTCTAAGCTATCAGGCACTGCCACTACCAAATACATATGATGTTCAGAGCCCTTAAACCTGTAGAAGTTACAAATGCTCTTTGAGGTTAATTTCATATTGGAGCAGAATTCATTCGTGGACTTCAGAAGATCATTTGCATGTTTAGAATTAAACTTTTCCAAGTGCTTAGCTCGCCCCAGATAAATTGGCAATAGCTCCTCGATTTTTATCGATTTACTATTATATTCAACATGCAAGGTGTTAGCCTCACTAGCAACATTTTTTGAGTGATATAGGTCTGAATTTATAACTTCTGCAACGATTTTCTCCATAAGCCTCTTATTCGTTATAACGCCTAATTAACAGGCAAAAAATTGTTGGCTAAAATAAGTGAACGTAGTGAACAAAAAGCCAACTGTTTTTTGTCCTTGTTTAATTTCTTGTTAGGTATACTTTACACCAATCTTGGAATCAGAGGATGTATGAACCAAAATAATAAAGGTACAAACACACTGATTATTAATAAGTTAAGGGAATATGAGCCATTTCTTAACTTAGGTATAACAGCTATTAAACCTGCATATAAAATAGATAAAAAACAGGTTCCAAGTAACAACAAAAACAAAATTATTTCTATGACGTCACCACCACCTTTAGGCTCTCCGTCAGCAACAGAAAAAGTCCAATAAAGCGTTGCACGAAATATAAAAGCTATAACCATAATCACTAATGGAGCAACAGCTAAAAATTGATATATTCGCCGAGTTATCATGTATACCTAACGCCTCATTAAGAGGAAATTTATAGTTGGCTAAAATGTTGAACGCAGTGAAAACAGCCAACTGTAAATTTTCCTGCTTTAATGACTTGTTATATACCGTTTACTCGTTAAGTATGTTTTCTTTTACTTTATCCGGTAATTTATCCCATAAAACATCGTAATAATACTTTCGGATTAACGGGTAATTTTCCTGCCCGAATTTTGCGACTTTATCAGAATCAGAGTAGTTCATTGGTTGATGGAATAGCTCGTTAGCTTTTTCCATAAATCCATAAAGCTCAAGCAACTCAGCTTCTGTTAATTGGACACCTGAACTCATAAGTTTCCTTAGGTATATAACGCCCAATTAACGGGCTAAAAATTGTGGGCTAAAATGGAGCGAAGCGAACAGCCCGCTGTTTTTAGTCCTGTTGAATTGCTTGTTATATGGCAACTTGCTTAGCCAATTTTGCCTGAATTTCGTTTACCAATTCAGTTGAACCTTTGATTGATAAACCTTCATAGGTTTCGGAATATATCTTAATTTTTTTAGAATTGATATTTGCTTCCCAAACCAATATTTCCTGAGAACCTACGACGTTATAATTCTTCTCTTTAACTGTTGCACCAAAGCTAGCCAAGACAATTTTAAGTGCCTCGAATAGCTTGTCATCAGTTTCTGAGCCTAAAAGTACAGTTGAAGTGCCAAACATATTTCTTGCCATATAACGCCCCACTAAGAGGCAAATGATAGTTGGCTATAATAGAGAGCGAAGCGAACAAAGCCAACTGTTATTTGTCCTGCTTGAGTGGCTTGTTATGTGTAAACTCTACTTCGCTTACGCCAATATAAAATAAAATAAGGAAACACTGCAACAGGCCCTGCCATAATTAATGACCAACCCCATAATACTGCTTTTGAACTTGTTTTATTTCTAAAGAAGTCAGAAAGCATCCAAGCCCAAAAGATAAAAAAGGAAGGAAGACATACTGAGATTAAAATTATTTCCAATATATTGAGTTCAATTGATGAAACTTGCTCTCCGTAAATTATATTCTGTAGAAACATATAAGAAACTAGCAAAAAAGAATTCAATGCTAATAAGTGCACAAACATCGATGAATTTACTTTAAGCAAATTGACTCCAAAATATCATTTACACATAACGCCCTGTTAAGGGGCAAATTGTAGTTGGCTAAAATGTGAAGCGAAGCGGAACTAGCCAACTGTTATTTGTCCCGCTTGAACAGCTTGTTATAACCGTATTTGAATATATCTATACCAACTAATAGAAGGCCAGAAAGAAACAAGACAATACTTGAAATTATTAAAAAGCCTTCGTAGAATCGATTCGAATTTGCATGTATGGATAAAACTAAATTATCTATGGTGCCTTTGGTATTCACTTTATCTATAAGTAATTGATAGTTGGCTTTACTATCTATATTAAAATATCCAATGATAACCTTTTTACCATACCATCCAGAATTTATAGCCCCATTAGTACTTGAGCGACTAGATGTTAATTTTAATCTCTCAGTTTCACCTAATTCGTTGTTTAATAAAATACTGATACTATCTAAGCCGTCATTTCTTGTTTTCCCGTCAAACTCAGCAACAATATAGAATTCATTTTCTAATGGCGATAGTTCGAGTTGAACCCCATATTTGTCATTTTCTTTTTGAAAATAGCCAATATTGTTTGTTTCTATTTCATCTAGTAAAGATACAGGAAATCCGAAAGTAAATAATATTACTCCTACAATTATGAACCCAGCTCCCCAAACGCCGATTTTTGATAAATTAATTTGAGGTTACTCCAAGGTTATAACGCCCTGTTAAGGGGCAAAAAATTGTTTGCTAAAATGTTGAGGGACGAAACAGCAAACTGTTTTTTGTCCCGCTTGAACAGCTTGTTATGTTTTTAAGACTTTTTACCCATTTGTTTTATTTCAAAGTCTGCTGCACCAGTGCCAGCTTCTTTAAATGTTATTAAAAACTGAATGCCATTATTGGGTGATTTTACAATCCACATCTCTCTCCATGAACGGGAGCCAACTTCTCCAACAGGTTGTTGAATTACAAACTTTAAAATTTCAGTACCAGAGTCATTAATGGAGTCTCCGACTATTTTTTCTAAACTCGCTGTCGCATCTGATATTAATTTTTGATTTGCAAGCGATCCTTCTTTAGCAACTCCGGGCTTAACTTTTGAAACAGGCTCAAGCTCATTTGTAGCCTTACAGCCAGATATAAGTAAAACAGAGATTGCTAAGATTAATTTAAAATTCATTTTTAACTCCTTTTAATGCGACATAGTAGATAGAAAACATAACGCCCATTTAAGGGGCAAAATAACGTTGGCTAAAATAAGTGAACGGAGTGAACAAAACAGCCAACTTTATTTTGTCCCGCTTGAAATTCTTGTTATGTTTTGAACACTACGACATACCGATC